>JAABSU010000028.1 GCA_011390265.1 Spirulina sp.
AGGACAATGCCCAGGCAAAGAATGAAGATTGGCAGCGGCCCGACGACGAGACGAATGGCCAATAAGGCGGTATCGGGCTGGATGGGGATCGGTTGACTGGGGAGCCGCTCGATAAATCCGGCGATTTGTAACCCTTGACCCACGAGAAACACCGCAAAGGCTAACCCCAATTTTTGCAGCAACACCATAAACCCATAAAACAAGCCTTCCCGCCGTTGGCCGCTCTGGAGTTCATCGTATTCAATCACATCGGGAACCATTGACCAGGGAATCAGATAGGCCACCGATACCCCCATACCCGCCAAGGTCGCCAAGGCGTACATTAAGCCGATTTGACCCGGTTGCAGCAGGGATAGGCCCCCTTGGGCGACGATCCAAATCGCTGTCCCCATGTAATAAACCTTTTTTTTGCCCAGGCGATTACTCACCGGCCGCCACACAAACAGCATCGCCAGGGCAGTTCCTTGGACGGCGATCGCCACCATCGGGAAGGTCTCCTCCGGCATCCCCATCCAACTGACGACAAAATAAATCAGGATCGAGGCGGTTAACTGCACCGCTAACCAGGAGCAGAGATAGATGCCGATGATGTAGAGAAAGGGGCGGGTATGGAACACTACTTTTAATTGGCTCAAGATTGGTAAACTGTCCTGGTCGGCGGCGCGCGATCGCGCCCGACTTGCAGCCTCGCCAATCAGATGGGCTTCGGGGTGGTTAAAAATCATCGTTAGGCCAAAGGCAATCAACAGGATGCCCAATAACAACCCCGCCAAAGCATTCCAATCAAACAGCCCCCGCAGAGTCGCCACGCTGCCCCCCGTCAGCCCAAGGGTTCCCACCGTGACTAAGCCATAGCCTAAATTCCGTCCCCAGGTTTTCGGCAGGATCGGATCTGCCCCCCGCTCCCGCATCCGCAGCGCACACCAGAGAATCGCCACCACCGCAATTAAAGAGCAGAGCAGTCCCAAAGCCTGAAACCGTTGGAGGGGATCATCGGGGTAGAGGCTAAACATGATCTGGGCGATGACCAAGGAGAGGATGCTACCGCCGATGGAAAAGGCCATGCGGAAACTATTGAGGGAGGTGCGCTCGTTGTAGTCTTCTGTGAGTTCGGGGGTGAGGGCGGTGTAGGGGAGGTTGACGGCGGTGTAAATCAGGTGAAAGAAAATGGCGATGGTGACATAGTAGGCAAACAGGCCCCATTGATTCGTGGCGGGGTCGGGGCTGAATTGGGGGATTTGCCATTGGAGATAAAAACAAATTCCGAAGGGAATCGCCCCCCCGATCATCCAGGGAATCCGCCGCCCCCAACGGGTACGGGTGCGATCGCTCCAAATTCCGGTGAGGGGGTCGTTAATTGCATCCCAAATTTTGCCAATGGCCAGGACGGAACTGGCTAAACCGGCGGGGAGGCCGGCAACGTTGGTGAAAAAGAAGAGGAGGAAAAAGATTAAGACGTTGGCACTCATGGCCGTGCCCAGATCCCCCGCGCCATAGGCGAGCTTGGTGCTGAAGGTAAGGCGTTCGTTAACGATGGGGGGAGCGGCTGGGGAATCGGAGGATGAGGTCATGGTGTTGGTGGGGGAATGGCGATCGCATCATCACAAATTCAGCGTTGGGGGCTGAAATTTGCCATACTCAATTGAAAATTCTGTTCCCCTACACTATAAGCAGCACTATGGCAGATCTTTATGTGTCTTGGTCGGAGTACCATCTCAAAATTGAGCAGTTGGCTGCCCAGATCTACGATTCAGGCTGGGAGTTTAACCAGATTGTTTGCATCGCTAAGGGGGGGTTACGGCTAGGGGATATCCTGTGCCGCCTCTATAATCGACCCCTGGCGATCCTGATGGCGGCTTCCTACAGTGGGGAGGGCAACCGCCTGCGGGGGAAAATTCGCTTTTCTGACCATTTGGCGATGACCAGCGAGACGTTGGGCGATCGCATTCTCCTCCTGGATGATTTAGCCGATTCTGGCGTGAGCCTGCGGGAATCTCAACGGTGGCTGATGACCCAATATGGCACACCTCAAACGGAGATTCGCACCGCTGTCCTCTGGTATAAGGCTTGTTCGGTGTGTAAGCCGGATTATTACGTTGATTATCTTGCCGATAATCCCTGGATTCATCAACCCTTTGAATATTACGAAGAGACGACCATTGAGGCGATCGCCGCCCGCCATGGGGCCGCCACCCCAGCCCCCTAGGAATGGAGCCAACGGTGGAGGAGCCAACCGAGGATAAACCCTAAACCCCCGTAGCGGATGATCTGCCAGAAGGGTTCTTTGAAGCTGCGCCATTGAATCAGGCGACTTTCGAGGTTGAGGGCGATCGCCTCGATCTGCTTTTCGATGTGGGCTAGTTCGGTTTTCCAGGCCGGGGGTTTCTCGGTTTTGACCTGTTGCCGTTGGCTTTGCAGTTCCGTCAACGTTGCTTGATCCTGAAGAACTTGGGCAAAACGGTCTTTGAGTTCTTTTAAGGCAGCATCGGCGGCGGCGATCGCCTGTGCAAATTCCTCTTCACCCTCCATGGTTTCCCCCTGATCTGCGTCTCTTTCTATACTGGAGGGGTTCCTCCAGAATTCTCAACCATTTTATGATCCCCGCGTCTTCTCTCAACAATACCCATCATTCCTCAACCCAAACCCCCCTGGAATTGGCCCAAGCCCTCGCCGCTCAGTTAGCCATTGCCCCCAATGATTGGCATCGTTTGAAGGGCGATCGGCGTGCCCAAGCCCAACAACAGATCACCGCCGCCCTCGTCTTCCTCCTCAACGACCAACCCCAAGAAGCCCTCACCCATCTTGAGCAGGCCGTCGGCTGGCTCGATCGCTCCCTCAAAGCCCCCCCCTGCCCCACCCACGGCTCCCCCACTGCAAAACAGACAAGCTAAATTTCAAGGACTATGCCAACGATTTTGCGGATTGGGCCTTATCGACTCTATTTTTATAGCCATGAACCCAACGAACCTGCCCATATCCATATTGATCGTGGTCAAGCTTCGGCTAAATTCTGGTTAAGCCCTGTGGGTTTAGCGAGCAATTATGGATTTTCCAGCAAAGAACTGCGTAAACTGCAAATGATCGTACAAGAATATCAACAGCAATTATTGGAGGCTTGGCATGGGTATTTTGGCGATTCGGGCTGATGAGCGGGTTAAAGATGTATCTTTCACCGCCGATCTGATTAACGTTGACTTAATGGATGGGCGCAAGATTAGCGTTCCGCTCATTTGGTATCCGAGACTCTTTAACGCAACCCTGGAGCAGCGGGAGGCTTGGCAAATCTGTGGAGGCGGCTATGGCCTCCATTGGGAAGCCCTTGATGAAGACCTCAGTACCGAGGGGATGTTGCGCGGCGCACCCGCTCCCCAATCCTGAAATGAGGGAGAATAATGTAGGGGCGTTGGCGTAAGCCTGCCGGAGGCACAAAATTTTTTCGCCCTTATGCAGATCAATTGTACGAACAGATTCCCAATAACCAGGAAAAATCAGCTTAAAAAAAGCGCTAACGCCAAAGGGAGCGTTCACGCTTAACTCGTTTTGAAAGCCTCAGTTGGGTTCCTTCTCGGTTCCAATGGACTTGATCAAAAATTTGATACAGCAGGCATAGCCCCCGCCCGCCCTCAGAACATTCATCGGGCAATAGATCCTCAGGATTCGCCGGACAACGGGGGGTTGCACAAAAGCCCTCCCCTTGATCGGTGATCACCCAAGAATAGAGATCATCGGCAATGGAAAACTGGACAGAAACCTGCTTGCTGGGATCTAGGCCATTGCCATGCTTGGCCGCATTCACTAACGCCTCTTGGAGACCCAGACGCAGTTCTGGCTCATATTCTGGAGGAACTTTGGCAAGGAGTAGGTCAAGAATCGGACAAAGGTAGAGCGTTGAAGCGAAGCTCATCGTCTGCCAGTCTTGTTTCCGGGTTGGCAAAGAAATCGCAATCACACGAAATGACCTCCAGCTTTAAAAATACAAATGAATTTGGGCGTTTTACCCCATAGATTGCCTCGGACAGGGGCGATTCAAGGGTAGGCGAGCAAAAATCCAACGCAGTTTTGAGCAATCATGAATGGAATGGGCTAGAGAGAAAAGACTGATGGGCGAAGCGTTTGCCAGTTGTACCCCCACAGCGCAACGACGATGGCAATCATGGTTTTAAATCGTCAGTTTGACTTCACCTTTCAGCCTCTACTATAACAAAAATTTTCGGAAAATGGCTAGATCTTACCCATTGACAAATAGTTGATTATATGCACTTTTTATAATTGGCCCAATAAAGGCAGCGTATTTACACACGCTGCCCTTAAAGGCTGGCTTTACTGAATATCGGTAGTACGGGGATTTCTGCCGCTGCAAACGCAAATTTGCCCTCTCAACAGCCGCAAAACCCGCACATCACACCCTAGCTCATCGCTTGGATGATGTAGTCAAAATAGGGAGCCGTGGCTTCGGCATCTTCAGTGGTGAGGACACCGAGGGCGGCATCCTTGAGGCAACGCACCGCCTCCACCATGCCCGCGACGGGCACTTCGAGGGCGTTGTACATTTCCTTGACCCCAATTAAACCAATGGTTTCGATGGGGCCTTTATCGCCAGCTAACACCCCGTAGGTGATCAGCCGCAGATACCAGCCGTAATCTCTCAAGCAGAGGGCCCGTTGCTTCTGGCCGAAGGCGTTGCCGCCGGGGGCGATGAAGTCGGGTCGTTTCCGCCAAAGTTCTTTACTGGCTTTTTCAACAATCTTTTTTTCATTTTCTGCGAGGCTTTCGGCAATGCGAATGCGCTGCATACCCGTTTCTAAAAAACTGCCAATGCTTCGGAGTTCACCGCTGCTGGGGTAGCGGAGTTGATCATCGGCTTTGAGAATGACTTGGCTAACTACGCTCATCTTATTGTGATAGATTCAAATACCACCTGTTAGTTTAGCGACAGTTGGCAATTCTCAGGAAGAGAAGCCCCTTGGACTGCGGGATTCCCTCACCTGTCTGTAATATTTTGTAATAAAACCCCCTATGTCTGACCCCGCCAACCTGTGGCAACAGGGCCATTTGCTTGATGTTGATGTTGTTGATCTCAGCGATCGCGGCGATGGGGTGGCCCGTTGGGGCGATCGCGTCATCTTCATCCCCGATAGCGCACCGGGCGATCGCCTCCAAGTCCGGCTCACCCACGTCAAACCCCAATACGCCCACGGCAAACTCGTCCAACTCCTCACCCCTTCCCCCCAGCGAATTCGCCCCCGCTGCATCGTGGCGGATAAATGTGGCGGTTGTCAGTGGCAACATATCGACGATGCCACCCAAGGGACGGCTAAGGTTAACCTCCTGGCCCAAGCCCTCCAACGCATCGGCGGCTTTACCGACCTCACCCTCGCCCCCCTCCTCCAAGGGGAACCCCTCCACTACCGCAACAAAGCCACCTATCCCCTCAGCCGCTCCAGCGAAAACCAAGGGATACAGGCGGGGTATTACCGCAAGGGAACCCATCAGGTGGTGAATCTCAATCAATGCCCAGTACAGGATCAACGCCTTGATCCCCTCCTTGCGGAAGTAAAGCAGGACATTGCCACCCAAGGCTGGAGCATTTACAACGAAGAACGCCACCAGGGACGGTTACGCCATTTGGCGCTACGCATTGGGCGGCGCACCGGGGAAATCCTGTTAACGCTGGTGAGTACGGAGATGACGTTAACGAACCTGGAGGAGCAGGCTCAGGCTTGGATGGCCCGCTATCCTGCCCTGGTGGGGGTTTGCCTCAACCACAATCCCCACCGCAATAACATCATTTTTGGTGCTGATACCTATACGATCGCCGGTCGTTCCTATTTGGCGGAGCAGTTTGCCGGGTTAACGCTCCATCTCCGACCGGAAACGTTTTTTCAGGTGAATACTGAGGTGGCGGAGCAGTTGTTGGGCGTGATTGAGCGGCAGTTGCAGTTACAGGGCAATGAGGTGCTGTTAGATGCCTATTGTGGCATTGGCACGTTTGCGCTGCCCTTAGCGCGGCAGGTACAGCGGGTAATTGGCGTGGAATCCCAAGCGACGGCCATTGCCCAGGCCAAAGCCAATGCTCAACTCAACAACATTCAAAATGTGCAGTTCTACACCCAAACCGTGGAAAGTTGGATCTACGAACGGGAAAGCATTGCGGATGTGGTGATTATTGATCCCCCTCGGAAGGGGTGCGATCGCACCGTCCTCGATAGTTTGCTGCGGCGACCACCGGCCCGCATTGTCTATGTGAGTTGCAAACCCAGCACCCTAGCGCGGGATTTGCAGCACCTCTGTAGCACGGGGCAATACGAAATCGAGCACATTCAACCGGCGGACTTTTTCCCCCAAACCCCTCATGTGGAGGCGGTGGCATTCCTACGGCGCGTCGCGGCGGAATAGGGCGCGATAAACCGGCTGGCCCTTGCGGAATGTGGCAATTTCCCGCTCTGTAGGTACGGGGAGGGGATTGTCCGCCAGCCAGGGTTCAGGATGGGTACGCATAAAGGCGGGGTGGGCGTGGAATTGGTCGGCCATTTCTTGGGCGATCGCCACCACATCGGACTGCACAAACACCCGCGCCCCTAAGGGAAGAATTTCCGCCAACAGCGTTACTAATTCCGGCTGCACCACCCGGCGTTTCGCGTGGCGTTGCTTAAACCAGGGGTCGGGGAATTGGATCGAGACCCATTGGATCGCTTGGGGAGGGAGGGATTGGGCGATCGCCTCCCCATCTTGATTGACATTGCAAAACAAATAATGCAAATTAGCCAAACCCCGCTCATCCCGAATCCGGTTGGCCTCCACCACCAGCGGCTCCCGAATTTCTAAACCCAAAAAATTCCAATCCCCTTGGGTTTCCGCCATCGCCAGGGTAAACCGTCCCCGCGCACAGCCAATATCCAAATGGAGGGGGCGGTGTAAATCACCGTAAACCTGTCCCCAATCGGGGAGGGAAACGGGTTGTTGATATTTCTGACTGAGGGGATTAACGTGTTGACGGACGCGAACTCTGGGCATAGTTAACAGACTAAATGGGCAGACCCCCAACATTTTATCGCTGGCTACCCAGGGGATCGGCAAAAGTATTCATTTCACCACCCCCCACCCGTTGATAACTTTGCGGCTGATTGGCGGCATTGAGGGGCTGCTCCCGGCGTTGATTGCTGGGGACTGGCGTTTGTGCCTGGGGTTGGGTTGTGGGCAGCATGGGCGTATCGCGGCGGCCCGTGGGGGCAGGCATCGGCATCACATTGGGGGTTGTGGTGGCATTGCGGCTCGTCCGGCTGGGGGGCGGCGTGGGGGCCACTGTGCCATCGGGGTTGAGATTCCCCATTGAATTAACCCCTGGATTGTTTAAACCCTGATTATTGGGGTTTTCATAGCGAGAGGGAGCCATTTCCCCATTGGGGTTAGGATCTGCCGCCTCTGCACCCGTAGCGGGGGGATTGAGGCGATTGAGGGCATCCTGGAGGGGACTGGTGGGAGGTGGAGGTGGATTATTAGCCTTGAGGGCATCTTCTAGCGCCGATGGGGTGGGGGTGGTATTGGTTGGGGCCGCAGTTGAATCGGCATCATCAGCCGTTGGCGGGCTAAAAAAAGGATTATCGGCATCCTGCCGCACTGCTTCGGCATTTTGCGACTCCATGAACTGATCCAGGAGACTCGGTTCATCACTCTCATTGAGGTCTACGGATTCTTCAGCGCTCCCTGTATAGTCACTGCCCGATCGCCCAAACCAAAAGGACAAATCCCCCGACTCCGCATCCTGCTCCAAGTCAGCCCGGCTTAAATTTGGGTTGAGTTTTAAAATATGTTCAATCCAGGGGTTATCCTCCCGACTTTCGGAAAGCCAGTTGGGGTTTTGGCTATAACTCCACAGTGAGCCACTGAGCAGCACCGTCACCACTGCTGGAATTACCACACTGAGCCGCTTGTAGAAGGGGGGCGGCGGTGTGTGAATCTCCAGGTGGGGATGATGGGGGTGATGGGGAGGGGGCTGATGGGAAGGCATAGCCATAAATTTCAGTTGCACCGATACCTCTAGTTTAGGCCATCCCCCCAGAATGAGCCTCTAGCGGGAAACTTGGAGCAGAATACCGCCCCCTAATACCAGGCCGAGAACATTGGTCAACCAGGCGGCAGGAATGGGATCTAAAACTCCGGCCACCCCTAAGGCTCCGGTGGTGGTGAACAGCGTGTAATAACAGAAAATCATCACCACGCTAATGGCAAAACTGGTGGCCTTCCCCCCTTGCGATCGCGTCCCCAGAGCAGCCCCCACCAAGCCAAAAATCAAACAGGCAAAGGGAAAGGAGACTTTTTGATGGAGCCGCACCATAATTTTACGCCGCTCCTGGGGATCGCCCCCTTGATCGAGAATTTTTAAGTATTCGCGGGCTTCGGCGATCGTCATTTCCGTATTATCCCGCACCCGTTGAGCCAGATCAAAGGGGGTGCTAGGCAGTTGGAGTTCTTCCCGCTCAAACCGGAGGATGTTGCGAAAGGAGCCATCGTTAGAGAGGAGGTAAATCACGCCGTTGAAAAAATCCCAACGGTTACGCCCCGGATCCCATTGGGCGGATTCTGAGGTGATGATCTGACTGACAGTGCCTTCACTGCGATCAATCACGGTCAGGTTGTGCATGGCGTTGCCATCGTATTGCTCGGCATAGAACATCCGTTTTAAAACCGTGCGGTGTTGCCCCTGCTCATCGACAATATCGCCATATTCGGGGTAAAAAATATTGTTTTCTTGGAAATTGGGGCGATCGCCCGTTAAAGCCTGTTCCAAGGTGAGGGCCGCGTGGTAGTTGGCCCGGGGAACCACCACATCATTGAATAAAAACGTCAGGATTGTTACCGCGAAACTAATAATCACCGCCGGCAGAACAATGCGATAGACACTCGTGCCCACACTACGCAGGGCAATCAATTCACTATCCCCCGCCAGACGGCTATAGGCCATCAGCGTGGCCAAGAGGATCGACATGGGAAAGGCATAGGCAATGAACTGCGGCGCACTCAACAGCGCAACCTGCATCGCCACGGATAGCGGCAAACCAAATTCTGTTACCCGCCGCACCAAGTCAAACAACACCCCCACCGCAAACCCCAGAGAGGAAAACAACCCCACCCCAAACAGAAAGGGGGCCATAATTTCGCTGATGATGTAGCGGTCGAGGACGGAACCGGGGAAAGAAAAGCGGGGAAATCCAAAAGCCATGGGGTCAGTGGTAAACGAGTAAACTAGATCCGAAAATCCTCACCTAAATAATATTGACGCACCAGGGCATTATTGTAGAGTTCATCTCCCGTGCCTGCGGCAAGAATTTCCCCTTCCCGCATGATGTAGGCGCGATCGGTAATGGCAAGGGTTTCCCGGACGTTGTGATCGGTGATTAAAATGCCCATGGGGCGATCGCGCAGTTGGGCGACTATTTTTTGAATTTCCGAAACGGCAATGGGGTCAACCCCGGCAAAGGGTTCATCCAAAAGGAGAAATTCTGGGCCATCACTGCCGGTGGCCAGAGCGCGGGCCAACTCCGTGCGCCGTCGCTCCCCCCCAGAAACGTGACGACTTTTGGTTCTGGCCACCTGTTCAAGGCGAAATTCCCCGAGGAGCGTATTGAGGCGACGGCGGCGCTCCTTGGGAGAAAGCGGCCCCTGTTGTAACACCAGTTCAATATTTTCCTGTACCGTCAGGTTGCGAAAAATGCTGGCCTGTTGGGTGAGGTAGCCAATCCCCAGGTGCGATCGCTCATTTAACGACAGTTTGGTGATTTCCCGATTATTGAGCCAAACGGAGCCACCATTGGGCCGAACCAGCCCCGTCGCCATATAAAAGGTTGTGGTTTTCCCCGCCCCATTGGGCCCTAATAGCCCAACAATTTCCCCTAAAGAAACCTGGACGCTGACTTCATTAACCACAACCCGCTTACCGTAGGACTTTTGGACATTTTTGAGGTAGATGGTCATGGGCTGCTATTGGCCGCTCTCCGGTTGTTTGAGGGCCGGTTTGGGGTTGAAGGTGGGGGTTGGAGGGCCGGCGGGGGGGGTGGCGGGGGCTTCGGGGTCGGAGATGATATAGATCGATTCGACTTGGCGATTGGCTTGGGGGGTGGCCACAAACCGCCCTTCATCGATGAGATAGGTAATCGTTTCGCCGCGAATGCTGTTGCCTTCTTGGAGGACGTAAACATTGCCGGTCATGACAATGCGCTGCTCGCGGCTGAAGTATTGGGCCTGGGCAGAAGTGGCTTGAATTTGGCGGGCGGGATAATCAACGCGGACGTTGCCGGTGGCGGTGATGATCCCGGTGATTTGGTCGGCTTCTTGGCGGTCAGAGCGCACGGTGATGGCCCGGCCATCCTGGGCGATCGCCCCTGGTATCATCGTCGAGAGGGCGATCGCCCCTCCCATGCCCAGGGCGAAAAGGGCAGTGATCAGTTTACTCGTCTGGTGTTTGACTGTCGGCATAAAGTTCAACCCGATAAAAATCTCCCAAGGCTTCTAGATCTGCTTTTCAGGCTTCCAGTTCCCGATCCGGTGGAGAATCTGCTGGGATGATCTGGGGTAAGGGGATAACCTCTCCTTCTATCCTATCGGAGGACTGTTGGAGATGGTGTAGTAAATTCAACCCTGTGGCCATCAGTTGGGCCACATCAATGCCGCCATAATCCGGTTGATAATCCCGCAGTCGTCGCACCCCTTCCCCTAACAACATCACCGCGCCCCGTCGGTTCTCGTTTTCCAGGTGATAGCAGGCGACGGCCACTTGCAAAATCCCTTGATAAAAGGTTTTTTCCGGCTCTAGGGCTTCAAACCAAAGGGCTTCGAGGGTATCGTGGCAGGCGTAGAATTCACCCCGATTAAATTGGGCGATCGCATCTTCAAAGGCAGGAGGCAGCATAGGGGTTATGGAGAGGATCCCCCCTGCCCCCCTTAAAAAGGGGGGTTCTGAATATTTAACCCCCTTATCAAGGGGGTCGGCGCAGCCGGGGGGATCGTGGGCATTGAAACGAAGCGGGATCCCCCCTGCCCCCCTTGAAAAGGGGGGTTCTGAATATTTAACCCCCTTATGAAGGGGGTCGGCGTAGCCGGGGGGATCGTGGGCAACGAAGCGAGGGCTTAACCCGCCAAACTTTCCCGAACCTTGATAATTTCTTCCATCGTAATATCCTGCTTATCCCCAGCAAAATCATTATCAGGGGTGATGAACAGCATACAGTGGCATTCTTTGCGCTCCCGCATCGGCACACAGGGACAATTCCAATAGGCCGCTTTCACTTCAGCTTCTTTGTCCTCATAGTGACGGCAGGGACAAAGGGGCGAACCCAGTTCATCCTTATGGCGGGCTAATCCTTCAATCACCACAGCCGTCACGGAGGGGTCGATACAAAAATAGGTATCCGTCCGTTTGGCGTAGGTTTCAGAAAAGCTTTTCATCGCTTCGAGGGTCTTCTCGGTGTTGGAAGACGAACCGTTGGCAGAAGTCATAGGATTCTATAGGGTTAATACTGGATGTTCCCTAAGGATTGTACCATTTTCGGGGTTGGCTCCGGGGCAGCAGGAGAGGGGGAGGGGCGAAAAATTTTTCGCCCCGACAGGGGATTTTAAGTTAGGCTTCTGCGGCCAGTTCTGCGTCAATCTCCACTAATAATTGTGAGGCGAGGGTGTATAGCTCCCGGTGGCAGGGGCCGTTACTGGCCATTAAGCCCCCCCATTGGTTCACATCCCCCTGGTTGTAGCGCAGTTCTGCCCCCGTAAAACTGGTGAACTGGCCCCCGGCTTCCGTCAGGATCAATTCCGGCGCGGCAAAATCCCAATCCTTGGGGGCGGATTTCCCAGAGAGGGAAATGTAAACATCGGTGCGTTGTTCGAGGATTGTGGAAATTTTACAGCCCACACTGCCGACAAATTGGCGATCGCCAAAGGGCATCCGCTCTAACATTTTATTCAGCCGTAGATCGCGATGGCTGCGACTGGCCACCAGTACCAGATCTTCAATGCGGCTGTGGGTGGAGGGACGGATGGGGGTGCGGTGGCGATCGCGCCCCTCCACCGTTGTCCCCTGTCCCTTGAGGGCAAAATAGAGTTTTTCTGTTTCAGGAATCACCACCACACCAATCTGCGGCCGGCCTTGGTAGGTGAGCGCGAGATGAATCGCATATTCGCCGGTTTTTTCAATAAAATCCCGCGTCCCATCCAGGGGATCAATAATCCACACCCAATCTTCTGGCTTGGCTTCCATCTTCACCAGATCATAGGTTTCCTCACTGAGGTAGCCAAAGGGTTCATCTTTGAGTTGGGCTTGGAGATGTTCGAGAATGTAATGGTTGGCGGCCAGATCCGCCGCTGTTACCGGATCGCCGGTTTTATCCTGGACATTGAGATCCCCTTCGCCCCGGTAATAGGCCCGCAGCACATCCGCCGCACCCCAAGCGACATCACAGGCGATCGCCCCAATCTCAGCCAGTCGATTCTCAATCATCACAACTACCGGTAAAAATTCAGTTCCCATTCTATTACCCCCCTTGGGTCTGTAGATCTGGGAAATTGGCCCAAAATACACGAAAGGAGAAGGTTTCCCTTCCCCTTTGCGTTTTCAAGCCTGGAAAACCCAAGCCTAAAAATGGGTAAATTACTGGAGTTTTAGAGTGAGCCATCACTAAAATTGTTAGGACTAGAGGTGTTATCGAGCCAATCGAAAATCCGATCCAACTGCTCTAGGGTGACTAAGCCATATTGCCAGAGAATCATCGGGAACGAGCCGGGATGTTTCTCAAAAGACCGCTGGGCGATCGCAATTGAATCTTTGGAGAGGGCTAATTCATCGTGTAGGAATTTGACCAAACGCGCATAGGTTCCAGTTTGCATTGTAAATATCACCTCCTGATGATTGATGATTGAGATTGTTGTTGATTGTGGATGATCCGGTTAAAAGTTGAGGGGTGACTCGGCCACTGTTTAATCTGTCCACTGTCAGGGTCTGATCTCCGGGGCCAAAGCCACGGATTTCAACGGTTTTTCCCGTAATCCTACGGAAAACAACAGTGACAAAATCTGAACCCCTAGGGTGGGTGATTTCGCCCGCTTAGACAAGATGCCTTGCCCGCACGAGCACCGTACCCATCTAACGTTAAATATTAATCAATTTCCCCGCTCGATGGCCTTGCTGAAGATCAGCAGCAGACCAAAAGGGTGAAATCCGGACAGTAGAAAATGCCGTTTAAAACGGCTCCGGAAATCTGAAGCTTTTGTGGCGGCTTGAAAATGGGCTGGGCTTGAGCCACGCTCACCGGGGAAAGTGGGGCCAAAAAGCACCGGCAACCCCATCGAACCGGGGGAATCAAACCGAAGCTACGGGAAACATTGATTAGATAGTGTAGCCGATTTTACACTCTTTGGGATCTTTTGCAACCCCTAAGGAGATAAAAATTCTAAATCGAGGCGATCGCCCACTGCTAACCCCAGCGCTTCCGCCCGGCCTCCCCGCAATTCAATGACATGATCCACCCGTTGATCGGGGCCATAGGTGGGGCAAGGTTCGCCACTACAGGAGGGCACATTGTCCGCAATGGCAATCACCTCCCCCTCATAGATAAACACCATATCCAAACTGATCAGCACATTTTTCATCCAAAAGGAAACCCGACGGGGGGGATCAAAGGGAAAAATCATGCCGCGATTATCCGGCAAAGATGCCGCATCCCGAAACATTAAGCCCCGTGACTGTTCCGCTGGGGTGGTGGCCACCTCTAGCTCAATCTCAAGATCCACGGAGTCAAAACGGGCGATCGCGCCAATGGGTAACACTTGCGGAGTCGTGTCGGGTTCAATGGTGAATTCTTTGGTGGTGATGGCGCTGGGGTCGGCGACCGACTCCACCTCTAGGGGTGAACAGCCCAACCCAGTCAGGCTCAAACCCACTAGGCAGAGGGCGAATACTGCAAATTGTTTTTGATTGTTCTGTTCACGCATCGGTCTATTGGCAATTGGAATGGCGATCGCATGGCCGGGCAGGCCTAAGCCTCCCGCAATACATACCCTACACCCCGCACGGTTTGAATGAGCCGTTTTTCCCCCTCATCTTCAATTTTGAGACGAAGGTAGCGGATATACACCTCAATCACATTGGATTCCCCGACAAAATCATAGCCCCAGACATTTTCTAAGATTTGCTCACGAGTCACCACATCGCGGGGATGGAGCATTAGGTATTTGAGGAGTTCAAACTCCTTCATGGTGAGATCAAATTCCCGATGATTACGAATGGCTCGCCGGGTGGTTAAATCCAGCACCAAATCCCCAAAGCGTAACTGTTCTTCATTTTCCTGGGGGGGTTGGAGATAGAACTGGATTTGGGATAAGACGCGATCACTCCGATAAGGTTGCACTAAATAGTCATCCCCCCCCGCCTCCAAACAGGCCACCCGGTCTTCTAACCGCTCCATGGCCATGAAAAATAAGATGGGCAACGTTTGGCCCTGGAGTCGCCATTGCCGACAGAGATGCAAGGCCGCCTCCCCCAATTGCACCTGATCAATCACCACCAACGCCGGTTTAAGGGCCGTAAACTGCTGGGCCACCCGGTTGAGGCTCTCACTGACCACCGGGTCATAACCCGCCGCTAAAAGATCCTGCTCCATCTGTTGACCAAAGCGGCTATCGGTTGTGACCACCAGCACACAGGGCAATCCATTCATGTTGATTATTCCCCTTGAAACCCTGAATTAAGCAGTTATAACCTGCTCCAAAAGTAGCGAAAACTGGCGGAGATTGCCAAACCTAGGGCAATTCTACAGATGTGGGTTTGGCGATGTGGGGCAGACCCCAGCCCAGTTTTTCCCGGAGGATGCGGAAAAATTCCGGGGATTGGAGGCGGATAAATCGGGCGGAATAGGGCGATCGCTCCACCCAGACCCGATCCTGGGGCAACACCGGACAGCCGCCATTACCATCCACCACCATCACCATTGGGTTCGGGGTGGCGGGAAAAATTTGCACGGTGTCGGTTTCGGAAAATACCAAGGCCCGGGAAGCGAGGGAATGGGGGCAAATGGGCATCAATTGTAACACCGGCACATCGGGGGTCAGCACCGGCCCGCCGGCACTGAGGGAATAGGCCGTCGATCCCGTCGGGGTGGATAAAATCACGCCATCGGCGGCAATATCAACGGGGGCATGGTGGCCAATTTTGATTTCAAAATGGCACATACTCGTCAGCGGTTCCCGGTGCAGCACCATCTCATTCAAACAGAGGGCTTGCCACAATAACGTTTCCTGACGGTACACCTGCACCGATAGCATCGATCGCTCCTCAATCATGCAGTTGCCAGCCTGGACTTCGGCGATCGCATGGGGCAATTGATTGACATAGGTTTCGGTTAAAAAGCCCATGTGGCCGGTGTTGACCGCTAAAATCGGCATTTCCAACGGCGCAATCTGCCGACAGGCCGCCAACACTGTCCCATCCCCCCCTAGGACAATGCAAAAGGCCATGGATTGATCAAAGCCTTCGGGAATGAGGGCATCCACGGGGGTGGGGTTGGGCAATTCGTCACTTTGCAAATAACCCAGTAACCCGCCCTGGCTCGAACGGACGCAAACTTCGTAGCCCTCCTGAGAGAGGGTTTCCTCTAGCTCTTGGGCCATACGGCAGGCAACGGGCTTGATATCGTTAAATAAAACGCCAACTTTGGGCACGGTGGTCTTCAGGAAATAGGGGTGTTGCAATTTAATCAATGTATCGGGTTTTGGGCGTTCTCTGGATCATCGGGGCATCCATTGCGTCCTAAACCTCAACCTTTCGAGGACGATCTAGATCGCCTCCGTTGGCGATCGCTCTCAACCAGGGGTGCTCACTTTTTCCCCGCCTTGACTTTTTGTTTGCGGCGTTTTTTCTCTTTTTCTTTTTCGTAGCCGATTTCCTTGAGCTTGGTCATGATCCGGGTGAAGTATTCTTGCAAATAGGCTTCGAGGGTGGTGGTGTCGGCAGCATCGAGGTCGAGGGTTTGGTAGACCGGCTCCATGGGGGCATTGAGGGGGCGATCGCTGGCTAGCACTTCCGCAAAGGTGAGGCGATCGGCAACGTTTTGCCCCCATTGGAAAAAGCGGGTAATCCGCCGAATCAGGCGCAGGATCGGCAGTTCGAGGCGGGCCGTTTTCGCGGTCTGCCCCGCCAACCGTTCACAAAGGCGGATGATTTCGTAGGCTCCCCAGGCTCTGGGGCCGACGACGGGATAGGTTTGGTTAGTGGCCTCTGGGGTTTCGAGGGCACGGACGGCAATTTTGGCGATGTCGATGGTGTCCATGTAGGCGATCGCCGCCCCCGCCCCCGTAATCCACACCAATTGATTATCCAAAATCGGTACAGCGTACTGACCGATCAGCCCCTGCATAAACCCACAGGGCCGTAAAATCGTGTAGGGGATGCCGGATTCAGCGAGAAATAATTCGGTGCAATGCTTAATCTCCATCAGGGGCACGTTGGGAAATTTTTCCGCATCGAGGATCGAAAAAAACAGGTAGCGTTGCACATTCGCCGCCTTGGCCGCCTGAATCAGGGCCACTTTGCCCTCCCAATCGACTTCGCGAATCCGCAGGGAGTCACTGGCGCGGGTGGTGGCTGCATCGATTAGCCCTTCTACGCCCTCTAGGGCTGGCGGTAGGGTGTCGGGATCACAGAGATCTCCCTCGATCAGTTTCGCCCCCCATTCCTGTAAAAAGGAAGCTTTGCGAGCATTGCGCACCAAGCACCGGACGGCATGACCGCTATCAATGGCCCGCCGGACAATCTGCCGCCCTAAGGTTCCCGTTCCCCCAACAACCAGTAGCTCCATAGGATTTTAAGATTCTTAAAGAGTTTGTAATATTTCTACACGATTCTATCAGAAAGGGGCAGTTTCAACAAACGATCAAATCCCATCCTGGTCTGTGGGGGGCAACCCCTGCGCCCTCCCTTGGCCCCCCACCTCGGAAAACCCCAAAAAAAAGATGATTGCCTCAGCAACCATCTTGTGTGTATCTCTCGCAAGCTTAGGAGGGCGAAAACTAGATCACGCCCATGTTGGCAAACCCCAAAATCACGCCAGCGCCCAAAATATGGCCGAAGGCGGTGGTTGCCAACACGGCGGGTAAACCCATGCCGCCGAACATTTGCGGCATCGGCAACGCCGGGCCAGCACTGGGTTGGTCAATCTTGAATTTGCCAATGGCGATCGCCACCACATTACAAACAATCATGATGATCGCCACCGTCGGACTCCAAGAAATCGTCGCGGGGGCAGCAACAGCAAAAAGGGTGAATGTCATCGTGCAATCCTTAAAAACGCTAAATGGGCTTTGTTAATTTCCAAGTTTTAGCCCGAAACCGCGAACCCCGTTGCATAACGTTGCAATTGTTCATTAAAACCCTCAATTTTTGTAAAGAACTGTTTCGTTTTCCAGAGCACCCACCCCTAGCCCCTCCCAAGAGGAGATGTTTTGATGTTTCCCCTCCTAGGAGTGCCCAGAGGGCGGGGTGGGTTCCGACCCTGCCAGACAAGCCCCCAACGTAGCGGCCAACCGCAGCGGATCTACCCCTAACTCTGTATAGGCCGCCGCCGCCCGTTGTCCCGCCGCCGCATGCCAAAAAGCCGCCGCCGCCGCCACATCCACCGCTGGCCCACTGGCCCCCGCCCATAGCCCCGCCAATAACCCCGTTAACACATCGCCACTGCCCCCCCGCGCCAATCCCGGCGTACTTTCAGGAATGACCCAAAAATTCCCATCGGGGGAGGCGATCGCCGTCCTCGCCCCCTTGAGGAGGACGATCGCCCCCGTTTGGGCTGCCGCCGCTAAGGTGGCCACAAAGCGATCACTTGGGTCTAAATCTGGAAATAACCGCCGAAATTCCCCCACATGGGGCGTGAGGATCGTCGGTGCAGACCGCTCCCGGAGGCGCTCAACCGCAGTTCCCAATAAATTCAACCCATCAGCATCCAACAGCAGCGGCACCGTTGCCGCCAACACGGAGCCTAAAATTGCCTCCGCCCCCAGGGTTAAGCCTGGGCCACAGGCAATGGCATCATAACGGCTCAAATCCAGGGGCAAGGCGGCGATCGCCCCTTCCGGCGTTTCTGGACAGGCCACCACCAAGGCCTCCGGCAACTGGGCCACCACCAAGGGTTTTAAAGAAGCAGGGACGGCGATCGTCAACATCCCCACCCCCGTGGCCCGCGCCCCCAACCCCGTCAGGATCGCACTCCCGGCATATTGTTGTGAGCCACAGATTAACAGGGCATGGCCCTGCTGATACTTATGGGTGACAACAGCCCGAGGAAGAGGCAACCGCGCCCGAAATTCCGTTTCGGTAAAGCGTTGATGCACGGGGGGATTATTGAGGACAGCGGCGATCGCCTGGGGGGGTAAGCCCAGATCCAAACAAGCCACTTGGCCCAAAAACGGTAACGCCTGCTCCTGGAAAAAAGCCCGTTTCCACAGCCCGAGGCAAAAGGTATAGTCTGCCCGAATCGCATCCCCCAACACCGCCCCTGTGTCTGTATGGATCCCCGAGGGGAGGTCAATGCTGATCACCGTTTGAGTCATGCGGTTGAGGGTGGCGATCGCCCCCGCCAATGCCCCGGTAATCGGCCGGGTCAAACCAAAGCCAAACAAACCATCAATAATCAAGTCACAATCCGCCAACCCCGCCACGGATTCCACCCTCGGCAACCCCAAATAATCGGCATAGTCTAAGTGATTTTGGGTCAACGGCTTACAATCCTCCGCCGGTACATAGAGCCAAACCACCCACCCCCGCAGCGCCAATTCCCTCGCCACCACCAACGCATCGCCGCCATTATGACCCGGCCCCACCAAAACCCCCACGGTTTTGACAGCAGACGTAATCTCTAGCGCTAAAATAGCATTAGTCAAGGTCATCGCCGCTTTCTCCATCAACGCCGCCACGGGCATGCCCGCCGCAAAAACCTGCGACTCAATGGCCGTCATTTGGGCAGCGGTAATAATAAAGTTCTGTGAATTCATCTGGTTTATTGTCCAAGGGAGTTCTCAATTGGTTGTATTATGAGCATAAAATAGTTCTTTTTTGAATAGTTTTAGAGTTTGCAAACTTTAAAGTTAAATTTAAAATCACTAAATTTCAGTCAACATATTCAGTTCATTTTTACAGATTCTCCTTCTCAATCCCTAGGCAGCCATGCTTTTACCCTCTAATTTGAAAATCCCCCATTGGGCCAATTCTCTGATCAAATTAGTTTTCTTGATGGGATTGGTGATCCTGGGATTTTTAGGGAATTATTTCAAGTTTCCCCTCTTTTTTGGGGTTGACTTTATTTTTGGAGAAATCGCAGTTTTTATTGTGATTGCCCGCTATGGTCTGTTTTGGGGAACTTTGGCAGGGTTGATCGCCGGGAGTTGTACCTATTTGCTATGGAATCACCCCTATGCAATCATTACTTTTACCCTAGAAGCAATCTTTGTCGGCTTAGGGTTGCAGCGCACCCGCTTTAATATTGCTTCCCTTGTCCTGATCTACTGGTTGATCATTGGGATGCCATCGGTGGGGCTATTTTATCATGTCTTTTTAGCAGTGCCGGTGAATGGCATAATCCTGATTGCCTTGAAGCAAGCGGTGAATGCGATCGCCAATGCTCTCATTGCAGTGCTACTCCTGCAATATGTTTTCAAAGGGCAAAAAAAAATCAGATCAAAACACCCCCCCAATACGACACTGCAACAAATCCTCTTTAGCCTATTCATCTCTTTCATATTTTTCCCAACCCTCTTAGTAACGGTTTTAAATTCACAGCAGATGCTCACCAATGTCGAAGCAGATGTTGAGATGGAAATTCTAATCGCTTCAAGACCATTAGTGAGCAGCTTGAATTTTTGGTATGAACAGCATAAGCGTGCCATAACAACCTTGGCAGAATTTGCCGAAAATGCCCCCGTTGAAAACTTGCAAGCTGCAATTGATGTGGTTGCTCAAAGTTTACCCGCGTTTGCCCATTTAGTCGTAATGGATGAAGGGAAAAACCTGATTGCCCGTACCGGCAATATTGATATAGATCAACTCACCACTGAGTTACAATCTTGGCTCAATAAAGATCATAACAAGACCGAAATGCTCTTGGAATTTAATCAGGATTCCCCCACGCCGGAACTCCATTTTTATTGGCCCCTGATCCGGGAAGATAGCCCCGCTCTTCTCTATGCCAGCCTTAACCTCAACTCGGTGATTACGCTCCTTCAAGACAATACCGATATCGATGATCTCCAGGCCACCCTTTTATCCTCGGAAGGGAAAGTGATTGCCACCAGTCAAGACTCCGATGCGGCAGCAGCCATGAGTGAGCAAAATGGCGAGGTGCGGATCGTCAATGCCCGGATTTTCCACTGGTTGCCGAAGGTTCCCCCCAACACACCGATTATGAGCCGTTGGCGGCAGTCCTTTTACAGTACAGATTTACCTTTGGTAGAACCCCTGCCTTGGATGTTGCGGGTACAAATTTCCACCCGAAGCTATATCAACACCTTGGAGCAGATGTATATTCGTGCCCTGGCGACGGTGTTGGCGATCGCCTTCTTTGCCCTAGCCGTTGCCCATCTCCTCAGCCGTCGCCTCAGTCAACCGCTCCTCAGCCTCGCCACCCTCACCACCAATTTACCCGATAAAATTTTCAGCATTGAGGAGCAGGAAAATATTCCGACCCTTGAAACCACCGGCATTTTAGAAATCAACACGCTCAAGGGCAACTTTAATGCTATGGCCTTGGCCCTCCAACAAAAATTCACCGAACTTCAACAAGCCAAAAGCAACCTTGAACTTCGCGTCCAAGAGCGCACCAGCGAACTCCTCCAACTCAATCAAGACCTCAAAGCCCAAATTATTGAGCGGCAAAGAATCGAAACCCGGTTAAGGGAGCAAGAAGAACGCTATGCCTTGGCAATTTCAGGAACCAATGATGGCATTTGGGACTGGAATTTACAAACCAATGCGGTTTATTATTCTCCCGCTTGGCTACGGATTTTGGGCTATGAAAATGTACCCCTCCCGCCCACGCTAGCAGCTTGGTCAGACCATGTTCACCCGGAGGATCTGCCCACAGTTATGGCCCGCATTGAGGACTATCTCAACCAAAAAACTCCCGTTTATACCGCGACCTGTCGGATGCGCCATCGCCATGGGGAATATCGTTGGATTGAGGCCAAGGGCAAATGTTTACGAGATAGTGACGGCCAGCCCTCTCGTTTGGTGGGCACAATTACCGATATTACCGCCAAAAAAGAGGCAGAAGCAGCGTTATATTTAGCTAAACATGAGGCCGAACTAGCTAACCAAGCCAAAAGTGAGTTTTTAGCGACGATGAGCCATGAAATTCGCACGCCAATGAATGCGGTAATTGGCATGACAGGGTTATTGCTAGACACCCATCTTGATCCCAAACAACAGGATTTTGTTGAGGTCATCCGTGCCAGTGGTGAGGCGTTGCTGATGCTCATCAATGATATTCTCGATTTTTCTAAAATTGAATCCGGTAAGTTAGATTTAGAGGCCCAACCCTTTCAATTGCGGACTTGTATTGAAGAATCCTTAGATTTATTGACAGCGCGAGCAGCGCAAAAAAAGATTGATCTGGCCTATTTGATTGCCTTGGATGTGCCGCCAGTGATTCAAGGGGATGTGACGCGATTGCGGCAGATTTTAGTGAATTTGCTCAGTAATGGTGTGAAATTTACCGAAACCGGTGAGGTGGTGGTGGAAGTCGGCATTACTTGGCCGACGATGATTCCAGAACCGGGGGGGATGATGACGGTAGAGTTGCATTTTCAAGTGCGGGATACGGGCATTGGCATTCCGAGCGATCGCCACCATCGCCTCTTCCAAGCCTTTAGCCAAGTGGATGCCTCCACCAGTCGCCACTATGGAGGGACGGGTCTTGGTCTGGTGATTAGCGACCGACTGGCGCGGATGATGGGGGGGAGAATGTGGGTGGAAAGTGAGATTAATCAAGGTTCAACCTTTCATTTCACGATCCAGGTGGAAACCTTCACCACTGTTCCTCTGCCCTCGAATACCCTATTCCTGGACTGTCTGCACCATAGACAGGTGTTAATTGTCGATGACCACCCCACCAACTGCGAAGCTTTGCGCCTCCAAATTAAAGCCTTTGGGATGCACCCACAAACGGTCAATTCTCTAGCGGCGGCGATTCTGCTTTGTCAACAGGTCGCCGCTCCCGATGTGGTGATGATTAATGGCGATCTCTTGATTGGGATTGAGTCAGCCCGCTTGGCAGAGTTTCACAGCACCCATCGAGATATCCCCTTAATTATTCTGACCAGTCTGGCCCATCCTGCCCTGGATATCACCCTTAATGGCAAAATGGATGTGGCAGGGTATCTCTCGAAGCCCATTAAACAGTCTCAACTCTATAATGCCTTTGTACAAGTTTTTCATGATCAACATACACCCGCTGTTGCTGTGCCGATGATTTCCACGCCCGATCGCCCCCTGGCCGAAACGCTACCCCTTCGCATTTTGTTGGCGGAGGATAATGTGGTTAATCAAAAGGTGGCGTTGAATATTCTGCAAAAATTGGGCTATCGGGCCGATGTGGCGGCCAATGGCTTGGAGGTGTTGGAGTCCTTGGCGCGGCAATCCTATGATGTGGTGCTGATGGATGTGCAGATGCCCCAGATGGATGGTTTGGAAGCCACTCGCCATATTTGCACAGAATGGAGCGATCGCCACCGTCCCTACATTATCGCCATGACCGCCAATGCCATGGAGGGCGATCGCGCCGAATGTTTAGCAGCGGGGATGAATGACTATGTGAGTAAGCCGATTCGTTTACCCGCCTTAATTCAAGCCCTGAAAAACACCGTCACCTACCGTGAGCAGGCGCTCCTGATTCCCAACACTGCCCAAATTAACCCCCTTGATCCTGCGGTTTTAGATGATTTGGTGGCAATGGGGGGGGATACTGCTGCGGAATTGATGGTGGATTTAATTGATTCCTATGTGGAGTTAGCACCCCAATTACTGGCGGATATCCAAATCGGCATTGAGCAGAAGGATTATGACCAATTCTCTCGGGCCGCCCATTCCCTAAAATCCAGCAGTGCCTCCCTGGGGGCCAATTATTTGGCGGAACTGTGCCAAGGGTTAGAGCATGAGGGGCGCTCTGCGTTAGCGAATCCCTCAGCGTTGGCGAACCCATCCCACAACCTCGAAATCATTCCCGACCTCTGGACACGCACCCGAGCAGAATACGAGCGGGTGATGGTAGCCATGACCCAAGAGCGGCAAAAATACGCCTAGGGCCTAAAGATCCGCATCAATGGGGAAACGACGCATCAAATCCAAAGCACGGCGGGCATTTTGACACAAAGTCACCGGCAGCCCCGGTACATGGGGAATCTGGGAGAGCAGATCGGCGGTGCGGCGCAACATCCGCACCAAATCCCCCTCATCAAAACTGGTATTCTCACACAACGCTTCCCAGGACACCCCCAGCACCCACTGCTCAATCAAACCAATCACTTCCAAGGTTTCATCCTCTAACCACACCGGCAGCATCACCTTATGGCGGTGTTGCACTTTAATCAGTTCTTTGCGCAGGGGGATCAGCTTGGCGAGGGCGATGAGCACCGGTTCCGGCGGGGCGTAGTGGCTCCAACTATCAGGGCGGGGCGGCTCACTGATCAGCACATAGGCGGCGGCGGCGAGATCTTGGGGGTCGAGGTCATCTAAATGGCCCGACATCAACACTAACCCTAGCCACAGTTCGTTATCTCCCCGGATCGCAGCGGCGGCTTGGCCAATGGGCAGGGGGTTATATTCATCGAGGCCATCAAATTCCCGCAACACTTTCACCAAGTTGGAAAATTCGCGCCAGTGGTGGGTTTGGTGCTCTTTGTAGCTGGCTTGGCGATCGCGCAACCGGCGGCGCAATTTACTGCGGTGGTTATGGCGTTTCACCAGTTGTCCCGGCTGGCCCCATTGGTGTAGAGGATGTTCTGCAATCGCTTGCAGCACCTGCTCAAGGCGTTCAGCTTGGGCCACCACCTCAGGAGCCGTGACTTCCTGATGGGGGATCAGGGGCATCGCTTCAACGACAGCGGCGGTGCTTTCGTTGCCGGGGTAATGTTGTCCTAGTTTATGGGGTAGATCTGGGGGTTCGAGGGCTTCGAGGGCCATTAAGCTCTCGTGATCGATGGTCGCCGTGGCAATGTCGATCACATCTTGATGGGCCACCACCGTCCAGCAGTTATTTTGGGTGAGGCAAAGATAATAGGGAATTTTGCTGCGGCGGGGGAGTTGGGCAATGAGGAAGGCAATGAGGGGAACCCGGACGTGGATATGTTTGCCCTTGAGGTAAAGGACAGTACCGGGGGGGCATTGGGGGAGTTGCTGGGCGATCGCCTCATGGTGAACCTCCTGGGCCTGTTCCTTGAGGGTTTTTAACAGATGGCGTTCGGCTTTGGCCCGTTGGTTGAGTTTTTCGTAGTCTTCCAATAGTTCAACGGCAATGGGGGCCAATTCCACATCCAGTTTCGCCAGATCGGTGGTGAGTTCGGCGATCGCCTGTTTTTCGGGGGCCAATTTCAACCCCGATGCATACTGGGCAAAGCTCCGCTCTAGCAAGCTTTTCACCTCATCCACCCGATGGGTTTGCAGCAGGTTCAACACCATGCCATAGGTGGGGGTAAAGCGGCTAATTAGGGGGTCGGCGGGTTTGGTAGCCAGGGCCGCCGCATCCTGAGGCCCTTCAAAGCGAGATTGCACCGTCACCACATAGCCCTGTTCATCCATCCCTCGCCGGCCGGCCCGTCCCGCCATTTGCAGAAATTCCGAAGCCCGCAACATCCGATGGCCGTCATCGGTGCGTTTAGAAATAGCAGAAATTACCGTTGTCCGGGCGGGCATATTGATCCCAGCGGCGAGGGTTTCCGTGGCAAACACCACTTTCACTAACCCTTCTTGGAATAATTCCTCCACGAGGGACTTCCAAGCCGGTAACACCCCCGCA
>JAABSU010000268.1 GCA_011390265.1 Spirulina sp.
TAACGGTAGCGGGATTTATAGCCAGGGAGCAGTGACGCTGACCAATTCCACGGTTTCCGACAACTCGGCTACTTCGGGCGGCGGCGGGATTCGGAGCAGTGGAGCAGTGACGCTGACCAATTCCACGGTTTCCGACAACTCGGCTACTACTTGGGACGGCGGCGGGATTTTGAGCTGGGGAGCGGTGACGTTAACCAATTCCACAGTTTCCGACAATTCGGCTACTTGGGGCGGCGGGATTTATAGCAGGGGAGCAGTGACGCTGACCAATTCCACGGTTTCCGGCAATTCGTCTACTTGGAGCGGCGGCGGGATTTTGGGCGATGGAGCAGTGACGCTGACCAATTCCACGGTTTCCGACAATTCGGCTACTAACAGCGGCGGCGGGATTTCTGGCAGGGGAGCAGTGACGCTGACCAATTCCACGGTTTCCGACAATTCGGCTACTAACAGCGGCGGCGGGATTTTTGGCAGTGGAGCAGTGACGCTGACCAATTCCACGGTTTCCGACAACTCGGCTACTTGGGGCGGCGGGATTAGGAGCGATGGAGCAGTGACGCTGACCAATTCCACGGTTTCCGGTAACTCGTCTAGGAGCAGCGGCGGCGGGATTTATAGCAGGGGAGCAGTGACGCTTACTAATTCTACCCTTGCGTTTAATACGGCTAGTTCCGGCGGTGGGATGCATGTACGTGGCACTAACACCCACACCATTAACAACACAATCATCGCCAACAATCGTGCCGGTACAGGCCCCGATATTGGCATCTATTCCGGAACCCACACCTTCAACATCAACAACAGCCTGATCCTCAGTACGGCAGGCATGAGCGGTACAGGCATCCCCACCAACGGCGTGAACGGCAATATCGTTGGTGCTGACCCCCAACTCGCTCCCCTTGCCAACAACGGTGGCCCCACCCAAACCCATGCCCTCCTCCCCACTAGCCCCGCCATTAACGCGGGGGGAACCATCAGCCTCACCACCGATCAGCGTGGTTTTGCCCGCGTTGTCGGTGGTCGTGTTGATATGGGAGCCTTTGAGTTTGCGCCCATTCCTCCCACTGTCACCCCTCCCACTGTCACCCCTCCTGCGTTCATTCCTGCATTCATCTCAGCCGCTGCACCAGGTCTCGACTTGGCAACGATTCGGCGGATTTGGTCAGACCCCATTGAAGAGACGGATGAATTAATTGAGTCCTCCATTCTTGAGCGGGCCTGTGCCTCGATTCCGAATCTGGAACTAGAGCAGGACGATGGGGAAACAGTAACCGAGGATGAACCCCTAGAGGCTGCTGCTCAAACAGAGCGGGATGAAAATTGTCTTCCGCTCAGGGAGTAGTGAATCGAGAGGGGAAGTGTTTGCCCCTGATTGGTTTGTGTTTTTCAATGCTGTTTTTCCTCTGTTGAGACCATCTATGAAAACTTTCGTTGCGATCGCCAGTAGTTTAATTCTTTTGGCAACCCTTGCACCCCAAGGAATCGCCCAAGAAGCAGACAGGACAACCATCAACCGCGATCCCCTCCCCACTCCCCACAGCGATCGCGACATCTTAATCACCCCGCCCCCCACCGAAACCCCACCCACCGACGACCCCACACCCCTCACCCTCCAACAGGTGCGCGTAGAAGGTAGCACCGTCTTCACCGATGCCGACTTCGCCCCGATTTTAGCCAACATCACCGGAACCACCACCCTAGGGGCACTCAATACCGCGATCGCCGCCATCACTCAGTTGTATGTGAATGCGGGCTATTTAACCTCGCGGGCAGTGCTACCCTCCCAACCCCTCAATCAAGGCGAGGTGACGATTCAAGTCATCGAGGGAACTCTCAATGCAGTGGACATTCAGGGGTTGCAACATCTGCGGCCCAAATATGTGCGTCAACGGCTCAGGGTGGAAGAGGGTACGCCCTTTAATGCCAATGACCTGGAAGAGGATTTGCGCCTATTGAACAGTGACCCGAACTTTGACAGCCTAGCAGCGGCATTAGCCAGCGAAGCGGAACCGGGGGCGAGCCGTTTGGTGTTGACCGTGGAGGAGGCAGACCCGTTTTTTGGTACAGCGTTTATTGATAACTATGCACCGGAATCCGTGGGGTCAGAACGCATCGGTGCAAACCTGGGCTATCGAAACTTAGGCGGCGCGGGGGATTTGTTGACATTAGCCTATACCCGCACCTTTACCAATGGCTCGAATATTTGGGACTTGGGCTATAGTTTTCCCCTGAATTCGATCAATGGCACACTGGCTTTGCGCTTGGTGTTGGACTCCAACGAGATCACCCAATCGCCCTTTGATGCCTTGGGGATTGAAGGGGAATCGGTGCTGTATGATGTCAGTTTTCGTCAGCCGTTGGTGCGGAGTCCCCGTGAAGAATTTGCGCTGTCCTTGGGCTATAGCTACAAAAATGGGCAGACGTTTTTGTTTAATACGGTGGGCACGGCGTTTGGGATCGGGGCTGAAGCGGACGGCACGACGCGCACCTCGGTGATTCGGTTTGGCCAGGACTATACACGGCGGGATACCAAGGGGGCTTGGAGTGCGCGATCGCAGTTCAATATCGGTACAGGTCTCTTCGGCTCAACAAACAATAGAGAACCGATTCCCGATTCACTGTTTTTCAGTTGGTTGGGGCAAGTGGTGCGCGTCCAACAATTGACCCCGCAACAGTTGCTCATCGTCCAAGCCGACCTCCAACTTAGCCCCGATACTCTCCTCGGATCAGAAACCTTCACCATCGGGGGAGCGCAAACCCTGCGGGGCTATCGCCAAGGGGCGAGAAGTGCGGATAATGGTTGGCGTTTTTCGGTGGAGAATCGGATTACGCTCCTGGAGGATGGGGAGAATCAGCCCCGTTTACAGGTGGCTCCATTTTTTGATCTGGGCATGGTGTGGAATAATCCCAGCAATCCCAGTCAGATTGTCGATGAGCATTTTCTGGCCGGTTTGGGGACGGGGGTGATTTGGCATCCGATTCCAGATTTAACGCTGCGTTTAGATTTGGCGTTGCCGCTGGTGGATACGAGCGATCGCCAAGATAACCTCCAAGACAACGGCATTTACCTCAGCCTCAACTACCGATTCTAGGGGAGCCGGGTTTTTCCCCCACCAACCAATGGGTTTCCATTTCGCCCTTGCCCTTGACGTTTAAACAACCCCGCCGCTCACAATCAAAACGCCCACTGAGGGCGGCCTGGGTGGTGGCGGTGATTTGGATTTTCCCCGGCTCCCCCTGGGATTCCATCCGGGCGGCCACATTCACCGTATCCCCCCAGAGGTCATAGCTAAACTTTTTAATGCCAATCACCCCCGCCACGACGGAGCCGGTATGGATGCCGATGCGCAATTGCATCGGCGAATCATCGGGCCAATGGAAATGTTCGATCACCTGTTGCATATCCAGAGCCATGGCGGCGATCGCATCAGCATGATCCGGAGAAGGCAAGGGCAACCCCGCCGCAGCCATATAGGCATCGCCAATGGTTTTAATTTTTTCAACATGATGCACCTCTGCTAAACGATCAAACTCGGAAAAAATTTGATTGAGAATACTGATTAATTCCAAGGGTTGAAACTGGGGAGCGCGGGGGGAAAAGCCCACTAAATCCGCAAATAAAATTGTCACCTCGGCAAACTGTTGGGCTAGGGTTCCCTGAAACGTTTTAAGCTGTTCGGCAATGGGCCGAGGCAAAATATTCAGCAGCAGCCGTTCCGATTTATTTTTTTCCACCAACAGCGCTTTTTCCGAGCGAATCCGCGCCGTGACATCCCCTTGAATGCCGACAAAATGGGTGAGTTGCCCATCATCATCAAACACGGGAGAAATCGTCAATTCATTCCAAAACGGAGTACCATCCTTGCGAAAATTCAGCAGCGTCACGGT
>JAABSU010000269.1 GCA_011390265.1 Spirulina sp.
GCTCCACCATCTCCTGAAGCAGGGGAGCCGTGAATTCATGACCATGATGGCGGGCGATCGCCTGACTCCGTTCCGCCTCCCATTGCCCAATCAGATAGAGGGCGGCGGCCTGCACCATGGGATTGGGATCCGCCAGTAAAGCTTCTAAATGGCCAAGAATGATCTCCGGGGAGAGATCAAGGGAACAGGCCGCAGCATTTACGCCGGGCTGGGTCAAGTATGCCAGAATCGGGGCAGGGAGGCGATCCGCGATAGCGCACCCATCGCCCCAGTTCTCCCGCTCTAAAAGCTCTCCTAAAATCGCGGGGGAGGCCGCTTGCAAACCTTGGGCGAGGGTGAAGGCGGCGGGATCCGATTGGAGTTGTGCTAGGGTTTCGAGGAGCGATCGCACGATCAGTTCTTTTTTATGACGGATATGTTCCCGCAGCAACGTTAACACCGCTTGATGTTCACGGAGCAGGGGTTGATTTACCGCGTGGTAACGGTCAATTAATTCAGGGAGTTGAGTGAGCATAAACTCCGCCTTTTTAACCAAGCTAGCATCCTCAGAAAATCCGCTCAAAATCCACTCTTCTTCCTGGGGCGTAATCGAATATTGACGGCGGAGGGAGCGAACATCGGGAGTATCCTGCAAGGATAACGGTTCCAAGCCACTGGGATCCCCTTTTTGGCGTTGGAGTCGTAGCAATCGTTCTAGGGATTTCCGGTAGCCCGTCAAGCGAATCTGATTTTCTAAACTGCGTTGACGATCAGGATTGAGTAACTCAGGATCTTCAATGCCCAATTCCTCTAAAACAATCCGATGCTCCTCATCGGTGATGCCCAATTCCTGGCGCATTTGCTGCAACATTTCCAAACTGCTGGAATAGTTGGCATAGCCTTCCTCCAAAGCTTCTCGCACCACACCTTTATAGGCTTGATGTCGTTTCTCACGGGTAAAACCGGGCAGCACTTTTGCTAACACATATAATTCATGGGTATTGAGGTCTGTGAGGGTTTTTCCTTCCAAAAAAGATGCCACATTCAACTGTAATTTTTCCAACTGTTTACGGAAGCGATTGGCCAGATTTTCCCGGGAATAGAGATCAGGACTGCGCCGCCAAGTGGTATAGAGCCAGAGGGTACTCAGGGCCACTAAACCGAGGTCATAGAGATATTGCCAGGCAACCGGGAGAAGTTGGATCAGGGGACGACCACTGAAGATAAAGAAAAAGTTAAAAATGCCAAAGGTGCAGAGGGTGAAAATTCGATGGCGTAGGGTTTCAGGGGTAAGGCTGTGATGCTTGCGACTGTAAGCTTTTGCCCGTTTCTCGATCCATCGTCCCCCCCAATACCCCAGAGTGGTACAAGTCCCCAAAACGAGGGGCACTGCTACCAATTTGGGAAGATGAATAACCTCGCCAAATAGATAAAGTCCGGGTTTCAAAAGGGAAGCGAGTTGATCGGTTTGGTGTAGCCATACTCCGGAGAAATAATAATTCCAGTTCCCAGCATAGAGATAGTAGTAGCTAAAATAACCCATCACTAAACCCACATAGCCATAGCGTAAAAATTGGGTTTCTGGTTTATTTAAGCTATCCCAATAAGTCCGTTCGGAATCAATGTCAATACAGGGATTTTGACAGGCAACGCAGGCGCTTTGCTCTTTACCATCGGGTAGTACTGTGCGACACATGGATTGGGTAATTAGTTGCTCGCTCATGTGGGCTTTGCTGCTCAATAGGCCGCCCGGTTCACTGTAGATACTTTGCACCGGAGCCATGGGACAAAAGTATTGACACCAAGATTTACCGCCGTACCAATAGCCCACAAAAATAGCCGCTGCAATGGTGAATAAAACCCAGCCCGCCAGCACAAGGCGGTCAGCATTAAAAAACAAAATGCGCCCACATAACCCCACAAAAAGCCAGCCAAATTGAAGATAGGCATAGTTGCGACCTAACCAGGAGTTGCGGTCAACTTTAGCCAATTCATAGCGCACTTTGCCGGTCTTTTTGTTCTCGCGCTTAAATTGCCGCTGCCATCCTAAAGCACGGGGAATTTGAGAGAGGAAGGAGAGGGGACAAATTCGCCGCCATAACTCATGGCCAAAGACTAACAAAATGAAGATGGCGCTGGGGACAATTGCCCCCCAGAAGAGGGTTGTCCCTAAGGGATAGGGCTGCTGGGCTACACATTCCCCCTGTACTTCCACACAGGTATCTGCGAGCCGCAACGGACTCCAGGGGTGATCTGGTTCCGTGAGGGCGACAGTCCAGGGATCGTAAAACAGGGAAGCGATTACCAGGAGCCAGGCGATCGCCAATCCCCAGCGAATCCAGTGCATTCGGGTTTCGGGTAGATCTGCAAACATAGACATAGAAGAGAAAAAATATGGGAGCTTGGTGGCTTTGTCTATAGGGATTTTAGATCATCCCCCATCCCCTTGATGAGATTGTGTCAGTAGCTTACGGAATTGGTCGGCGAACCATTCCCTGCTGATTCCCTACTTTTGCAAGGGGGTGATTGTGTCAGACTGCTGCGGAAAATTTTGCCCTTGCTGCAAAGTGCGGGGATACTGATCGCCTCTGTTTTAAATCTGGCAGGGGTGATGTGGTCGGAGTTGGAGGGTCAGGAGGAGGATGACTTGGAGATGGGGGAGTCAGCTAATCCGTAGGGGGGGGTTACGGTTTTTGTAACGGGGTGAATCGCCCCCCAACATCTGGGCTAGACTGGGGGCGGTGTTTTGGCAGCGATGGGTGCGGAAGTGTTGTCGCTAACGACTGAATTGTCTCTTTAATGCGTTCATACTCATCATGCGGCAGTTTACTCAGAGATTTTTGAGCGCGGCGCAAAATGTTGATTTGATAGCTCATGCACCTTCAATTTCGCGGATTGCCTGCTCGAAGGGAATGACTTGATCAGGAGTCTGCTTGGCTATATCGTAGGCACGAATGTCAGCAAGTTCTTCGAGTTCTTCGAGTAAACGACTGGCAATGCGGTCTTGTTCTTGGGTAGGGAGTTGTTGCAGTTGTGCGATCGCCGCTTGCAGGAGTTTGGTCATGGTGTGATCAGGCAGAGGTGATATTGACCATTATATTGGGTTACGGTTTTTGTAACGGGGTGAATCGTCCCCCAACATCTGGGCTAGACTGGGGGCGGTGTTTTTGCTGTGGGGTAGGGTGATGCGGGGTTTAAGCGGTTTTCTGGGGGCGTTGGTGTGGTCGGGTTTGGTGGTGGGGGTGGGTGCTGTGGAGGCGAGGGCTGCGGTTCGATTTTTGGGGGAATCTGAAGGACTCGCTACACAGCATCAGATGTTAGATTTGCCGCAGGAATGGCTTGTGACGCAGAATGCTCAAAGTAATCAAGCTCAACGATTATTTAATGAAGGATATGCGCTTTATCAAGAAGGAACTGCTGCATCTCTGCAAGCAGCAATTGAAAAGTTTGAAGCTGCAATTCCTCCCTATCAAGCTGCTAATAATTCCATTGGTGAAGCATTGGCGCGGGTTGCAGCAGGTTCTAGCTATCGTGATTTGGGTTTCAATGTTGAGGCATTAGATCATTACGAAAAAGCTCTAAAAATTTGGCAAAGACTTACGCAACAAACAACGGGAGAAGGTCTCCAATCAGTACGGAATGTGCAAGCTGTCACCCTCAATAATATCGGTACGGTCTACTCATCCCTAGGAGAAAAGAGCCGTGCGCTGGAGTATTACAACCAAGCCTTGCCCCTGTTGCGGGCGGTGGGTGATCGTAGGGGAGAAGCCACCACCCTCACTAGTATCGGTAGTGTCTACGACTCAATAGGAGAAAAGAGCCATGCGCTGGAGTATTACAACCAAGCCTTGCCCCTGTTGCGGGCGGTGGGTGATCGCGGCGGGGAAGCCACTACCCTC
>JAABSU010000270.1 GCA_011390265.1 Spirulina sp.
GCCACCTCTTCACTACTTCCTTGATCATGCTACCGGAGCAAGGCCCCATCAACCCCGTTGCCCCGTGACAATATAGGCCACCCGCTGGCCGATATTCGTCGCATGATCCGCCATCCGCTCAATGTGGCGCATCGCCAACACCATCAGCAAAATTGGCTCCACCACCCCCTGAAGATCCCGCGCTTGGGCCAGGATTTGGTAGAGGCGATCGTAGGCATCATCAATGGTGTCATCCATCACCTTTAACTCCGCCCCCGCCCCCGGATCGAGATCCGCCAAGGCCACCAAACTCACCGCTAGCATTCCCTGAGCCTGTTGGGACATTTGTTCGATTTCCCCTAAACAGGGGTGGGGCGGGTAGTTATAGAGCTTGAGCGCCAATTCCGTTAAATCCTGGGCATAGTCGCCAATGCGCTCCAGATCCCGCACCAATTGCATAAACGCACTTAAAAGCCGTAAATCTTGAGCCACCGGCCGCTGTAGCGTCATCAGCCGGGCACATTCCAGTTCAATATCGCGATAGTAGCGGTCAATTTGCAATTCAATGGGCGTGAGGGCGGCGATCGCCTCAAAATCCTGAGCAAACAACGCCTGATGGCCGAGGCGACAGGACTGCTCCACCAACGTCCCCATCCGCAAAACCTCCTGGCTCAACTGTTTCAAGGCCCGTTCCAGTTGGGTCGGGTTGGGGGAAGTGGAGGCAGAAGTAGATAGGGTCATGGGGCAACAGGGGATTATTAAGTTGTGGAGCAAATTGGCGTTGTTTCTATCCTAGGCAAAGCCTTTCCGTTTGAGATTAAGATTGGGTGAAGGTTGGTAGTCGAATTTGTAACCAGGCACCGCCAGTTTCGGGGTGGTTTTGAGCCGTAATTTTTCCCCCATGGGCAGTAATAATTTGCTGGACAATCGCTAAACCCAAGCCGCTCCCTTGATTGGGGAGGGGGGAGTCTAAGCCATCCTCTCCTGAGCGTTGGCGGGAAGCATCTCCCCGATAGAGCCGTTCAAAAATCAGGGGTAGCTCGGCCTCGCGAAAGCCTAAACCCTGATCAACAATGTCAATTGTATGCCAGTTCTTTGGCCCTTTAGCTGTGGCGTTAACAATCGTTGTGATCGTGACCTTAATTTCTGCCTCTTGAGGGCTGTGCTTGATCGCATTATCCAAAAGATTGAGTAAAACCTGAAGAAAGCGATCGCGATCCACCCAGATTTCCACATTTTCCGGATCGTGATAGCGCAACTGGATCTGTTTGCGGTCAGCTAGAGGCCCCAGGGTTTGCCAGGTGATCTGGACAAGGCTGGCAAAAGGGATGGCATGGGGATTGAGCATTTCCCCCCCTTGGCTCGACAGGCGGCTGAGATCCAGGCAACTTTGGATCAAGCCCATTAACCGTTTAATTTCCCGCAACATCTGCGTTACCCACTGTTTTTCGGGATTTTGCAGACGGGGCAGGAGGGTCTCCGCCACCAGTTGAATGGAGGTGAGGGGGGTGCGGAGTTCGTGGGTGAGGTCAGAAAAGGCGCGATCGCGGGCTTGACGGGCCTCCACAATCGGCTGGCGATTTTCCACAAACACCCCCACATGATCATCAGGCAACAACAACGTCGAAGCCCGCAGGGCAATGGCATAGGGGCTAGGAATCGGCGTTTCATCCTTGGCGATCGTCGTCGAACGGTAAACCCAATCCAACTCTTGGGGTTGGCCCGTCCGCCGCGTCGTTTCAATCAACTGATCCAACTCATAGGAACGCACCAACTCCAACAACAACCGCACCTGACCCGATTGCCAACGATTAATCTGCAAAATCTCGCGAGCAATAGGATTGCACCACAGCAATTGATTCAGGGCATCCACCCGTAGATAGCCCAGGGGAGCAACCTCCAAGATGATCGTCCACATCTGCCCCTGTTGTTGGCTAATGTATTGTGTTTTCAGCAGTTCCTCAATGGAGCGGCGCAGACGATAGAGCGGGTTTAAAACCGAAGGATCTTGGAACTGGGCAGGGAGCTTGCGTAACAGTTGCTCTACTTGTTGACGGAATTGGTAATGCTGCCAACCGCAGAGCATCAGCCCCACCAGCAACCCCAACAGAAACATGAGTACGAGGGACATAAAGCGGTTTTCAGCAGATACGCAGATTTTAGCCCCCATCTTAATGAGATTTGGGCAAGTTTGCTCCGTAGTTTTACGGTCAACCCCAATTCTCCCGCAGTTCTGATCCCAAGGGCCAGAGCTTCCTATAATAATGAAAACTCAGCAACCAGCAAGATACCGGGGTGACTTGCCCCAAGCTGCAAACCACAAGCTGCACATTCAACAGAGGGAAAACGCCGATCTATGGCACAGATAGAAACAAGAACCGAACCCATGGTCTTGAACATGGGGCCTCACCATCCCTCGATGCACGGCGTTCTACGGTTAATCATGACCCTAGATGGGGAAGATGTCGTTGACTGTGAACCCGTGATCGGCTACCTCCATCGGGGCATGGAAAAAATCGCGGAAAACCGCTCCACCGTGATGTTTGTCCCCTACGTCAGCCGTTGGGACTACGCCGCCGGAATGTTTAACGAAGCAATCACCGTCAATGCCCCGGAAAAATTGGCCAATATTGAAGTCCCCCGACGGGCCCAATATATCCGGGCAATCATGCTGGAACTGAACCGCATCGCCAATCATCTCCTCTGGCTTGGCCCCTTCCTCGCTGACGTAGGGGCGCAAACGCCGTTCTTCTACATCTTCCGGGAACGAGAATTGATCTATGACCTGTGGGAAGCCGCCAGCGGGGCGCGGTTGATCAATAACAACTATTTCCGGGTCGGGGGTGTTTCGGTGGATCTGCCCTACGGTTGGATTGATAAATGCCTAGATTTCTGTGATTACTTTCTCCCCAAGGTGGACGAATACGAGAAATTAATCACCAATAACCCGATTTTCCGCCGCCGGATTGAGGGCATCGGCACGATTAGCCGTGAGGATGCGATTAATTGGGGGCTATCGGGGCCAATGCTCCGGGGTTCGGGGGTGAAGTGGGATCTGCGCAAGGTGGATCACTACGAGTGCTATGACGATTTTGACTGGGAAGTTCAGTGGGAAACCGCTGGCGACTGCATGGCCCGCTATTTAGTGCGGATTCGGGAAATGCGCGAATCGACGAAGATTATTCGCCAAGCCTGCGCAGGCATTCCCGGCGGCCCCTACGAGAACCTAGAGGCGAAGCGGATGATGGAGGGCCGCAAATCGGAATGGAATGGTTTTGATTATCAATACGTGGCGAAGAAAGTTGCTCCCACGTTCAAGATCCCAGCGGGCGAGCATTATGTGCGCTTGGAAAGTGGCAAAGGGGAGTTAGGGGTGTTTATTGTCGGCAATGACAATATTTTCCCCTGGCGGTTCAAGGTGCGCCCGGCAGATTTCAACAATCTGCAAATTCTGCCCCAACTCCTTAAGGGGATGAAGGTGGCGGATATTATGGCAATCCTGGGCAGTATTGATGTGATCATGGGTTCTGTTGATCGTTAGTTCTAAAGAACCCCCCTTTTCAAGGGGGGCAGGGGGGATCCCTCTTCGGCCTCAATGCTCAGGATCCCCCCGGCTACGCCGACCCCCTTAATAAGGGGGTTAAATTTCAGAACCCCCCTTTTTAAGGGGGGCAGGGGGGGATCCCTCTTCGGCTCAATGCTCAGGATCCCCCCGGCTACGCCGACCCCCTTAATAAGGGGGTTAAATTTCAGAACCCCCCCTTTTTAAGGGGGGGCAGGGGGGGATCCGGGGGATCGTGTAACAATTCATAACGTTTAATGAACCTACGCTTAAGCTCCCCCAAAAGCCTTGCTACACTGAAACACAACCTTGACCGC
>JAABSU010000271.1 GCA_011390265.1 Spirulina sp.
CAGGGGGGATCCCACTTTGCCTTAAGACTGTGATCCCCCCGGCTACGCCGACCCCCTTAATAAGGGGGTTTAATTCCGGAACCCCCCTTTTTAAGGGGGGCAGGGGGGATCCCACTTTGCCTTAAGACTGTGATCCCCCCGGCTACGCCGACCCCCTTAATAAGGGGGTTTAATTCCGGAACCCCCCTTTTTAAGGGGGGCAGGGGGGATCCCACTTTGCCTTAAGACTGTGATCCCCCCGGCTACGCCGACCCCCTTTTTAAGGGGGTTTAATTCCAGAACCCCCCTTTTTAAGGGGGGCAGGGGGGATCTAGGCTTGGCCGGTTTGGGCAGCCACTTCCGCCGCAAAATCCGTTTCCTTCTTCTCGATGCCTTCCCCTAAAACAAAACGGCTAAAGCGGCGCACTTCAATTTTTTCGCCAATTTGGCCACTGACCTGCTTCACCATTTCATCAACAGTAATGCTTTGGTCTTTGACGTAGGGCTGATCCAAGAGGGCGATTTCCTTGAGGCGTTTTTCAATCCGACCTTCAATGATTTTCGCTTTAATGGCTTCGGGTTTATTGCCCAAATCATCGCGACTCATTTCGATCGCCTTTTCACTCTCCACAAAAGCCTGGGGAATATCCGCAACTCTGACATATTCCACATTGGGGCAGGCGGCAATCTGCATGGCCACATTACGCACCAGTTCTTGGAACTCATCGCGGCGGGCCACAAAGTCCGTTTCACAGTTGACTTCTACCAAAACACCCACGCGGCCGCCGGTATGGATATAGCTGCCGACAAGGCCTTCCGCAGCGACGCGGCTGGCTTTCTTCTCCGCAGAAGAAATTCCTTTTTGACGGAGCCAGGCGATCGCCTCTTCTAAATTGCCATTGGTTTCATTGAGGGCCTTTTTACAGTCCATCATGCCCGCCCCGGTTTGATCCCGGAGTTGCTTCACTTGGGCGGCGGAAATACCCCCAGTGGCGGCCTTGGGTTCAGCCTTGGGTTCCGCCTTCGGTGCTTCTACGGGAGCCTCTACCGGAGCTTCTACGGGAGCAGCAGCCTTGGGTTCAGCCTTCGGAGCCGCTTTATCAGATTTCTTCTTCGACTTTGCCATGACGTATCTCTAGGGTAAGGGTTTGGGGTTTCATCCCTCAATTATTGTAAAGGGAAGCGGTTCGGCCCCTGAGGGGCGATCGCTTCCCTAGGGGTGTGGTTATTCTTCGCTATCGTCCTGGGGAGCTTCCTCCTCGGCTTCCTCCTCTTCAAAGTCCTCATCAATGAGGTCTTCGTCGAACTCTTCATAATCATCGCCATCGGTATCTAACTCACCGTGACGACCTTCATAGATCGCATCAGCCAGACGACCGACAATTAGCTTGATCGAGCGGATCGCATCATCGTTGGCGGGAACCGGAATATCCACCAAATCCGGATCGCAGTTGGTATCCAACATCGAAACGATGGGAATCCCCAATTTTTGACATTCGAGGATGGCGTTATATTCCCGCCGTTGATCCACGATCAGCACAATATCGGGGGGACGACGCATGTGCTTGATGCCGCCGAGGTATTTCTGCAACTTCATCAATTCCCGGCGCAGCACCGAGGCTTCTTTTTTGGGGCGGCGATCGAGGTTGCCGCTTTCTTCGAGATGTTCCAACTCCTTGAGGCGATCGATCCGGGTGCGGATCGTTTCCCAGTTGGTGAGCATCCCCCCTAACCACCGTTGGTTAATGTAGTAGGCACCACAGCGGGAAGCTTCCTGGGCAATAATCCCAGCGGCTTGCCGTTTGGTGCCGACGAACAGGACTTTTTTGCCCTTTTCAGCGGCGGTGCGCATATAGTCGTAGGCATCCCCCATCAATTGGGCGGTTTGCACGAGGTCGATGATGTGGACACCATTCCGCGCCGTGTAGATATAGGGATCCATTTTTGGATTCCAGCGGCGGGTTTGGTGGCCAAAGTGAACGCCAGACTCTAAGAGGCTCGCGAGAGAAACAACTGCCATGGTATTTAGGTACTCCTTTCGGGTTTATCCTCCATCTGAGCTTGCATTCTGCGCGATCGCAGAACACCCGAAATCTCAGATGTGCGATTTTTGACAACTTTTCTAGGGTAGCACAGGGGAGGGGTTGAAAACTGCCGGCGTGGGGGAGGTTCGGTTAACTCTATCAACCGGCAGAAGTCGCCCTCTAGCAAAGTCGCTAGGATGGAACTTGTTCACCCCCGGTTCAGGAGCCACCATGTCCGAAGCAGATTTGCAAACCAATACCCGAGAAACGACCACTTCTGAAGTGAGTGCGGAAACCAAGGCGCTTGTGGAAGACAATATGCCCCAAGAGTCCGATGAAATTAAGTATCATGTGATGGCCTTAATTGAAGCCATCAAGAAGCAATCCCAATCCCAGATCGAAACCGCTGGGGATATGACGCGGGAAGTCTATGTCAGTGCGATGCGTCAGGCGCAGGAAACCTTGAAAAATACCGGCCTGTTGCTGGAGCACCAACGGGAAAACCTCGATGGCTCGATTTCGAGCTTGGAGGATACCGCTGCCCAAAAATGGGAGGAGATTGTCTCGGATATGCAGAAGTTTGGCGATCGCTTTGATCGTGCTGTCAATACCGCTTGGCAGATCCTCACGGAACCGGAAACCAAACCCGTCCCCAGCGAACCCACCACCATCGACATCATGGAAGAGAGCGACAGCGAAGACCCTGCCGCTTAATTCCTGGGGGGATTCCTTGCTAATCTAAGGGCCACAACCCCTTACTGGTTAGCCATTCGCGGTTATACAACTTCGATTGATAGCGGGATCCCCCATCACAGAGGACGGTGGCGATCGTATGGCCCGGCCCCATTTCCCGGGCCAACGCATAGGCCGCCCCGACATTAATCCCCACGGAACCCCCCATAAACAGCCCTTCTTTTTCCAAAAGTTGATAGATCACCCGCAGACATTCCCGATCATCAATTTGGATCGCATCATCAATGGGCGCTCCCTCCATATTGCCGGTAATGCGGCCATTGCCAATGCCTTCGGTGATTGAACTGCCTTCGGGTTGAATCTCCCCGGTTTTGACATAGCTATAGAGGCCGCTACCCATGGGATCGGCCACCACACAACGAATATCGGGATTTTTTTCCTTGAGGAACAGCGCCACCCCGGCATAGGTGCCGCCGGTTCCCGTTGCCGCTACCCAGCCATCAATTTTGCCATCGGTTTGATCCCACATTTCGGGGCCGGTGGTTTCATAATGGGCCTGACGGTTGGCGAGGTTTTCAAATTGATTGGCCCAAATCGCGTTCTCCAGTTCCGCCGCCAGTCGGCCGGAGAGTTTAACGTAGTTATTGGGGTCTTTATAGGGAACGGCGGGGACGGTGCGCACCTCAGCGCCGAGGGTGCGTAACATTTCGATTTTTTCGGCGGATTGGGTTTCGGGGATGACGATTAAGCAGCGATAGCCTTTGGCATTGCAGATATGGGCCAAGCCAATGCCGGTATTGCCTGCTGTGCCTTCGACGACGGTGCCGCCGGGTTTCAGCAGTCCCCGCCGTTCAGCGTCTTCAATAATGTAGAGGGCGGCGCGGTCTTTGACGGAGCCGCCGGGGTTTAAAAATTCTGCTTTGCCGAGAATTTCGCACCCTGTCGCCTCACTAAAGCTCTGGAGGCGAATCAGGGGCGTATTCCCGACGCTACCGACAAAACCTGATTTGATATCCATACCCATGCTCGATAACCCTTGCGTTATGGCCATTGTACCGGTTTTTCGCAACGGCTTTGCCGGTAAAGGCGAGTTGGGGCGACGAAATGGGCCTCCAGTCGGCTAATGGGGAAGTCTTTGAGGGTGGCTCCTAGGGGTTGGTC
>JAABSU010000272.1 GCA_011390265.1 Spirulina sp.
AATTATGGCGCGGCCAATCGGATCGTTGGCGTGATCATGGCGATCGCCTTTCTCCTCCTTTGGTGGGTGCGCCGCCTTGAGCGGCCCCAGGAGTAGAAAGCGATCAAAAATGGGCGACCTGGGACTCGAACCCAGAACCAGCGGATTAAGAGTCCGATGCGCTGCCATTGCGCCAGTCGCCCGATGGTTTGGCCATTATAATACGAAATCCGGTCGTCGCATTGATAGGCGTGGGGGCGAACATTTTTCGCCCCCACTCGATCCTCCATGGGCAATCCCTAGGGAGATCCCAGATATTGCTTGAGGACAGCCTGGAGCTTGGCAAAATCCATCGGCTTGGTTAAAAACCCATCCATCCCCACCGCAGAAGTGCGCTCCTGCTCCTCCTTCAACGCCCCCGCCGTCAGGGCAACGATCGCCACCCGCTGCCCGGTTTCTGCCTCCGCTGCCCGGATTCGCCGCGTCGCTTCAATGCCATCCATCTGCGGCATTTGCACATCCATTAACACCAGATCAATGGAGTTGTGAGCGATGGCGGCGATCGCCTCCAACCCATTCGTCGCCTCAATAATTCGCACATTGGGCAACGCCCGCTTGACCAAAGCCTTCGATAGAATCATATTCACCTTGACATCTTCAGCAATCAAAACCATACAAGACCGTTCAAGCGTGACAAAAGACGATTTCACCGCTTCCAAGCGAGGACGATCGAGGGAGGGCGAAGCTTTCCCCAGATTGGCCAGCACCCGGTAAAATTCATCGGGTTTCACCGGCTTCACTAGATGAAACCGAACATCAAGGGCCTGGCAGCGATCGCGAATATTTTCATAATCAACAGAACGGTGCAGCAAAATCACCGGGATCGCCGCTAAGCGGGATGACAATTGTGAGCGCAGCTTTTCAAGCACCGTTAAGCCATCAATGCCGAAGAGATGGTAATCAATAATCACCAGATCGAACTTATCCCGTTCTAAATAGTGGCAAGCCGCTAAATCATGGCCACAGCCCATGGATTCAATGCCCCAATGCTGACAATACCTGACTAAAATTTCCCGACTCTTGGCATTATCATCCAGAATCAAGACCTGCCCAATACCTAAGGATTCAGAAAATGCAGCGGCTTGTTCAGGATCAATGGCAAAGGTTGTGATCACCTTAAAACTAAAAGTGCTTCCTTGTCCCCAAACACTATCAACCTTAATTTTTCCTCCCATTTTTTCCACCAGCAAGCCCGAAATAATTAGCCCCAAACCCGTGCCGCCATATTTACGAGTTGTGGAACTATCTGCCTGGGAAAAAGCGTGAAATAGTTTGTTCTGTTGTTCTGGTTGAATGCCAATCCCCGTATCTCGCACCGAGAAATAATACTCACCCTGGCCATCTCCCAAGTCTTTAAATTGCAATTTCAACTCAACTTCACCCAGATCTGTGAACTTAACGGCGTTGTTGAGTAAATTAATCAAAACCTGCTTGAGCCGAGTCGAATCAACGTGGGCAACTTGGGGCATCGACAACGGAATATCCAACAGTAATTCTAAACCTTTATGCTCCACATTATATTTCAGAATATCGATCACTTCCCCTAACAGATCAAAGATATTCGTAGGAATAATTTCCAGTTCTAGTTTGCCCGCCTCAATTTTGGAAAAATCAAGAATATCATTGATAATGGCCAGCAATGCTTTTCCGGAAACATTGGCATTATTCACATATTGCCGTTGGGTTTCATTGAGGGGGGTTTGCAAGAGCAGTTCAGTAAAGCCAATTACGCCATTTAACGGCGTGCGAATTTCATGGCTCATATTGGCTAGAAATTCTGATTTAGCGCGGTTCGCAACTTCTGCCATTTGCTTGGCGGCTAATAACTTCGCTTCCGCCTCCTTGCGATCAGTAATATCGACTTGAACCCCGAAATGCCCGAGGATTCGCCCCTGATCATCATACAAACAAGTGTATTGTCCATCGACGATCATCGGGGTTCCATCGAACCGTTGCTCTTGGGTTTCAATATGTAATTGCCCTTGATCAAAGAGCTGCTGCCAAATTTGGTAGCCATGGTCTAAATCATGGGCAAATAGATCCGCAGGCGTTAAACCGATAAAATCGGATTTCTTCGCACCGTACTGATCCAACATTGCTTGATTAACGCGAGTCATGCGCTGATGCTGAAAGGCATATTTGATGAGTTGGGGGTGGTTGCCCTCCTTACCCCAATCAATGGGCTGATCCAACATCATAAAGAAAAAACCATAGAGGGATTGACTAAAAAACATTTGGGTATGTTTTTCTTTTTGCCGCAGTTTTTCCTCCATTTTTTTACGTTCGGAGAGATCAATATTCGTGCCAATCCAGCGGATCGGTTGACCTTCCGCATTTTTAATGATTTCTCCCCGCGTTAAAATCCACCGCCAACTGCCATCTTTATGGCGCAGACGATGTTCCACTTCATACCGCTGAGTATTGCCACTTAAGTAATCATTAATGGCGGATTGAATCCGGTCAAAATCATCGGGATGCCAGAGATTTTGCCATCCGGTGAAGGCATTTTCAATTTCATCATCACGATAGCCTAACATCAGTTTCCAATGGGGACTAAAATAAACCGTGTTCTTAACCATGTCCCAATCCCATAGGCCTGCCCCCGTACCGGCGATCGCCAAATGAAAGCGGGTTTCACTATCTTTTAATTCCTGCTGGGCTTGTTTCTGGGCCGTGATTTCTTGAATGTTGGCAAAGAAAAACAGAGGTTGATGGGCCGAGTCTTGTAATGAACTTGCGGAAAGGATCACCGGAAAGCGTTCACCATTTTTGCGTTGAAACATTAATTCATAGGTTCCAGACCCACTTTTTAAGGTTGTTTGAAGGGCAATTTGGATGTTTGCCAGTTCCTCCATGGGCCAATAGGGATAGGGGGGTTTTTGGCCCACTAGCTCGGCTTTACTAAAACCCGTCATCCGACAAAAAGCTGGATTCACATCCCGCTGGGTTCCGTCGGCATCGATGATGGAAAAGCCATCCGCCATGCTTTCCAGGATCTGTTTCGAGAATTGTTGTTCACGGGCGATGGCTACTTTATCTTCTTCCACTTGGGTAATATCTTGAAACATTCCTACCAAATAGGTTACTTGATTCTGATCAATGATGGGATAACCGGATGCCCGCACCCAGCGTAAATTGCCCTTGGCCGTAATCAGCCGACAGGTAACATCAAAACTGTGTTGTTGCTCAACGGCTTGTTGAATTGCCTGAATAATGATGGGGCGATCCTCAGGATGATAAAATTCAATACCCTTGGTTTTATTGTGATCAAACCCTAAATCTACTTCATGGATATGATAAACCTGCTCTGTCCATTCTGTTTTGCTGGTTTTCACCTCCAGCTTCCAAGCGCCAATATTGGCGATGCGTTGAGCATCATTCAGAAGGAGTAACGTTTCACTCAGTTCAGATTCAGCAACTTTATGCTGGGAAATCTCTGTCTGTTTATGCTTGGTAATATCAATCCAGGTCGTGATTAAAAATCCAGGTTCTGGGGTGGTGAGATGGACTTCATACCAACGGTGTAATTCTGATGAATATTGCTCGAAAGGTTCAGCATTTTGGGCTGAGCGCAACTGCCGTTCAAAGTTGAGCCAATCGAAGCCAGGCTTATTAACTTCGGCGGCAAGGGTGCGAATCGTTTTGCCACACATTACCGATGCCACTAAACCCGTGATGGCTTCAAACCGCTGATTAACCTCTAAGCATTGATAATCAAGTTCTTGATCATGATCAAGAACTTGATAATAAGCATAACCGACGGGTAATAATCCAAGT
>JAABSU010000273.1 GCA_011390265.1 Spirulina sp.
TCACTTCTCACTTCTCACTTCTCACTTCTCACTTCTCACTTCTCACTTCTCACTTCCCACTTCTCACTTCCCCATGTCCAACGCCACCACTGATCTAAAACCCCTTCCTCCCCCCCCCGCTCGACGGTGGTTAGGGATGACGATCCTCTTAGGGCCAGCGGGGTTGTGGTTATTGCTGCTGTTGGTGTTGCCCACCCTGGTGATTTTTGAACTCAGCCTTGTGCCGGGAATTCGCCCTGGGGATGTGGTTAACCCTAGCGGCTTAGAGAACTATGGGCGGGTGTTTGATGGGATTAATCTGCGGGTGGTGGGGCGATCGCTCTTCCTCGCCAGCGGTACTACAATCCTCTGCCTCCTGATGGGGTTTCCCGTCGCCTACTGGTTGGCCCAAATGGCCCCCCGCCGTTGGCGCAATCTCCTGCTCTTGGCGTTTATCTTGCCCTTGTGGACATCCTCCCTGCTGCGAACCTATGCCTGGATCACAATCCTGCGGCCCACGGGCATCTTAAATACCCTGCTCACCGCCATCGGACTACCGGCCCTCGATTTACTCAACCGCACCCCAGCGGTCTTGGTCGGCATGGCCTACAGTTACCTCCCTTATATGGTCTTGATCCTCTATGCGTCTTTGGAAAAATTAGACCGCGAACTGTTGGAGGCCGCTGCGGATTTGGGGGCGAATTCCCTGGAAACCTTTTGGCGGGTCACGATTCCCCAAACCCTACCGGGGATTGCCGCTGGCTCCCTGTTGGTGTTCATTTCGGGACTGGGGGATTTTGTTGATCCGGAACTGCTGGGGGGGGCTTCCAGCATGACGCTTTCGCGGTTAATCTATAACCAGTTCCTCGGTGCATCCCGGAATTGGGGGTTTGGCTCTGCCCTGAGTATTGTGCTAATTTTTGCCGTGAGTGGCGCGATCGCCCTCTTAATTAAATATGGCGATCGTGAAGCACGACCCTCCTAGTCGGGGCGATGGTGACGGACGATATCTACGCATAATTGCGGAACAAATGCGGAATTTTGGAGTCCAAGCCTGATGGCCGACTCGTTTTTGTGAACTAAGCTAGAGACGATAACAATTTCGGTTGTAAAACCGTGCAGCCGGTCTGATTCTAACTTGACCTAAACTGTTGATCATTAGTCCACGTACAGGTGTCTTGAGGAGTTCCCGTGAAAAAAATCTATTTCAGTAAAACCCTTTCCCTAACGCTACTGCTGACGGCTTTGGGGGCAATGGCTGCCCAAGCGGAGATCGCCGATCCTTTAGTCCAATCCGATGCCCAAAGCCACCCCGCCACTACCCAATGGGAGACCAAGCCTGGATCTATTGCTAGGTCTGAAGTAGCACCATTGGATGATCAAGAAACCACGGATCTGGCCAGTGCGGTTGCCTCCGAGGCTGCACCATCCCGAAGTGATCAAATCCTGGCGATCGATCCCCGCGCCTTCACCCCTCAGCCCCAGTTGACCAGCGGTGCGATCGACACCAAATCTAAAACCGTAGATAGCCCCATCCGGGCCGCCGCAATCCCCTCTGTTCTCGTGGCGGACATGCACCTGACTCCCATGGGCCAGGTTAACAACGTTTTTGAACTGCGAGACATTGCCCCCACGGATTGGGCCTATGCGGCGCTGCGGGATTTGGTCAACCGTTATGGTTGTGTCAAGGGTTATCCCGATGGTACCTTCCGAGGCAACCGCGCCCTCTCCCGGTATGAGTTTGCTGCTGCCCTCAATGCCTGTATGCAGGTGATTGAACAGAGCTTGGCCCAAATAGGCGATCGCTTTGCCACCCAGCAAGACCTCGAAGCCCTCGGCCGCCTCGTCCAAGAATTTGAAGCCGAACTCGCCAGCCTCACCACCCAAGTAGACGACCTCGAAGGGCGTGTCCAAACCCTGGAGGATAATCAATTCTCCACCACTACCAAACTCTTCGGCCAAGTCACCATGGGGGTACAGGGCCGCAGCCAGGGTAACTTTGGCGTTGCCGGTACTCGCATTGAAGATACCGAAAACGAAATCAACGTCATTCACAGCACCAACCTCAGCCTCTTCACCCAATTCAGTCCCCGCAGCCTGCTGCTCACCACGTTCAACGCCGGTGATGGTCGTAGCACCGACCGCTTCACCGACACCCTCGCCAACTACATCAGCCTCGCCTACGAAGGGGACACCAACAACCAGCTCCAACTATCCGACCTCAACTATCGCCATCTCTTTGGCACCAACTTCGCCGTGATGGTCGGCCCCCAAGGCATCAGCCCGGTGAACGTGTTCCGAGGCACGAACCGCATTGAAAGCCAAGGCAGTGGCCCCCTCTCCCGCTTTGCCCAACGGAACCCAATCATGGGCATTGGTGGAGGCCGTGCCGGTGTGGGAATTGACTGGCAGATTAACCCTGATATCAGTTTCCAAGGGGTCTATGCCTCCCAATTGCCCGCAGACCCGCTCAACGGCGGCATCTTTGGTGGCGATAACAACAGCACCACCGTTGGAGCACAGTTCGTTGTTTCTCCTACCTCCAACATTGATGTTTCCCTGCAATACATCAACTCCTATTCCCCCTTTGGTCGCCTCCTCACCGGCATTGGAGATGACCAATTAATCATTGGGAACACGAGCACGGTCTTTAACCTGCGGGCCCCGATGCAGACCAACGCCTTTGGTTTCGGGGCAGAGTTCCGGCCTTCTGAGCGGCTCACTTTGGGGGGTTGGGCTGGTTATACCTTCTCGGATTACATCGTGGCAGACGGCGGTGTAGAAACCTTTAACTGGATGACATTCCTCAACTTCCCCGATTTAGGCGGCGAAGGCAACCTCTTAGGGCTTTACTTTGGCCAACCCCCCCGGATCACCCGTAGCACCATGCCCAATGCCGCCACCGGAGGCCAAGCCCGTAACGTCCCCAGCTTCCTCAACCGAGGCGACATTCTCAATGCCGCCGCTGGTGGTCAGCAAGGCGCGACCTATCACGTCGAAGCCTTCTACCGTTGGCAACTGAGCAACAACATCAGCATCACCCCTGGCCTGGTTTGGGTAATCAGCCCCTTCCATGTGGGGAGTAACAGCGATATTGTGATTGGGGCTGTGCGGACGACGTTCAGTTTCTAAACCGGCTAAAATTTCCGGAACACACAAAAAACTTTTGGAATGGGGGAACCTTTCGGTTCCCTCTCTGGTCAAAAGCTGTAACAACGCAAAATTGTCCCGCGTACTTCTGGAATAGTTTCGTTTCGCTATAACGTTGGGTTTTTGCCATCCGTAAGATTACGCAAATTGCTCTGTTCCTCCTCTGGGTTCACCGAAGCGTTTTCTATCTCTCGTCACTCATTCGTGGAGTCTGTTTTATTATGATGTCTAAAATCACTCGCAACACTGCACTTTCTTTGGGTTTATTGAGCAGCCTCGCTATGGTTGCCGCTCCCGCCGCAGATGCCCAAGTTCAAGTTACCGGCGGTAGCATTGAAGGAACCGCTGCATTTTTTACCGGTACGGAAACCAGCCTCTTCGATATCGCGATCCGTAACCTGCAAATCATCAGCCCCAACGGTGTTCTCACCAACCCCGCCTTTGTCCCCACCGCTACCGGGGGCTACGTCGGTCAGACTCCTGGCCAAGTTTCTCCTGGAGATACGGGCTTAATCACCGGGAAACTCTCCGGGATTGGCTTTAGTGCCGGCGGTTCTTTGATTCCCTTCTCCAATGTTGACACTGCCTTAGCCTACAACGTCGGTCGCTTCAGCCAAATCGGCAACCCCATTGCTGGGACGTTGATTTCTGCTGCCAGCCTGCCTCAACTCTTCATTCCCA
>JAABSU010000274.1 GCA_011390265.1 Spirulina sp.
GTGCATGCACCGGGGCAGGTGAGCGGAGCCTGTCAGGGGGGTTGGGGCATGGCCATCTCCGCCAGTTCCCGCCATCCTAGGGAAACCTGGCAGGTGATCCAATACCTCACCAGCACCGAGGCCCAACGGAACTACATCCTCGAAACCGGCTATGTTCCCAGCCGCATCGCCCTATTTAATGACCCGGAAATTTTAGCGAAATATCCCCACTACGCCGACCTCTTGGCGGTGGTGGAAAATTCGACGCTCCGGCCTCCCATTGCCCAGTACGCCCAAGCCTCGGACATTTTACAGCGGTTCCTCAGTGCCGCCCTCACCGAGCGGCTCACCCCAGAGCGAGCCATGGCCCAAGCCGCCGCTGAAACCCGTCGTCTCCTCGTTCAGTAGGAGCCGAAATCCTTTTAAAACCGTTCTTTAACACCTGTTGATTTAACCCTGTTGTGATGACCCAAGACACCCTCCGCCAACGAGATCAGCGCACCGGCTGGTTTTTGGTGATCCCCGCCTTACTGATCCTGCTCTTAGTGTTCGCCTATCCAATTTTGCGAGCCTTTTGGCTGAGTTTATTCACCCAAAACCTCGGCACACAACTGCAAGCCGAATTTACCGGCCTGACCAATTATGGCCGCCTCGTGGGCGATAGCCGCTTTTGGCAAAGCTTAGGCAATACGACGATTTTTACCGTATTGAGCATTATCGTCGAGTTGGTGATCGGCCTCGCCTTTGCCCTGATCCTCAATCAAACTTTTCGGGGGCGGGGTTTGGTGCGCACCATTACCCTAATCCCCTGGGCGTTACCGACGGCGGTGATGGGTTTGGCTTGGGCGTGGATTTTTAATGACCAGTTTGGGGTGGTGAATGATCTCCTGCTACGGCTGGGGATTTTAGAAACGGGAATTACCTGGTTAGGGGAACCGACCCGCGCCATGTTTGCCCTAATTTTTGCCGATGTCTGGAAAACGACCCCTTTTATTGCCATCCTGCTGTTGGCGGGGTTGCAATCGATCCCCAAAGACCTCTACGAAGCCCATGCCATTGATGGAGCCTCCCCCGTACAAAGCTTCTGGCAAATTACGCTGCCGTTAATTGCCCCCCAGATCCTGATCGCCCTCCTATTTCGCTTTGCCCAGTCCTTTGGGATTTTCGACTTGGTGCAGGTGATGACCGGCGGCGGGCCGGCGGGGGCGACGGAAACGGTCTCAATTTATATCTATGCAATGGTGCGGCGGTATTTGGACTTTGGCTATGGGGCGGCGTTGGTGGTGGTGACGTTTTTAATTTTGGTGGTGGCGATCGCCCTCACCGCTTTCCTCCTCGCCAGAGCACGCATTAATGTCTCCGGTGAACGCTAAACCTCCCTTATTGCTCAACTCCATTCAATCATGCTAAAAGTTCAAAGCCCCACCACTACCAAAACACTCATTTCCCCCGGTCGTCTCCTCCTTTGGGTGGGGGTGATCCTGATGGTCGGGTTTTGCCTCGCCCCCGTGCTCTGGCAATTACTCACCTCCTTTAAAACCAACGCGGCTATTTCCACGATTCCCACCATTTACTGGCCCAACTGGAATCAACTCACCGCAGCCCATTACATCGGTTTAGGGGGAGAATTTCTCCGCTATATGGGCAATAGCTTTTTCGTCTCGTTTATTTCCACCTGCCTTTGTTTAGTGGTGGGCGCACCGGCAGCCTATAGCCTAGCGCGGCTGAAAATTCCAGGGGAGAACATCATCCTGGGGTTGATTTTAATTGTGAGCCTCTTTCCCTATGTGCTGTTGTTTTTAGGTCTGTTAGAAATTGTCAAAGCGGTGGGAATTGGCAATAACTATATTGCGTTAATTGTTCCCTATACGGCGATTAATTTGCCCCTAACAATTCTCGTTTTACGCAGCTTCTTCCAACAACTGCCTAAGGATCTTGAAGATTCCGCCAAAATGGATGGCTATAACACCGTAGCCATGTTGCAACACATTGTCTTACCGATGACGATCCCGGCATTGGTCACGACAGGAATTTTAACGTTCATCTTCGCCTGGAATGAATTCATCTTTGCCCTCACCTTCATCACCCGCCCCGAAATGGAAACCATCCCTGTTGCGGTGGCCAAAATTGGCGGCGCATCGGTGTTTGAAATTCCCTACGGCCCCATCGCCGCCGCCACCGTCCTCGGCACCATTCCCCTCGTGATCCTCGTCCTCCTCTTCCAGCGGCGCATCGTCCAAGGCATCACCGCCGGAGCCGTCAAAGGCTAATGAGATAGCAAGCTAAAGCCCTAACTTCCCACTTCCCACTCCCTACCCAACCATGCCACTACTCACCCTCGAAAACCTCCGCAAACAATTTGCCCCCGATGTAATCCCCGTCAAAGATATCAGCCTCACCGTCGCGGATGGCGAATTTTTAACCCTCTTAGGCCCCTCCGGCTGTGGTAAATCCACATTGCTGCGCTTAATTGCCGGGTTGGATCAGCCCACCCAAGGCCAGGTTAAGGTCGGGGAAACGGATTTAACGACCACACCACCGGGCGATCGCAATATGGCCATGGTGTTCCAAAGCTATGCCCTCTATCCCCACATGACCGTCGCGGAAAACATCAGCGCGGCGTTGAAAATTCGCAAAATCCCCTCAATGGAAATTCGCCAGCGGATTGGTGAGGTAGCGGATAAGTTGGGGTTAACCCACCTGCTGGATCGTAAACCGGGTAAGCTCTCCGGGGGGCAACGGCAACGGGTGGCCTTGGCCCGCGCCCTCGTGCGCAATCCCGATGTCTTCCTTTTAGATGAACCTTTGAGTAATTTGGATGCTTTGCTGCGGGAGCAGGTGCGGGAAGAACTTAAGCACATTTTTAATGCCCAAAAAAAACCCGTGGTCTACGTCACCCACGACCAAACCGAAGCGATGACGCTCTCGAGTAAGGTGGCCGTCCTCCTTGATGGTCGAATTCAACAACTTGATCCCCCCAGCCGCATCTACACCCATCCGGCTAATCGGTTTGTGGCGGGATTTGTGGGCAGTCCTCAGATGAATTTTTTAGCGTTGCAATCTCAGGGAGGTGTGGGGACGTTGGGCACGTTGAAGTTACCCCTGCCCAATGGGTTAGGCGATCGCCCCACGGTGGATCTCGGCGTGCGGCCCGAAGATATCTATTTAACCCCAACGGGGGAGGAACCCACCCTCAAGGGCAAGGTGACGTTAGTAGAAAACTTTGGCCGGGAGCAGTTGGTCACGGTGCAGTTTGGAGAAGGCTCCAGTAAGATCCGTGCCGTCATCCCCCCAGAACAGGAATGGTCGGGGGATCACGTCGGTTTATCTTTGAAGGCGGCAAAAATGCACTGGTTTGACAGCAAGACAGGTGATCGCCTTTCCCCTACGTAATTTTGCGGAGGGGTTCCCCTGGCAAATTGGCGCAAATCCTTCAGGAATCAGCACAATCCGTGATGTAGATTAATCTACCCTTTGACAGAAGTCACTTGTTCTTTGGGAAAAGTTGCGTACCCTTAGGGTTAGGGGGTCACTCCCCCCAGATCCGAATCCGAAGCGCACCCCTCCCCCCTCTCGATTGATAAAATTTGCCATGTCATCACTTCCTTTTTCTACGCCGCAGGATGATTTATCCCCTGATCTCCCCTTAGGGTTGTCGGATCATGACAGTGCTCTCAACCCAACGGTTGATGAAGTCAACGACGTTGACTACACCGAAACGGAGGAGGGCAAGGGGGCAAAAC
>JAABSU010000275.1 GCA_011390265.1 Spirulina sp.
GGTACAGCAACAACTCCGCCAACCTCCAGCGGATTTCGCCTAAAGAAACTCTCGTGCCATGGCACGCGCCTTTTGCGGCTCCGCCGCCCGTTGGAGGCAGAACCCCCACACCCTGGCGAAAAAATTTTCGCCCCTCCCCACGCCAAACCTAAACAAAGCGATCGCCCACCCCCAACCGCATCCCATTGGCAAAATCGATCCCCGATTGGGGCCGTTTTCCCGGCGGTTGCACCTGGGTCAGCAGCAGCAATCCTGAGCCAGTTTGCACCACCGGCCCCCATTTTTTGAGGATTTGCACCACCGTTCCCGGTTCAGCACCGGGAAGATCTTGCCATTGGGGGGCCAAGGCTTGGAGCGGTTCCGGCAATTGGGGCAACAATTGGGCAACGAGGGGAATTGTGGCAAGAATTTTTAAAGGATTGCCTCGGAATTCCCCCTGGCAATGGGGATAGAAGCCCCGGATTTGGTTGTGAAGGGCGATCGCCCCCCCCTGCCAATCCACCACATAATCGCTTTTTTGAATCAAAGGCGCATAGCTGGCTTGCTCCGGATCTTGGGCCACAGGCTGCACCGTTCCCCGATCCAAACTGATCAACGTTGCCACCAATAGATCCCCACATTGCCGAGCCAACCCTTCCCCCACGGTTTGGGCATGATCCAGTAAACCGATGGGCAACGTGGACTTGAGCAACATCGGCCCCGTATCCATGCCCACATCCATCAACATCGTCGTCATCCCCGTCACCGTTTCGCCGTGGTACAGGCTCCATTGAATCGGGGCCGCACCGCGATAGGCCGGCAACAGCGAGCCATGGCCATTAACACAGCCCAAGCGCGGCATCGCTAAAATTTCCGCCGATAAAATCTGACCATAGGCCACCACCACAAAAGCATCGGCTTTGTACGCCTCTAATTGCGCCAACGTTGCCCGATCCTTTTTAATCCGGCGTGGTTGCCAACAGGGTAGACCTGCGGCGATCGCCGCCACCTTCACCGGAGCAGGGATCAACGCCTTGCCTCTACCCCTAGGTTTATCCGGTTGCGTCACAACTGCCAAGACTTCAAAATCGGGTTCAGCGAGTAAACGCTCCAAGCTCGGTACAGCAAAATCCGGCGTACCAAAAAACACAAGTTTCATATCCCAATCCTCAATAATTCATCAACTCTCCCACTCCCCTCTCCCAAAATTGGGGAGAGGGGTTGGGGGTGAGGGCTTAATCTACAGCAATTTCAAGACGTTGCAGCGTTGCCGGAGCATCGGGATTTTGCTCAGAGCCATAACCCACCACAACCCAGCGGGCCGCTCCCCCCTGTTGGAGATAGGTGGCGGTTTTTTGGGCCAGTTGATAGGCCAATTCCTGATTAGTTGCGGGGTTCTGGTTATGGGCAATATGGGCGGCAATGCGAATCGTCTCCCCTTCGTACTGTTGCAGATCCTTCGAGACGACATTGAGAATCCGCTCCCCTTGGGGGGTGATTTGAAAGCTGTCGTCAAAGATCAGAGCCGTGGGTAACGTTAGGTAAAAGCGTCGGCCCGGCAATTTGGCCGGCAGGGCGGTGAGGTTAATCCCCTCGGTATCTTGGGCGGCATCTTCGAGGGCAGTCAGGCGGGTTTCTAATGTGGCGGTGGAGGGAGGGAGGCCGAACTGGGCTTCGAGGATGGTGAGGCGATCGCCTAACCGTTGCAATGCTGTCCCCACCGTGGCAATTTCATCGGGCAAGGGTTGGTTAATCGTCGCCAGATGGGGCTGGGGTCGGCGGGGGCGGGGGCGATAGCGTTCCCACAACGCCGTCAGCACCGGGGGGTCACTCTTGGGGCGTGGTGGATTTTGGCTCAGGGCGATTAAAACGCCCAAAGATCCCGTAAAGACCATGCCTAGACCTAAGGTGAACAGCGTCCACCATAGGCCCCAAATCCTTTGGGGCCAAGTGTGGGATTTCGGGGGAACGTTGAGAGGAGACGATTCAGATTGGGGCGCAATCACAGCCGCTCACAGCTAAAGACAACAGCCTCTATCCTACAATGGTCTTATGGCAATCTGAATCTGATGCTTGGGGAGCCGCTATCAGGAAAACCGTTGATTTGTCGGTTTCACCTTGCCCCTCATCCCGCTTAAAATTGTGCTTAAGTCCCTGCTCTCGTTAAGATTCCCGTTAAAGTGTGAAAACCATTTTGCCTCCAGCCGTAGCCTATCCCCGCAGTAGCCCTTTCCTGGCGCTGCCCCCAGCACCAGGCGATAATGACGCGAACGGACATCGCTCCGCCGCTCCCCGTCAATTGTTGATCGGCAAAACCATCGTGGCCTTAAACGGCGAGGCATTGCCCAGCCCTTCAGAAGCAAAATCCAGCCCAGGCGAGGATTTGGGCGATCCCCTCAACAGCCCCTATCCGATCCCCTGGCAATGGATTCTCACCACCCATCAAGAATTACAGCAACTCCCCCAACCGGAACCCCGCTACTATCGCAGTCCGGCCATGGTTTCCCCCGATGGCCAGTATGGGGCCTATAGTCGCCTCAAAATGGCCATTGATCCCCGCTTTTTCCGCAGCACCGTCAGTAGTGTGATGTTTTTAGAAGATTTAAAAACCGGGGAGTTGCAAACGATTACCGCTGCTTCCCCCGTGGCGGTGGAAATGCTCAATCAGGATGAACAGCGGGCAGCGGCGGCGGGGATGGCCTCAGTGTTGTTGCCGGTATCTTGGTCGGTGGAGGGCGATCGCCTCCTGGCCCGTCAATTTGAAGGTCTCCTCAGCACCTCCATCGCCTCTGACTATGCCGTCATCTGGAATCGCCACAACCAGGAAACCCAAACCCTCAGCCCCAAAGGCATTGAACATTCCAATGCGGTGCTCTTGGGTTGGAGTCAATTAGATCCTGAAGGGGTGCTGTTTCGGGCGGGGGTGTTGGGAGAAGAACCTTGGCTATTGTGGCTCGTCACCCCCAGCCAAACCCAATTGGCCGCCGGAGATCAACCCATTGTCCACGGCCAACAGGAACAGCCCGTCTGGTCTGGGGCGCAACTCCCCACCATGGCCCCCACCCGCTTAAACTAAAGAGGCTTCTCTTTCCCGCGTCTTTATGTTCACCCCTGCCGAAATCGCCGCCGAAGGCCTGAAACCCGAAGAATACGAAGATATCGTCCGCCGCCTCGGTCGTCACCCTAACCGGGCTGAGTTAGGGATGTTTGGCGTGATGTGGAGTGAGCATTGCTGTTATAAGAACTCCCGGCCGTTGCTATCCCAATTCCCCACGGAAGGCCCCCAAGTTTTGGTGGGGCCGGGGGAAAATGCCGGGGTAGTGGATTTGGGGGACGGGTTACGCCTCGCCTTTAAAATTGAATCCCACAATCATCCCAGTGCGATCGAACCTTTCCAGGGAGCCGCAACGGGGGTGGGGGGGATTCTTCGGGATATTTTCACGATGGGGGCGCGACCCATTGCGATTTTGAATTCCCTGCGGTTTGGTTCCTTGGAAGATGCCCGGACGCGGCGACTGTTTGCGGGGGTTGTTGAAGGCATTGCCCATTATGGCAATTGTGTGGGCGTGCCGACGGTGGGGGGAGAGATCTATTTTGATCCCGCCTATGGGGGGAATCCTTTGGTGAATGCCATGGCCTTGGGGTTGATGGAAACGGAAACCATTGTTAAATCTGGGGCGAGTGGCGTGGGGAATCCGGTGCTTTATGTGGGAT
>JAABSU010000276.1 GCA_011390265.1 Spirulina sp.
CGCGAAGACCTCATGCCTATGGTGAGCGAGATCACTGGCTCCACAACCATCGGCGCAGTCAACCGCGCCATTGCCGCCATCACCGCCCAATACGTCAACGCCGGTTACATCACCTCCCGCGCCGTCCTCCCCGCCCAACCCCTCGATCAAGGCGAGATCACAATCCTCGTCATCGAAGGCACCTTAACCGATGTAGACATCACCGGCCTAGAACGCTTAAACCCCAGATATGTCCGCAGCCGCGTCAACCTAGGACTAACCACCCCCTTCAACGCCAACGCCCTCGAAGACCAACTTCGCCTCCTCAATAACGACCCCAATATTGCCGACCTGAATATCGATCTGCAAAGCAGCGAAGAACTGGGAACCAGTCGCCTCGTCCTCGATATTCAGGAAAGCAAACCCCTCTTTGGCTCCGTTTTCACCGATAACTATTCCGCTGAATCCGTTGGCTCCGAACGGATTGGGGCTAGCGTCGGCTATCGCAACTTGGCGGGGATGGGGGATGTGTTGCGCCTTGGATATACGCGCACCTATATCGGCGGCTACCATGCTTGGGACTTTGGCTACAATATCCCCCTCAACCCGATGAATGGCACCCTCGATCTGCGCATGGTGCTGGATAACCATAAAATCACGCTGCCCCCCTTTAATGCCCTCAATATTCGGGGGCGATCGCAACTCTACGACCTCAGTTTCCGCCAACCCCTACTCCGCAATCCCCGCGAAGAATTCGCCCTCTCCCTCGGTTTTAGCCGCAAAACCGGCCGCACATTCCTGTTTAATAACGTCGGCACACCCTTCGGCATTGGCAGCGAAGCCGATGGGACAACCCGCACATCGGTGATCCGGTTTAGCCAGGATTATCTACGCCGGGATGCCAGGGGGGCCTGGAGTGGGCGATCGCAATTTAACCTCGGGATAGATGCGTTCGGCATTACCCGCAATACTGGCCCTACCCCCGATGGTCGCTTCTTCAGTTGGGCGGGTCAAATCGCACGGGTGCAACAACTCGATCGCAATAATCGCCTCATCCTTCAGGGAGATTTCCAACTCAGCCCGGACAATCTCCTCTCTTCCGAAACCTTTGGTATTGGCGGCGGCCAAACCCTGCGGGGCTATCGCCAAGGGGCTAGATCAGGGGATAATGGTTGGCGCTTTTCCGCTGAAAATCGCCTCACCGTCGCCCGCAGCAATGAGGGGAACAACCTGTTCCAAGTTGCGCCCTTTTTCGACATGGGAGCGGTGTGGAATAACCCCAGTAATCCCGCTCAGATTCGTTCCGATCATTTCCTTGCGGGTTTAGGGTTGGGTTTCATCTGGATTTCTCAACCCCATTTAACCGCCCGCGTGGATTTCACCTTGCCCTTGATCAATATGCGCGATCGCGCCACCAACCTCCAGGACGACGGAATCTATTTCAGCCTTAATTATCAGTTTTAACCCGATTTTTAGCGGATCGAGTTCTGCAAAACCCAGGAGTTCCTAGGGTATGATCCAACGGTGAACCTGGGTGCATTTGCGGGATGATTCATGGCCTTCGCTGAACCGATGACAGCAGCCAACCAGCGATCGCTTCTGGCCTTGGGGCGGGCGATCGCCTTGGCTCAAGAAGAATTTAACCTGATCCTCGTGCGTTGCAACTATCAAGATTTGCGGTTGCAAATGGTGGCAGCGTTAGGGGTGTGGTTTGCGGAAATAGAGGGGGTTCGGCTTCGCTCACCCCAGGGGGAATCGGCAGGATTTGCGACGGGGGAAATAGAGCCTTGGTATGCTTTGCCTTTGCTCCCGGAGGCGGTGGATCTGTTCCAGATTTTGCGCCAAGCCTATCAGGAACATCAGCCCCCCGCCCTGATGGTGTGGGGGTTTGAGGGGGTGGTGGATTTGAAGGCCCTGGTGGAAGGGGCGAACCAAGTCCGGGATGAATTTCGGCGGGATTTGCCCGTGCCCATTGTGCTGTGGATGAGCGATCGCAGTCTCCAAACCCTCACCCGATTAGCCCCCGATTTTAAAAGCTGGGCGGCTATGTCGATTCAGTTTGAACTCTCCCTGCGGGAAGCGATCGCCTTTTGGTGGGAAGCCACGGAGCATTTATTTAAAAGCCTCCTCGAAGCCGGAGCCGGGGCCTTTCTGCCCAATGTGGCCCTCGGTTTAGCCCCCGGCTGTCGCCTCCGCCAAGAACTGGAAGCCGCCCAACAATCGGTGCATAGTACCCCCGTCAGTGCCGCCACTTGGCAATTTATCCTCGGTCGGGATGCCTATGCCGCTGGGGATTGGGGAGGGGCGATCGCCCATTATCAACAAAGCCTAGAAGTGTGGAGCCAAGGCCAAGGCTATTGGAGTCCCCAAACCGCCCCCATTGCTCCCCCCGCCAACCGCACCCTTAGTAACCCCTTCCTCGATCAAAAAGGGTTACTCCTCTTTCACCTCGCCCTCTGTGCCAATGCCCAAGCCGCCCAAAACCCCGCCCAAGCTCAGGAATATTGGCAAATCACCCGCAACTATCTCGCGGCCAGTTGGGAAATTTTCACATTGCGATCGCGGGAAGATTTAGCAGCCCAACTCCTGATCCATTGGGGCCATGTTTTGGTGCATCAACAGGACTGGCCCAGTCTGCAATCTTTGGTGAACTACAGCGAAACCCTAACGATCATCCAAACCACCCCCCTCTATCGCAGTCAAATCTACGGCTTCCATGGCCACATTGCCCAGGCGAAAGGAGAGCCAGAACGGGCCATTGCCCAAGGACAACGGGCCATGCTTGCACTTTCTAGCAGTGGGGTGGGCATTGCCCACCCTACGGTAAATCCTGAGGAAACGGTGAACCCGCTGATTCGAGCTTGGTTAGCGGCGATGGTGGCCCAAAGCCAATGGACGGCCCAAGGGGAGGCGATGGGCGATAACGCACCTATCGCCATTGCTACGTTGGAACAGGCAAGGGGGGAACTGATTGGCCAATGGTCTTTGGCCCAATCGGTGATTGGATTGCAACGGGAAGCGGTACATATTCAAATCCTTCAACAGTTAAGATTGCTGCACCGTCACCAGCGGCAGTATAAACGAGCCTTTAACCTCAAACAGGAGCAGCACCTCCTCGAACAGGTAAGCGGTCGCCGTGCCTTCCATGGCGTGATTCCGACACCCCTCACCCCCGATCTAGCCCTGCCTCAGTATGCCCCGGAATTGGTGGCGGGTCGGGAGGCGGCGATCGCCCAATGGATTGAACGCCTCAGCCGCAATGATTGCAAGTTAACCGTCCTCCATGGGGCCTCAGGGGTGGGAAAAACGAGCCTACTGCGTCACCTCATCCCCCAACTGGCCCACCAAATCATCGGAGCGCGGGAAGTGGTTCCCGTATTACAAACCCGATACCGCCCTTGGGATCAGCATCTCTATGCGTCCCTACAAATGGCCATGCCCATGCCCTTACAGCATCCAATCACCGACCCCGCCAGCTTTTTAGCCCATCTGCGTTGGAATGGTGAGCATCGGCTGTTAACGGTGTTGATTTTTGATCAGTTTGAGGATTTTTTCTTTTTCTGTGCCGATGGAGCGGCACAGCAGCAGTTTTATCAACTGTTGCGGGATCTGTTGCGGTTGCCCTTTGTCAAGGTGGTTTTATCCTTGCGGGAAGATTATCTCCATTACCTCCTCGCCATTGAGCGATCGGTAGAGTTGGATGCCA
>JAABSU010000277.1 GCA_011390265.1 Spirulina sp.
AATGCAAAATCCTGACCCATAATCCGGGAAAGCATGGTGGGTTCCGCCAGCGGTATTGCAGGCGATGCCATACTGGAGAGCCAATTGTGCCGTTAACAGCGTCCCCCCCACAGCGGTACAGGTGCGAGCGACCAACCCCGGACTCCAGGGCAGACCAATGCGCCGCTGTGCCTTCGGGTCAAGGGTTCCGGTGAGATAGGCCCTCACATAATCGGGGCTGTGAACCTGTTGGAGGAGGGCAGGATCAGCCGGTTCAGGCCTGAACGTGGCGGCGGGTTGGGCAATGCCCCGCTGTTGGAGATATTCGTAGAGGAGCCGAAATTTCGGCATCGGGAAACGGTGCTGATCCGGCAGAGGGGTCACATAGTCGGGATGGTAGACGATGGGCAGGGGAGGCATGGAGCGCGGGGAAAAATTTTCTCTTGATTGTGGCGGGATGGGGGGATTTTTGTGGTTCTGCACGGGAGGGAGGCGATCGCTATACAGTGAGGAAAGATCTATCGCATCACCCTATGGAAGCTTTTGAGCCTGTCCCCCCTGCTTGGACTAAAACTGCGATTCATGCCCTCCAATTCCATTGTCCCCGCTGTGGGGCCTCTTCCCATCAAGCCCAGCGGGTTTGGATTAATCGCCGCGCCCCGGTGATCAGTGAGGATTATCAGCGCAAGTGGCAGGAGTTTTATCAGTGCGAATGTGAGCAGGTGTGGTGGGCTTGGAGCAGCGATCGCCCCCCTTCGCCCTTTGCAGAACGAGAAGTTTAACCGGGAATCAGCGCCTTTCAGCCCACGGCAATCCCGCTGGTGGGCTAGAGGTTGATGTTGCCGCCGGTCAGAGTGAAGGCAAAGAGGGCGATCGCCTCTGCCCACTCCACAATGGCCCCATAACTATCCCCCGTATGCCCCCCCAACTGTCGCGCCAACCATGCCCCCAACCCCAAGCTGAGGAGGGCCGCGCAACAATGGGCCATCAAAATTAACAGATATTTTTCTTTGTGCAGAGATATCTGCAATGCCATCAACGCCAGTAAAAATACCAGACCCAAAATGAGATCTTGAGGCACCTTTAACGTTTCTTTATGAATCGCGCCTTTGCCGGTGGCGTGGAGATAGGGATAGCGGGCGATCGCCGCCACCTGCCCCCAACGGCCCCACCCCATGACCACCGGCAACAGCCAAAGGCCACCGCTCAAACTCGCTAAAGCTGAGACTTTGAGGGCAAAAAGGGCGATCGCCCCCATCACCCCAAAGGCCCCCGTCGCACTATCGCGCATCACCCCCAACCGCCGCTCCGGCTCCAACACCGCCAAACCATCGGCGGTATCCATCGCCCCATCAAAATGCAAGCCCCCCGTCCACCACAGCCCCAACAAAACCATCCCCACCGCCACCGGCAAAGGGGGCATCCCCGCACCCCTCAAACCCATTCCCACCAAGGCTAAACCGCTACCCAAGCTCACCCCAATCAGGGAAGCCCAACGGGCCATCCGGCCAAAATTAAGCGGCCAATGGTGGGGCAAAGGGAGAATCGTGTAAAACACCGTAGCTCCCCCTAAAGACCAGAGTAAAGAATGAACTAAGGGTATCCGAGAATCTACGGAAGTTTGATCAGACATAGGTTCCAGCAGTGGGGGATGATCCTCAAAAACGCAGACAATTTAAAAACTTGGGTTAAGATGAATTCAAGGGTTTCCAGTCTAGCCCAAGTCGGGATCGTGCTTCACTGATCCCCCCTTGATCACTCCATATCCCAGTCTTTCTCAAGCCCAGTGTTGACGAATTGATCGGGGTAAATTGGCCTAGGCAAGGTTAGCCAACTGCTAATCCCTGCTGGATTTTTCTCGTTTAGCGTTATTCCTTACTTGCATCCGTCCGCATCAACGGCGTTTCCCCATGACTCATAATCAACTGCCTCACTCCCTGCCTGCTCCCTGCATTGTCGATACCGGCATTGTCGTGAACAAAGATGATATGCGTCGCCTCCTGTCCACCCTCGGCCGGGTTAGCTATATCCATTCCCTTGACTATGCAGTACAAAGCGAGGGAGAAGGGTTTGTGCTTGACGTATTTACAGATCCCCAACAGGCAACCCTGGTGGCCAACCATGGCATCTACCTCAATGTCCAAAGTTTCGACTACCTCCATCTCCATCAATCCCCCAACTACGAGACCTATTATGATCTCGTCCAAGACAATCGCCTGCTGCGCTTAATTCCCCTCAGCAACCCCCTGCAAGAGGAAGTGACCGCCCAAAATTTGGATGAAGCGGCCCTAGAAGCTATGCTCAGTGAAGTATTGTCTGCGAAATGGGATGTGCAAATTGATGATGATGACTGTCCGTTTTAAGGCCTTGGGCCGTGGTGAGGCGATCGCCCCATGAGCGCCCCAGCCCCAGCCTTTCATCTCGACATTGATGCCACCTGTGGCCACACCCAAGCGCGGGCCGCTACATTCCACACTCCCCACGGAATTGTGGAAACCCCGCGTTTTATGCCGGTGGGTACCGCTGGCACGATCAAGGGTTTAACGCCGGCTCAGGTAGAAGCCACCCAAGCCCAAATGATTTTGGCTAATACCTACCATCTCCATCTCCAGCCCGGTGAGGCTTTGATTGAGGCGGCGGGGGGGTTACACGCTTTTATGGGGTGGGAGCAGCCGATTTTGACGGATTCCGGAGGGTTTCAGGTGTTTAGCCTTACGGAACTGCGGAAACTGACGGAAGATGGCGTGACGTTCCGCTCCCCCCGGGATGGCCGGAAAATTCACATTACGCCGGAGCGATCGATCCAGATCCAGAATGCCCTAGGGGCCGATGTGATCATGGCTTTTGATGAATGCCCCCCCTATCCCGCTACTCAGGCCCAGGTGGAGGCGGCGACGGCGCGAACCTATCGCTGGTTGGAGCGGTGTATTGCGGCCCATGAGCGCCCTGAGGATCAGGCGTTGTTCGGGATTGTTCAGGGGGGGATTTATCCGGAGTTGCGGGTGGCGGCGGCGGCGGATTTGATTGCCTTGGATTTGCCGGGTTATGCCATTGGCGGCGTGAGTGTGGGGGAGCCGCCGGAGTTGATGTATCCGGTGGTGGAGGCGGTGGCTCCGATGTTGCCGGCCCATAAGCCTCGCTATTTGATGGGGGTGGGAACTCATCGGGAAATGGTGCGGGCGATCGCCGCCGGGATTGATCTCTTTGATTGTGTGATTCCCACCCGCTTCGGCCGCCACGGTACGGCCATGGTGGAGGGCAAGCGGCTCAATTTGAAAAATGCCCCCTTCCGGGAGGATTTCACCCCCCTCGATCCCACCTGTCCCTGCTATTGCTGCACCCATTTCACCCGGGCCTATTTGCACCATCTGATTAAATCTAAGGAAATGCTGGGGTATATCCTCCTTTCCCTCCATAATGTGACGGAGTTGGTGCGGTTTACCCAACGGATTCGGGCGGCGATTTTAGGAGATCGCTTTCTCGACGAGTTCGGCCATTGGCTCACCGACGCTCCCCCTTAATGCCGTGAGACATCCTAGGCTTGATTGATTAAACTGGGGTTGATCAAGGTTCATTCCGAGGATGGTGGCCTTGGCCGCCCCTTCCATGGCAGCTTTTTTATGAACAACTTTTTTGAGCAACAAGACCGAGCCAAGCGCAATACCGCCCTCTTGATTGGCTTGTTC
>JAABSU010000029.1 GCA_011390265.1 Spirulina sp.
CCTGGCGGGGTCATGAGGGCTGGGTGTTGTCAGTGGCGTGGAGTCCCGATGGGCAGCGGGTGGTGTCGGGGGGTTACGATGGCACGGTGCGGCTGTGGGATGGGGAGGGCAATGCCATTGGGGAACCCTGGCGGGGTCATGAAGGTTTGGTGAGGTCAGTAGCATGGAGTCCCGATGGGCAACGGGTGGTGACGGGGGGTGCAGATGGCACGGTGCGGCTTTGGGATGGGGAGGGTAATGCCCTTGGGGAACCCTGGCAGAGTCATGAGGACGGGGTGAATTCAGTAGCCTGGAGTCCCAATGGGCAGCGGGTCGTGACGGGGGATTTGGATGGTACAGTGCGGCTGTGGGATGGGAAGGGCAATGCTATTGGGGAACCCTGGCGGGGTCATGAGGATACAGTGAGTTCAGTAGCGTGGAGTCCCGATGGGCAGCGGGTGGTGACGGGGGATTTGGATGGTACAGTGCGGCTGTGGGATGGGAAGGGCAATGTTATCGGGCAAGAGTGGGGTCAAGGTAGGGTGATGTCAGTGGCGTGGAGTCCCGATGGGCAGAGTTTTGTGACGGGGGGTTCTGATGGCATGGTACGACTGTGGCGTGGGTCTTGGCCGGGATTTTTGACCGTAGCCTGCGATCGCCTCCGCCTCCATCCCATTTTCAAAACCCCCGAAAACTTCGGAGATGCCGACTTTGTAAACATTGCCCAAGCCGCCAAAGCCGCCTGTGAGCGGCGCGTCTGGAGCCAAACCGAAACCCCCTAAAGACTTGCAGCCACACATCGCTAAACTAAATAAACCCCCATGCGCAACCCTCACTCGGCGATAAACCCATGCTCTCCACTATTCCCCTGACCCCATCAGCCCTCATCTCCTTTGAAGAATTCCTCGACTATAGCCAGAACCGCGAAGAACGCTATGAACTCGAAGACGGCAAACTCTTGATCATGCCCAGTGAAAGCGAAATCAACCGACGCATTGCCATGTTTCTCCTCACCCATTTTCTGAAATTGGGTCTGCCCTTCCCCCGCTTAACCCTCAAAACAGAAATGGCAATCATGAGCAGTCGCGCCACGGTGCGCGTTCCCGATTTGATGGTACTCAGTGAACCATTAACAGCAATGCTCAAGGGCGCAGCGCGATCGCTCATTTCCTGGGAAATGCCCCCACCGGAATTAGTGGTAGAAGTGGTCAGTCCTGGTCAAGAAAATGCAGAACGAGATTATCGCTATAAACGCGCCCAATACCAAGCGCGGGGCATTCAAGAATATTGGATTGTTGACCCGATCCAAGCACAAGTTATGGTTTTGACCTGGGTGCGGGGACTCTATGAAGAAGCCGTTTTTCGGGGGGATGCAGCGATTCGTTCTGGGTTATTAACCCAATGGGGCCAGCAAGAGCCATTAACTGCCGCCCAAGTCTTGCAAGGGGAGTAGACTTGCCAACGGTTTAGCGTTGGAGCTAAATAGGTTGGCTGAATTAAATGTAAGATATCAATCCTACCCTCATCCCCCCACCCCCTTCTCCCAAAAAGGGAGAAGGGGAGCCGAATTCAAAGTCCCTCTCCCTGCCTGGGAGAGGGATTTAGGGTGAGGGGGTATTTTAAAAATCATTGTGCCTTCTTACTTAAACCGAAATCCAGGGCGTACCTCAACCCCCATCTTCAGGATCAACCCCCAAGGCCGCTAACCGCTCCTGTAGTTGGGCTAACTCCGCTTCTGCTGCCTCTGCCCGTTGGCGTTCCGCATCCGCCCGCTGTCGCTCCACTTCTGCCCGCTGTCGCTCCACCTCCATCTCCTCCTGAGCCGCCGCCAACGCCACCTTCAACTCATCGGGCAACAATAACCGCTCTCCCGTATCCAAGCGATATAACCCCAACAGATGCCCCTCAATGGCCAGCCTTAAGCCCAACACCTGGGAACAACCATCGGTAATTGAAATATACTCCTCCTGGTTCCAACGGTAGCCCCGCAACTGCTCCACAATCCATTCACCGTGGGGGTCAAACAGCCAATATTCCTGCACCCCCAACCCATCATAGATCAGCTTCTTCTCCACCTGATCCTGTCGCTGCGTCGATTTCGACGTGATTTCAAAAATCACCGCCGGAACTTGCCCCTCCTCCCAAATTTTGTAATTATTTCGGTCTCCGGGGGGCACATCAAACACCACCGCCACATCCGGCGCAAACCGCAACCGGGGGAAATTCTCCACATAATAAACAAACTGATTACTGAGGACGATCGCCTCCCGCTCCTGAAGGTGCTGCTTAAGGGGAACAACGAGGCTGATGATTGCGTTGATGTGAATTGCTGTTTCTGCCAAGGGTTGACCATCCTCGCTAGGGTATTCAATGGTAGGTTTTGCGGTTGTCGTGACCATAGGAGCGATAGAAATAGCGCGATCGCCCCTACCCTAGCACAAAATTACTGATAAGTTGCCCAGATTTTCCGCGCCCCTTCACCCCCAAAACCCCCCTCCCAGGGGACAATAGATCATGCACCCCCACAGGAGTTCATGAATCGTGGTTGTCAATATTCCTCAAACTCAGTACGAGCCGAAAACCCTCGAAATCGCCCGCGAACTGATCGCCGCCACCCGCGAAAAACGGTCATTATTTGACCAAATGCGCGATCAAATGCGCCTCGATGACAAAATGCTCGATTGGACGATGGCCAACCCCGCCCTGCGTTACCAATTGTTTAGCTTCATTGATTGCTTGCCCGCCTTGAAAAGTAAAGCAGAAATTGCCCGGCATTTTCAAGAATATATGAGCCAGGAGGACGTTGAACTTCCCGATATGCTCAAAAAACTGATCACCTTTGCCGATGCCGATTCCCCCGCCGCCCAACTGGCCGCCACAACGGTAGAGCAAACCGTGAAAACCTTGGCCTATAAATATATTGCCGGCGAAACGATCCCTAAAACGATCAAAACCATCGAGAAACTGCGCAAAGAAAAGCAAGCCTTTACCCTCGATTTACTCGGTGAAGCCGTGATCACCGAAACCGAAGCCGCCTCCTACCTCAATCAATATTTAGAGCTAATCACGGAACTGAGCCAAGCCGCCCAAAAATGGCCGACGATCCCCCAAATTGACGAAGCCGATGGGGAAGCGTTGCCCAAGGTGCAGGTTTCCGTCAAGCTGACGGCCTTCTATTCCCAATTTGATCCCCTCGACCCCGCTGGGAGTCGGGAAAAGGTGTGCGATCGCATCCGTACTCTCCTTCGCAAGGCTCAAGAAGTGGGGGCGGCGATCCATTTTGATATGGAGCAATATCGCTACAAAGATATGACATTAGCGATTTTAAAAGACCTGCTTCTAGAGGAAGAATTTCGCAATCGTACCGATATTGGTATGACGATTCAAGGCTACTTGCGGGATTCGGAACGGGATTTAAAAGGGTTGGTGGAATGGGCGAAAACCCGAGGTAATCCGATTACGATCCGTCTCGTTAAAGGAGCCTATTGGGATCAGGAAACGATTATCGCCATTCAAAACGATTGGCCCCAGCCGGTCTATAACCAAAAAGCGGAAACTGACCGCAACTATGAGAGCTTAATGCAGATTTTGCTGGAAAATCATGCTTATCTTTACGCCGCCATTGGTTCCCATAATGTCCGCACCCAAGCGCGGGCCATGGCCATTGCTGAAACTCTGGAAATTCCCCGCCGCCGCATTGAATTACAGGTGCTTTATGGCATGGGGGATCAATTGGCAAAAGCGATGGTAAAACGGGGTTATCGGGTGCGGGTTTATGCCCCCTATGGTGACCTGTTGCCGGGGATGTCTTACCTGATTCGTCGCCTTTTGGAAAACACCGCGAACACCTCATTTTTGCGCCTCAATGCTGAAGATTATCCCATTGATGACCTGATTGCACCGCCCAAAGTGGAAGGCGATCGCCCCCTGATCGCCAAATCCGCCTACCCCAACGCCCCCAACACCGACTACGCCAACGCCCAACTCCGCACCGCCGCCCAAGCCGCCCTCGCCCAAGTGCGGGAGCAATTGGGGCAACGGATTCAGCCCTATATCAACGGCGCATACGTGCAAACCGAGAGCCATCTCGATTCCGTCAACCCCTCCAACCCGGCGCAATTGGTGGGGAAAGTGGGGCAAATTTCCATGGCCCAAGCGGATGAGGCGATCGCCGCCGCTAAAGCCGCCTTCCCCCAATGGCGGGACACCTCCCCCCGTGAGCGGGCCGGTATCCTGCGCAAAGCCGCTGAGATTATGGAGCGTCGCCGCCCGGAGCTTGCCGCTTGGATCTGTTTGGAGGTAGGCAAGATCCTGCCCCAAGCGGATGCCGAAGTATCGGAGGCGATCGATTTTTGTCGCTACTATGCCGATGAAATGGAGCGGCTCGATCAGGGGTTTGCCTACGATTTAGCGGGGGAAACGAACCGCTATCACTATCAACCCCGGGGGATTGCTTTGGTGATTTCGCCGTGGAATTTCCCGATGGCGATCGCCACGGGCATGGCTGTGGCCGCCCTCGTGGCGGGCAACTGCACGCTGCTTAAACCCGCCGCTCCTTCTTCCGTCATCGCCGCCAAAATCACCGAAGTCCTGATCGAGGCGGGGGTTCCGGCGGGGGTTTTCCAATACGTCCCCGGCCCCGGCTCGACGGTGGGCAACCACATGGTTGAGCACCCCGATATTCATCTCATTGCCTTCACCGGCTCCCAGGAGGTGGGTTCCCACATCTATGCAGAGGCGGCGAAGTTGCGCCCCGGTCAAAAACACCTGAAGCGGGTGATTGCGGAGATGGGGGGCAAAAATGCGATTATCGTCGATGAAAGTGCCGATTTGGATCAAGCGGTGGCGGGGGTGGTGTCCTCGGCCTTTGGTTATACGGGGCAAAAGTGTTCTGCCTGTTCGCGGGCGATCGTTTTGGCTCCGGTGTATGAGTCGTTTTTAGAACGCTTAATTGAAGCGACAAAATCCCTCAATGTCGGCCCGGCGGAAGACCCCAGTACGACGGTGGGGCCGGTGGTGGATGCCAAGGCTCAGGCGCGGATTTTGGAATATATTGAAACGGGCAAAGAGGGGGCTACTTTGGCATTTCAAGGGCCAAAACCGGAGCCGGGTTATTTCGTGCCGCCGACGATTTTTGCGGGGGTTTCTCCCGATGCGGTGATTGCCCAGGAGGAAATTTTCGGCCCTGTTTTAGCGGTGATTCCGGTGCATACTTTTGCGGAAGCGTTGACGGTGGCCAATAATACGAATTTCGCCTTAACGGGGGGGGTTTATTCGCGCACCCCCTCCCATATTGAGGCGGCCCGTAAGGCGTTTGAGGTGGGAAATCTCTATATCAATCGCAATATTACGGGGGCGATCGTGGCGCGGCAACCGTTCGGGGGCTTTAAGTTATCGGGGGTTGGCTCGAAGGCGGGCGGCCCGGATTATTTATTGCAGTTCCTTGAACCCCGTGTGGTGACGGAAAACATCCAACGCCAAGGTTTCGCCCCCATCGAAGGCGCAGAATAATCCCCCTTCAATCTCGTTACTTGGCTCTGCCAAGTAACGCCTCCCCAGAGGCTCTGCCTCCCTCAAGGTTTTTTATGGTAGAGTTGGATAGGTTGGGTGAGAAATAACAATGGAAGCCGAATATGATTTCAGTCAAGGTCAGCGCGGTGCAATTGACCCAGTACCATCAGGCAAAACGCGGATCACGATCCGGCTTGATGATGAGGTTTTGGCGTGGTTTCGTGAACAGGTTGATCGTGCGGGTGGGGGAAATTATCAAACCTTGATTAATGAAGCGTTGCGTCAACATATTGAATCAATTCGTCAACCTTTGGAGGAAACTTTACGTAGGGTGGTGTGAGAAGAACTTGAACGCATCGAGCGATACGGTTTTGTTGATGACTGATGAATTACCAGTCATATGTTTTTGAATAATTTTATTGATTTAAAAAAGATGATTTACAGCCAAGGATTACAACCTCACCATGAAACTCAAAGCCCAAATCAAAAAATATCTCTTTACAAAGGAAGGATTCAGCTTGTTCATGAAAATATGATATTTGAAGGAGAGGGAGAAGTTTATATTAAATGGTTTCCATCTGCAAGAATTTTATTCAGTATGGACTGTGATAATTTACCACCCACAATTGGATTTTTTGGACTACGAGCAGGACAAAAAGTAAAAATAAATTTAAATTCAGATTATCAAGATGTTGATGCTTTTTTACAAAAAGTTACAACTGAATGGCAAGTAGTTGGAATGTTTAATAATTCTAACTCGAATCGCAGTTTCAATTTTCAAAAATTGGATTTTCATCTTGTTAATTTTGTTGATTTTAGTGGTGATACAATTCAAAGAGGGCGTTTTTGGACTAAAGGAAGACTCAAACTAGAATTTAAAAATTGGTCAATTATTATTGACTCTCTTGAAAATCCTGAATCAGGAAATAAAATCTTCAAGGCTCTCAAAGATGATGGTGGATATGTTATCACTCATGTCTGTCGATTATTTCACAAAGATGATATTTTATTTGATTTCAACGATATAGATGATATTATTCAAGGGCTTAATTGTTTTCTATCTTTTGTTGCTGGAAGATGGGTTGGAGTCGGTCTTTTTTATGGATTGGATGAAAAAAATGAAGTGATCTGGGAGTCTTGGCAATACTATAATTTACAACCATTTCAGCAATGCAGTTCTTGGTTTCCCACTCAAAAACCGAAAGAAGTTGAGTATTTATTCAGTCGCTTCATGGATATTTGGAAGGATAACTATCAAGAGTCTATTTCGATATTAATTTATTGGTATGTTGAGAGCAACCAAGTGCTATCACCACAAAGCCTATTAATGGCTCAATCTGCGTTAGAACTGTTATCATGGATCTTTGTTACACATGGAATTATTACCAATAATCAATTTTCAGAAGATTTAAAAGCATTCAATAATGTAGCCGCATCAGAAAAGTTGCGTATTTTAATGTCATGGTGTAGTCTGCCACTAGATCTACCTGATAATTATCAATCAAGTGGTCTTTTATTAAATGAAATTCATGAAATTTTAGAGAAAGATAAAACTCAAGGTGATAAGCTTAAAGATATTCCAGGATGTCTTGCTAACATTAGAAATCGGCTTGCTCATCCTCCCAGACAAAAAACAAAGCAACAAATAACCGTATATAATACTCAAGCTAAAATTGAGGCAACTCGTTTAAGCTTGTGGTATCTAGAACTTTGTTTATTACACTGGTTCGGATATCAAGGTGAATACTCTAATCGCTTATTAAAAACAAAAAATTCTGGAGACTACGAAAAAGTTCCATGGGTTAAAAATCAAATTTCCTCGTTACTTCCTGCCAAGTAATGCCCCCTATATGCTCTGCCCCCTTGAGCAAATGTTATTGTGAAAAAAGGCAGTAACAACAACCAAGTTTCTGGATTTTTTAGTATAAAAAAGAGTTGTTTAAATGAAAAAAATTCCTGAGCATTGGCAATTGATGAAGTTGGGAAATTGTTGTGAAATTATTTCAGGATCAACACCAAAGCGCGATACAAAGGAGTATTGGAATGGTGATATTTCTTGGGTAACGCCAAAAGATTTAAGTCGTCTTGATCGACCTATTTTAGAAGATGCTCCAGAGAAAATTACCGAGGCGGGTTATCGAAGTTGCTCAACTTCTCTGCTTCCTAAAGGGGCAATATTATTTAGTTCAAGAGCACCCATTGGACATATTGCTATTGCTGGCAAGCCAATGTGTACGAATCAAGGTTTTAAAAGTTTGATACCCAATCACAATATTTATTCACCATACTTGTATTGGTGTATGAAAAAATACACCCCTAATATTCAATCATTGGGGACAGGAACGACATTTAAAGAAGTTTCTAAAGCAGTGATAGAAAAATTTGAAATTCCTGTGCCGCCCATGGAGGAGCAGCGGCGGATTGCGGCGATATTGGATCAGGCGGATGGGTTACGGCGTAAGCGAAAGGAGGCGATTCGTCTCACCGATGAACTCCTCCGCGCCACCTTTCTCGATATGTTTGGCGATCCCGTCACTAACCTCAAAGGCTGGGATGTATATTTATTAGATCATGTAACACAAAAAGTTACTGATGGGGAACATTTAAATCCTCAATTTATTGATAAAGGTATACCTATGGTGATGGCAAATAATGTTCGAGCTTCTGGAATCACCTTTGATGATGTTAAGTATGTATCGATTGCTGATCATGAGAAATTCACTAAAAAGTGTAATCCGGAGGTTGGTGATTTATTACTTGTAAGTAGAGGAGCAACAATAGGACGTAGTTGCTTGGTAGAAGCAGAAAACGCATTTTGTTTAATGGGATCGGTTATCCTTATTAAAGTTGATAATTCAAAGGCATTGTCTGGATATCTTAGTGGCTGCTTTTCTCAAGCAAACTTCATGAATCAGCTTACAAAAACTTCTGGTGCTAGTGCACAACAAGCAATTTATTTAAAGGATTTAAAAAAAACAAAAATACCTATTCCTCCTTATCCCCTTCAAAAGAATTTTTGCCAAATTTACAACCAAGTTTCAATAACTAGAAAAAAATACTTAAATGCTCAATTTTACACTGAAAACCTCTTCAATTCCCTTCTACAACGCGCCTTCCATGGCGAACTTTAACCCACCCCAAAAACCCACCTAGCGGCAAAGCCGCCCAAAGCCCGCACCATGGTAGAGCCATGGCACGAGTGCAAGGGTAAATGGTGCGCTGGGAAATATTGAACTGTTGATGTTATAATTATTCCATCCAGCGCACCCTACTTTTTAAAAAAGAAACCGGGTTTTTGGGGAAATTTTGTGAAAAAAATGAGGAGTAAAATCAACCCGGTTTCTGGTCTTGTTGTGTTTTAAATGTCTTTGGTGGGCATTGCCCACCCTACGGATTACTAATCACCTCAAATCTAGAAAAGCCTCTTGTTTAACTGTGGAATTGATCCTAAAATTGATGATTAAAAGTCCGTTGCGTTATCCTGGTGGAAAATCCCGTGCTTTGGGACAGATTGAAGCACAGGTTATTGATGATTTTAGTGAATTTCGGGAGCCTTTTGTGGGGGGCGGTTCTGTTTTTATTTACTTTCGGCAAAAATATCCCCAGGCTCAATTTTGGATTAATGACCTCAATCCTGATGTATTTTTATTTTGGCACATTGCCCAATCTCATCTTGATCAATTGGTCGATCAAGTCAAAAAAATTAAACTCAACACTAATAATGGCCGTGATTTATTTAAAGAACTCACTACCTGTAATGTTGCAATACTCTCAGAACTTGATAGAGCCGTGCGATTTTTTGTGCTCAATCGCATTACCTTTTCCGGAACCATTGAAGCGGGGGGCTACTCTGAGGGAGCATTTCAAAAACGCTTTACCGATTCATCCATCGATCGCCTCGCAAAATTAGGCTTAATCTTACCCGGCATTAAAATCACCAATCTAGATTTTCATGAAGTGATTACAGAACCGGGGGAAAACACCTTTATTTTCCTCGATCCCCCCTACTATAGCGCCACAAAATCAAAACTCTACGGCAAAAAAGGAAACTACCATACCCGCTTTGATCATCAGCGATTTGCCCAAACAATCCAAACCTGCCCCCATCCTTGGCTGATTACCTATGATGATTCCCCCACAATTCGCGAATTATTTACCAACAGCTATATTCAAACTTGGCAATTACAATACGGCATGAATAATTACAAACAAGAGATAGCAGCGAAAGGCAGTGAACTCTTTATTCGTAACTATTCTGATCATCTCTAAAGGTACTTCCATGCCTAGGAAGGCGGCATGGTCGCTCCCCATTGATTGTACAATCAGGCTCAACCCTGTAGAGGTTCCTGCCGTTTCCCCGTTTAACTGCTTCCCGTGACCAACCCCCCCACGCCCCCATCGGACTTTTCCCCACAACTGCGCCTGATTTTGATTTTGCTCGTGGCGATCGCCCTCCTGGGTGCGGGATTTTACTTCTTCAGCGACACCGACCCCTATCTCCAAAGCGTCCTCGCCCTCGACGGCCAGGGCGATCGCGGCCATGCCATCTTTGAAATTAACTGCGCCGGTTGCCATGGCATCTACGCCACTGGCGACGTTGGCCCCAGCCTCGAAAACCTCTCCCGCCATAAATCCGATGCCATGATCATCCATCAAGTGATTAGCGGCGAAACCCCCCCGATGCCCAAATTCCAACCCAACCCCCAAGACATGGCCGATCTGCTCCGTTACCTGAAACGCCTCTAGGCCATCACCCAGCGGTTTCGCCCCTGATGCTTGGCACTGTAGAGGGCGCGATCGGCCGCCAACAAAAAAGCCCGGGGCGACTCCTGGGGGGAAGGCAACCAACTCATAACCCCCAAACTCACGGAGACCCAAGGCGATACATCAGACATGGCATGGGGAATCTGCAACGCCGTCACCTCCACCCCAATGCGTTGAGCCACCGTAATCGAGCCAGAGGCCGTCGTATCCGGGAGAATCACCGCGAACTCCTCCCCCCCATAGCGGGCCACCAAATCCGCCGGCCGCTGCACTGATTGCTCCAGAGCACGGGCGATCGCCACCAGACAATCATCCCCCATCTGATGGCCGTAGTAATCGTTGTATTGCTTGAAAAAATCCACATCACAAAGAATCAAACCAATCATCGCCTTCTCCCGCGCTGCCCGTTGCCACACCTGCTCTAAATACTGATCAAAGCGGCGACGATTAGCCAGATGGGTTAAGCCGTCGGAGGTGGCTAACCGTTGCAATTCCGCATTGGCTTGGGCCAGTTCGGCGGTGCGCTCCGCCACCCGTTGCTCCAGCGTGTAGGTATATTGCTCCTGGGCGGCATAAAGGCGGGCATTTTCTAAAGAAATCCCCGCTTGGGCACAGAGCAACTGCACCAACTCCAGCCGTGCCGCACTAAACACCCCCGTCGCTAAATTATTTTCTAAATAGACAATATTCAACAGCTTACCCTGGTGGAAAAGGGGGGCGCAAAGCAGCGAGCGGGGTTGATGGTTGAGGATGTAATCATCATGGTTTTGGTAAAGGGGTGAGGCGGGGTCATGGATTGCTTGGCTGGCATCATCGACCACAACGGTGGTCAGCGTCCGCACCACATAGACCAACAGCGATAGGGGTAGGTGGCCCGCTGGGGATCGGTGTTGGAGCAGTTGCACCTGTTCGCACAGCGTCTCCGTGGGAGAATCCGCTTCTCCCTCCATTTCAATCAACCATTGCCCCTCCACTTCACTGAGAAGATAGCCCCGCTCCGCGCCGGTATTGGTGAGTAGCATTTCAATGAGGCGGGCGAGGAGGCGATCGAGGCGGATTTCCCGGGAGAGGGCTTGGGAGGCTTGGATGACCGTGGCGAGATCGATGTGGTGGGTGGTGGTGGTGGGGGAGGGGGTAGCGGGGGGTGGGGTGTGGATGAAGAGGGTGGGGTAGCTGGAATCGATGTGGTGGACTTTGGCCATTGCCCCCCATTTTTGATAGGTGTAACGCGCTTCCTGGAGATAAGCCTTCGCCACTAGGGTTTTGCCATGGCTGAGATAAAACCGCGCCGCCAGTTCATAGGCCAGGGCCAACTCACTGAGATAACCCTGCTCCGTGGCCAGGGCGATCGCCTCGTCATACAACCGAATCGCCGCCGTTAACTGCCCCAAATGGCGCGATCGCTCCGCCTGCACCAAACAGAGGCGATGGCCATAGGGAATCGGCCCCAACTTCGCCCAGCGGCTCAACCGCCGTTCATGGTCATTGATCCGCTGCCACAGGGTTTGGAGATGGGGGGGAGCATCGGGTTTCAGCAGGGCAAAACAGGTGAGGGCATCGTAAAAACACCACAGGCCATAACCCAGCGTTCCCCGGGCCGAATCCCGATATTGGCGAGCGGTTTGGCCATGGATGCGAGCCGCCAAGGGGTCATCAAACCAATAGGACAGCACCAACTTATTGAGGGCAAACTCAAAGCGGCCGTAATCATCCCCCGGCGAAGCAACCTGGCCCGTCGCCCGAGCCACCAACGTATCGTAGAGATGGGTTTCGTGGGGGAGGGTGGGGTGGTTATCTAACCGCTGGGCGAGAACCTCCCAAGAAGCGCGGTACAACGCCAAAGAAGCCGACCCCTCCCCCCCAGTGAGCATCTTCTGGAGTTCCCCCACCGCCGTTAACCCCAAATAATAGCGGTGGCTATAGCTGGTGGTGAGGGCAGCGGTGGCCGTAGCCATATCCCCCACATCCAAACAGGCTTGATAGGCCGCCTGCAACGTCGTCACCACATCCCGACTGTGCTCCCGCCAATGGTGGAGATAGGCCCCATTCAGCCAGAGTATTTGCCCCCGCACCGTCGGGCAGGGGAGATGCTCAACAATCTCTAAGGCCCAGCGGCCGAGGCTGATGGGTGCGAGATCCCCCATCACCCGCCCCCGCTGCCCCCAATCATTCCCCAACCACACGGCAAAATGGCCATAACCCACCGCCGAATCTGCACTGTGGCCGTAGCGCACCGCCGCCTGTACCTGTCGAAGAATCAGCAGGCGATAGAGGCGGGGATTTGTTGCCGCTAAGGCTGGCAGCGTCGTGGTGATCAAGGACAGGGCCGCCAGTCGTTGGGGCGGTTGTGGACGGGCGGGGGTGAGTTTTAGGGGTGACTGTCGCCACAGTTGCAGCAGCGTTAATGCCGTCGCCCAAGCCAATTGAAGGGCATGGGGACGAGCACTGTAGTGGAGATCGAGGCGACGGAGAATGTGCAGCAATGTATTCACTGCTCCTTGGGGATCTCCCTTGGCCATTTGGGCCCGAATCTCAATATCGTAGGCTTTCACCTGATCCAGCACTGCCCGCGTATGGAGGCGAATGGTTTGTAGATAGGCCTCCATCACCGCGTATTCTCCGAGGCTATAGGCATTGTCCGCCCCATGGGTATAGAGGTTGAGGGTTAAGCGATATTGGCTCGACCAACAATTGGGGGCCAATAGGGCAATCCCCGCCTGGCAATAACTCAAGGCGGCACCATAGGCGGAGGCGGCTTGGGCCCGTTGGGCGGCTTGGAGGTTCAGTTCTGCCCCCTGTTGGCGAATCATGGAGGTGACAACAATGGGATAGCCAAAGTTGCAATGGTCGGCAATGGTGAAGATGTTGCGGGGGCAGCTTCTCGGGTTGTGGGGTTTGAGTAACAGGAGGGCGATTTTGTAATGGGCTTTGATCCGCTCGTGGGGGGCGAGGAGTTCGTAGGCGGCCTGTTGAATGCGGTCATGGCGGAATGTGTATTGTTGCCCGGGGGTATTGGGGAGTAGGGCGTGGTCAATGGCGGGGGTGAGGGCGTTTTGGGTGATGGGGCAGGGCTGTTCGAGGAGTTGGGCGAGGAGTTCCACATCCACATGGCGACCAAAGCAGGCCCCGTAACGGAGGGCTCGTTGGGTGGCGGGGGGAAATTGTTGAATCATCGCGATCATTAATTCAACAACGTTGGCGGTGCTGGGTTGGGCGGCGATCGCCTCCAGTTCCCATCGCCATTGCCCCCCATCCCAAGCAATCACGCCATCGCGAACGCAGGCTTGGAGAAATTCCCGGGTGAAGAAGGGGTTGCCGCCGGTTTTTTCCTGGATCAGGTGGGCGAGGGGTTCCACGGGGTCGTGGCTCTGGCGGAACGTGGTGGTGAGGAATTGGGCGATCGCCCCCCCATTCAAGGGTTGCAAGGGGATCTCTACGGCGCGGCGTTGTCCCGTTTGGAGCGTGAGCAGTTCCCTGAGGGGATGATGGGGGGAGAGTTCCCCATCTCGGTAGGCCCCAATCACCAGCAGCGATGCCATTTGGGCATCTTGGCGCAACACCTGTAACAGTTTCAATGTTGCTGTATCCGCCCATTGCAAATCATCCAAAAACAGGGCAATGGGATTTTCCGGCCGACACAATAGCCGTAGAAACTGCCCCATCACCCGATGAAAACGGTGCTGGGCCTCAACCATCCCCAGGGGAACCACCGGCGGCTGGGGGCCAAGAATTAACGCCAAATCTGGCAAAATCTCCACCAACACCCCCGGATTGCTTAACCCAGTTTGGAGGCGCGATCGCCACTGGGCCAACAGATGATCCGGTTCACTGAGCAAATGGCGCACCCACTGATTCAAGGCCTGGCTAATCACATCGTAGGGACGGGTGGCCTGGAGTTGATCACATTTGCCGGTGAGGAAATAGCCCTGGGCTTGGGTAATGGCCGGGTAAAGCCCTTGGATCAGCGCCGTTTTACCCACCCCTGCCCCCCCCGCCACCATCACCAATGCCATGGGCAAATCCTGCTGCACCACCCCCCGCCAGAGGCTCAGGAGTTTTTCCCGCTCGCGATCGCGCCCATAGAGTTGGGCCGGCAGTTGGAACTGTGCCCCATAATCCTGCTCCCCCAAGGGAAAGGCCGAAGCCTCCATGGCACCGTTGGCATCGGCAGCATCGGCGGCATCAGTGGCAAGGGTGAGGGGGTGTTGGCATCCCCGCCAAGCTTGACGACAGCGATCGAGATCCCACTCCAGACCCTTGGCGGTTTGATAGCGTTCGGTGACGGGTTTGGCCAGGAGCTTCATCACCACCTGGGAGAGGGCTTCGGGAATGCGCTGATCCAAGGTGTGGGGCGGGGCCGGTGTGCGGGCCAGGTGACAATGGATCACTTCCAACAAATCCCGGGAGGGAAAGGGCAATTGGTTGGTGAGCAGTTGGTAGAATGTCACCCCTAAGGCGTAGAGGTCGGTGCGGTGATCTAGGGGGCAGTTGAGGCGGCCGGTTTGCTCTGGGGAAATATAGGCGAGGGTGCCTTCGAGGCTGCCACTGGCGGCGGTGGCAGCGGCAACCCCCTGCCGGGCCGCCAAGCCAAAATCAATGATTTTCAACTGTCCCGTTTCGGGGTTGTGGATGATGTTGCTGGGGTTGAGGTCTTTGTGGATCAGGCCGGCGCTGTGAATGTCAGCGAGGGCGGTGGTGATGGCGATCGCCAGATCAAAAAACGCCTCTAACCCCCAAGGATGGCCCGGCAGAGATTGGGCCAGGGACTGCCCGCCAATATCTTCAAGGGTTAAAAAGACGGTATTGCGATAGGGGTGCAGGCCATAGATTTGGATCACCCCAGGACTCATGAGGTTTTGGGTGATCTCGTACTCGTGTTGATAGCGGCGTAACTGCTCAGGGGTGGGGTAGTCACTCTTGAGCAGTTTGAGAATGATCGGTTGTGGCGGCTCCTCCGCCCCCCGTAAAGCACGATAGACCAAGGTTTGCTGGCTTTCGTACAGGAGGCGACGGAGGATCAGCTTGCTATTGTTCTCGGTGGGGCAATCAAACATGGAGGTGATCAAAAAAAGGACGGGGAGGGCGGATTTCCGGCATCTCCCCATCCGGCGCTCCGCGCTCATCGGACTCATTCAAGCCGAAACGCCATTAAACGGGTTACAAGTCCAGAACGGCGAGCACCGATCCCGGTGTGGGCCGTTGTAATTGGAAGCCGACTTTTTGGCAAACCCGCTGCATACCGATGTTTTCAGGGAGGACATTGGCCATGAGGCGGCTGAGTTGGCGATCGCGGCCAATGGCGGCTAATCGTGCCAAAATTTCCGTCCCCAGTCCCTGGTTTTGAGCGCGATCGCTAATGATCATCGCAAACTCCGCTTCATTAACCCCGTGTAGTTGACTGATGCGCCCGATGCCGAGAATTTGATGTTCCCCCGTGTTGGGGTCTTTGTAGTCTGCCACGAGGGCCAACTCGCGATCGTAGTCAATGAAACAAATGCGGGAGAGGCGATCGTGGGCCACCCGACTCGTCAAAGACATGAGATGGAAATAGCGCAGATAGACGCTCTCCTCCGACAGGGGTTCATGGAATTTCACCACCAGGGGTTCATCCTCCGGCCGAATCGGGCGGATCACCACCGTTGTGCCATCCTTCAGCGTCCAAGGCGTGACATATTCCAAGGGATAGGGACAGATGGCGGGCTTGGGTAAATCCGCCTCCGCCGTCTCCGGATCATGGAGCACCACCCGCGCATCCAAGGCAATCAGATGCTCACTGCCCGCCAACAGGGGGTTAATATCCAACTCCTTAATCCAAGATTGCTCGACAATCAAATGGCTAAACCGGACGAGCAACTGCTCCAACTCGTCAAGATTCACCGCCTTTTGACCCCGCACCCCCTGCAAAGCGCGGTAAATTTTTGTCTGTTCAATCATCCGCCGCGCTAGGGTGGTATTCAACGGCGGCAGGCCCAAGGCCCGATCTTTAAACACCTCCACCAAAGACCCCCCGGTACCAAACAGCAACACCGGCCCAAACTGGGGATCTAAACTGCTACCAATGATCAACTCATAATCTCCTTGGTTTTGCAGTAGCATCGGTTGCACCGTCACCCCTTGGAAATGCTCTGCGCCGACTTTTTCCGTCACCGAGGTTTGAATGCCCCGGTAGGCCCCGCGCACGGTTTCCGCATCCTGGAGCAACAGCCGCACCCCCCCCACATCGGTTTTATGGGTAATCGTTGTCGAATTGAGCTTCAGCACCACCGGATAGCCGATCGCCTCAGCTTGGGCCACCGCCTCCTCCTCGCTGTAGGCAATTTCCGTCGCCACGGTGGGGATACCGTAGGCGGCGAGGAGTTGTTTTGATTCGTACTCTGTTAATAGGGTGCGACCCTGGGCCCGTACCGCCGCGATCATCTCCGTGGCTTGGGGGCGATCGCGCCGCGCCGGACTGGCCCAATCGGGGGATTCCTCCGTATCCGCCGACAACATCGGCGTTTCATAGAGGCCCTGCAAATTGTAGGCATAGCGCCACATATAGTTAAAAACATGGGCCGCCGTATCGGGAAACGGCAGCGTGAAAATCTTCGCCTGGTTGAGCAACTGTTCCCCTGGCGTAATCCCATCACCCCCCATCCAACTGGCCAGAATCGGTTTAGCGGGCCGTTGGGGGTCTTGGAGAATTTCGACAAATTTCTTCGCCGTTTGGGTGGGATCTGTCATCGCTTGGGGCGTGAGGATCGCCAGCAACCCATCACTATTGGGGTCATTGAGGGCAATTTTAATCGCCTCGGCGTAGCGTTCCGGGTCGGCATCCCCCAAAATATCAATGGGGTTGGCATGGCTCCAATGGGTTGGCAGGATCGCATCTAGTGCCGCCTGGGTTTCGGGGGAAATTTCCGCCAATCGCCCCCCTTCGGAAATGAGGGCATCGGTGGTGAGGACTCCCGGGCCGCCGGCATTGGTGAGGATTGTGAGGCGATTTCCCTCCGGGCGGGGTTGTTTGGCCAGGACTTCCGCCATATTAAATAGATCATCAATGGTATCGACCCGCAACACGCCACAGCGCCGAAACGCGGCGTTGAGCACTTCATCGCTCCCCGCTAAGGCCCCCGTGTGGGAGGCGGCGGCGGCGGCGGCGGCTTCGGTGCGGCCGGATTTAATCACAATAATCGGCTTGGTGCGGGCCACTTCCCGCGCTGCGGAGAGGAACGATCGCGCATCGCCGATACTTTCCATATAAATCACGATGCTATGGGTGTGGGGGTCATCCCCCAGATAATCGATCAGGTTCCCCCAGCCCACATCGAGCATCGATCCCACGGAAATAAACGCACTAAACCCGACGTTTTCCCGCAGACTCCAATCCAAAATTGAGGTACAGAGCGCCCCGCTTTGGCTGATAAAACCGACATTGCCGGGGCGGGCGATCGTGCTGGCGAACGTGGCGTTTAACCCCGAAACGGGGCACATCACCCCGAGGCAGTTGGGGCCGACAATGCGTAGATTGCCAGCCCGGGCCTTGGCGAGAATTTGCTGCTCTAGTTCTACCCCTGCCGCGCCAATTTCTTTGAAACCAGCGGAAATGATAATCGCCCCCTTCACACCTTGGGCAATACAATCATCAATGGCGGCGGGAACCGCCTGAGAGGGAATGGCGATCACGACCAGATCCACGGGTTCCGGGATCGCCGCGAGGTTGGGATAAGCCTTGATGCCGAGAATGCTGGCTCGCTTCGGGTTGACCGGGAAAACGGTACCGCCAAAGGGATGGCTGATCAAATTCCAGAGCAGGGTTCGCCCCACACTACCGGGTTTTTCGCTGGCTCCAATGATCGCCACGGCCTGGGGCCGAAAAAAGACATCTAAGGGCTGTTGCTCGTACCGGAGCACGTTTTGAGCGGGATCATGGGTTTGGGGAGGGGATGTGACCATAATTGGGAAAAGCCTGAACTCTAAAAATCAATCAGCGGGAATCTTGTGTTACAAAATACACAAAATTACCCTAGGGTTGAGGTTTATAGCAACCCACGCATTTATTTTACTGATATCCTTGGAAGAATTTGCGAATTGTCTAGGATTCTTTTAACAAATGCGCAGTTGCTTTGCATTTTTCTTGACTTCTAATTTCAAAATCTAGGACTGATCCCTTCTTTTTGAATTTTCAAATATGATCACCAAAGCATGAGTTTGAGCGAGGCCCTAGGGTGAAGATCAATCTAGGCATAAAGTGTTTCAACTTTGGCTTTATATGGCTGTCATTGACTAAACATGAATAAGCATCACTAAAATGATAATTTTTCCTGATCAATGGCGATCGCCGTGAAGATCGCCATGAACTTACCCATTGGGCTAACCCTAGGCTAACGGGAGAAATTCTGATCATGAATACAAATGAATTTAGGCAAGAAAATCTAGATTCAACCTTGATTTTGGCGAAAAACTCTGATTTTTCGACTCCAACAACGGTTAAGAGCGTAGTTATCCCAAATTTATCCGTTATAATACTGTCGTCTGAGCTGACCCGATGGCGATCGCTATCCATGGTGTTTTGAGGTAGTAAGGAATCCGAGGATTTAGCTATACTCCATTTCATCCCACCTCTTCTATCTACGGCTTGTGATTAATGCAAAACCGGACCCCTACCCCCATTTCTCTCCGCCTGTTCCTGATCGCGCCTTTGTTAGCCCAGATCATTGTGGTTGTAGGGGCAACGGCCTATCTTTCGCTGCAAAATGGCCAACGGACAGTAGATCAAATGGCCCAAAAGTTGGTCAGAAATATGGGCGATCGCACCAAAAGCGAAATTAACCAACACCTAGAAATCCCCCAAATCCTCCGCCAATCCTACATCGACAGCTATCAAGCTGGGCAACTCCAGTTTAACAATCTTGCCCTTTTAGAGCAATTCTTTGCCCAGCAACTCAAATCCCAAACCACCATCACCGCCCTCTCCTATGGAACCACCAGCGGGGATTTCGTCGGGGTGGAGCGGGTGAGCGATCGCTCCCTACTGCTTAAACGACGCAACGCCGAGACAGCTCCCAATCGCCACCTCTACCGCCTACCTTGGGATGCCCTCAACGGCACCGCCACCCTCAACCCCTACAGCAATCGCTACATTGCCGCTGAATCCTACGATCCCCGCCTCACCCCTTGGTATCAGCTCACCGCCACCAAACATCGAGAATTATGGAGTCCTATTTATGTTGATAAACGGCGACTAAAAGCAGGGGTTTCTCAACCGATTTATGATCAGTTTCATAACTTAATGGGGGTGCTAAATTTAGAAATTTCAATTAATCACTTCAGCCAGATTCTTAGCCAGTTAACCCTGCGTGACCAAGGCGTGATCTTTGTAACAGATCAGGATGGCTATTTAGTTGCAACTTCAGAGCAAGAGTCTTTATACAAACGCAATCAGCGACTGCGAGCTGCCTTCAGTGAAAATCCGGTCATTGCTGGATCTGCTGTGAATTTTGCTGACCTTGATCAGGAAAAAGTTCAGTTTTTTGAGGCGACGATTCGGGGCAAAAGATACTATGTTTATCGCACCGATTTAAAAAATAATCTTGATGTTCGCTGGGTTTTAACCATTGCCGTACCAGAAGCATTATTTACAGCCCCCCTCGCCGCAACTCGGAATAAAACGCTGGTGTTGTGTGCGATCGCCCTATTCCTAGCCACCGCCATGGGCATCTGGACGACCCGGGTGATTAGCCGCCCCCTGCTCCATCTCCTCAGCACGAGCCAACGCTTGGCCCAAGGAGATTTTGCCGCTCGAGATACGATCCGCCCCAGTCGGATTCAAGAATTAAATTTACTGATGGAGACCTCTGTGGCCATGGGCACAAAAATTCAGGAAACGCTTGCCGAACTCCACACCCATCGAGAAAACCTAGAAGCCTATATCCAAGACCGAGATAGCTTATTTGAAGCCATTTTTGAAAATGCTGGGATTGGCATTGGCTTGACTAATTTAGACGGCTATATTATTGATAGTAATCCTGCCCTCCAAAAGCTGTTGGGCTATAACAATGAGGAACTGCAAAAGCTGCATTTTTCCGAATATACTTACCCTGAAGATCTTGATGCTGATGTGGAAAAAGTCATTGAGCTAATCGAAGGTAAACGGGAAAATTTCTCGATGGAAAAACGCTATATTCGGAAAAATAAATCCATTGTCTGGGCAAAGATGACGCTCTGTTCAATTCGCAAAGATGGTGAATTGCTTTATACCTTTTGTATGACAGAAGATATTACCGAATGGAAACAGAGTGATGCCCAAAATAAGGCAATGTTTAATGTGTTTCCCGATTTGGTCTTTCGGATGGATGGGGAGGGAACTTATTTATCCTGTAATTCGGCAGCGGAAAGTATAGCTCATCTCGGCGACGGAGTTGAGCGTATTGGCGCAAAACTTCACGAGGTCTTACCCGAAGCCGTGGCTAACCGCCATTTATATTTCATTCAAGAAGCGATTCTCTCCGATGTCGTGCAGTGCTACGAGCAGGAAATTGAACTCAATGGCCGCACCCAGTTTGAGGAGGTGCGCATCGCCCGCAGTGGCCATAATGAAGTGATTATGATTATTCGGAATATTAGCGATCGCAAACGCACGGAAATTTTCCTCCAGCAGGCCATGGCCGCCGCCCAAGCTGCTAGCCAAGCCAAAACCCAATTCCTGGCCAACATGAGCCATGAACTGCGCACCCCCCTCAATGCCATCCTCGGCTTTACCCAAGTCATGGCCCGGGATAGTCGTCTTGATGGTGAGCAGCAGGGGCAAATTCAAATTATCAACCGTAGTGGTGAGCACCTCCTCGGGTTAATCAATAGCATTCTTGATCTGTCGAAAATTGAAGCGGGGCAAATGCAATTGCAATCCACCAGCTTTGATCTCCATCACCTCTGTTATGACCTAACAGATCTGCTCATGAGTAAGGCCCAAGTCAAAGGCATTTCCTTGGAATGTAGCTATGATGCAAATGTCCCTGCCCTACTCTATGGTGATGGCGGTAAACTGCGACAAGTTTTGATTAATTTAATCGGCAATGCGATTAAATTCACCGATCAAGGTGGGGTCGCGTTGCACATTTGTAATCTCGCACCAGAGGAAAATCCCCATCGCCTCCAATTTACCGTTAGCGATACTGGGGTAGGCATTGCCCCGGATGAAATGCACGCCCTGTTCGAAGCTTTTGCCCAAACCGAATCGGGGCTAAAATCCCAAAGTGGCACGGGCTTAGGGTTGGCGATTAGTCAGAAATTTATTGCTTTAATGGGCGGAAATTTACAGGTTGAAAGCACCCTCGGTGAAGGCTCCCAGTTTTTCTTTACTTTAACGTTACCCCCTGGGGATGCGGCGGATGTGGTGATTGCGTCCCAAAGTTTGCCGGTGGTGGGTTTAGCCCCGAATCAAAAAAATTACCGAATTTTAGTGGTGGATGATCGTTGGGAAAATAGTCATTTGGTGGATAAACTGTTAAGCTCCGTTGGCTTTGAGGTTAGAACCGCAGCTAACGGGGCTGAAGGGATTGAAGTTTGGGAGGAGTGGGAGCCGGATTTGATCTGGATGGATATGCGGATGCCGATTATGGATGGCTATGAAGCGACGACCCGGATTAAAGCTACGCCCCAGGGTCGCAAAACCGTGGTGATTGCCCTCACCGCCAGTGCTTTTGAGGAGCAGCGATCGCAAGTCCTCGCCGCCGGTTGTGATGATTTTGTCCGTAAACCCTTCCGGGAGGCGGTGCTGTTTGACAAAATGGCGGAATATTTAGGGGTGGAATATGTTTATGGGGAAACGGGTGCGATCGTCGAGGCGGTGCAAATTGGCGAAGTTGCCACCCTCGCCGATCTCCAAGGTTATCTCGTTGCCATGCCCATGGCCTGGCGGGAGGAATTACTCAACGCCACCATGGCCGCCAATAGCAACCAAATCCTGGAACTTTGCGAGGATCTACCCTTGGAGGCAGATCCGCTGCGGGACATGATTCAGCAGTGGTTGGATGAATTTCGCTTTGATGCGCTGGAGAGTTTCTTGGAGTCTTTGGTGGACGGCGTTAATCTCATCGGTTAGAACAGAGAGGAAAGCAGTAAAAATTCATCGATCAGCGGTGCGGCATTGCGTGCGGAACTGTTGCAGACCGACTTAGACCATTACCCTTTGCCTTCAACCTCTGGGATTTTGCCATGAATAAACCCATCAAAACAAGTCTTCATCTGTTTTATTACAGTATTTTTGTCTTCTGGAATATTACTTTTATTGTCATGATTTATGGATTTTGGTTGCCCTTTGAGGGTGGGCAATTACTGGGGGCGATCGCCTCTGGCGAAATTCAACGAGAATTTGTCATTTCCCTCATCGGCTTTTTCCTCATTCCCCCCCTTTGTACTGGGATTGGGATGTGGAAATTTGCCAAACGGCCCCTAGAGTTAATGCGGCTGTTTTTTGGCGTTGAAGCTCCCCTCTTTTTACTCTGTGTCATTCGGTTTTTTGCCCTGCGACAACTCACCCCCGCGAGTAGTTGGTTAGTGGGTTCTTTGGCGATCGTCATTCTTGCCTTTGCCGCTGAACAAATCACCGGATATTGGGGAAAAGCTGCCCCGGTCAGCCCTCGCGCCGCTCTCCTCGCTACCGTCCAAACCGCAATCCATACCCTCATGATTGTCATGGGGATCTATGCGGGGGTGCTATTAATGCTCTACGTTGTCCCCTTAGCAGGTTTTACCATCCAAGGCCTGTGGCACTGGGTCGTTTCTGGGGATATTTGGCGAGATTTTGGCAATAACTTAACCTGGTTTTGGCAGGATTTAAAAGCGGGCAATTTGTCGGGGGTGATCGTCTTCCCATTGTCGATGTTATTTTTTGTGATCACTGTGCCCGTGTTTTTCGCCATGCCCATGAGCTTTGCCCTGCTCTATGGCGATTCAGGGCGGCGGATTTTGCAGCAATTCAGCCAAGCCTATGGCCGTCGTCGGGCCATGGTTGTGGTACTTGCCACCTTAGCCCTTTGGTTTAGCGTTTCCGGCGGCCTAGGGCGGCAAACCCAAGGCCAAGCCTTTGCCCTCCTCGATCGCGATATCGCCAACCCCGCCATCCGTCAAGTTTTACTCAACCAAGCCCCGACCCTTCGCAAGGGGTTACTCAATGCCTATCTCTCCGAATACCGCTACTTAGGAATTAACAGCGAGAGCAATATTATCCGGGGATGGTATGAAGAGGCCTTTCATCTCCCCAAAGGCGTAGCCAGTATTTTGCAAGAAACCCATGATCTTCTCCTTTCCCCCTTCCTTTATAGTGGTGAGCGGGGAGATGTGGAGCGGGCGGCGGAACTCTATGCTGGCTTTTTTGATACGCCGATCCAAAAAGGGGAAAGAGCCGCCATTCTCCAAGCATTAACCTCCACCAGTAACCTCGATGCCGCTAATGCTGGGGTTCTCGATATTGGTCGAGAAAAAGTGTTATTGAAGCATCAAGAAATTACCCTAAAGGAACAAGGGGACTGGGCAGATGTGGAACTGTACGAGGTTTATGAAAACCAAACCTTTGAAGTTGAGGAAATTTTCTATGCCTTTTCCCTGCCGGAAAGTGCGGTTTTAACCGGGGTTTGGTTGGGGGAAACGGCGGAGAGGGGCGATCGCTTCTCCTTCCAAGTTTCCCCCCGTGGAGCCGCCCAAGCGGTGTATAACTCCCAAGTTCAACGGGAGCGCCCGGTAGATCCGGCTCTATTGGAACAGGTTGGCCCCCACCAATACCGTTTGCGAGCCTTCCCCATCCTGGCCCGGCCGCAAACTTGGGAAGAGAATACCGGCGATCCTGCTCCCCCGATGCACCTCTGGCTCACCTACCGCACCCTCGCCACGGATCAGGGTTGGCCCCTGCCTCAAGTTAGTGAGGCCCGCAATGTGTTTTGGACGGCGCAAACGGAGCGATTCCGCAATGGGGAACAGGTGGAGGGCTTTGATCGCTGGTTAGAAGGCTACATGCCTCGATCCAATTCTGCCGCACCCCAAACCCATCAAACCATTCTCAACGGCTACGCGGTAACAGCGGAACCCCTCAAGGGTGAGGAAACCGTGATTCCCCAAGGGCAACGGCTGGCGATCGCCCTCGATACCTCCTACAGCATGACCCAGCAACGGGCCGCCCTCAAGGAAACCCTAGCGGCCCTCAAAGCCCAAGGCCTAGACTCAGATCAAATCGATCTTTACCTCGCCGCTGCCCCCGGCATTGAACCCCGCCGCGCCGATCTGGAAACCTTAGGCAAGCTTGATGCCACTGCCTTTTATGGCACGCTGCAACTGAAAACCATGGTGCGCCAATTTGACCAACTGCGCCAAGGGCAAGACTATGACGGGTTAATTTTGCTCTCGGATCAGGGCAGTTATGAACTGGCAGATGATCAAGGGGATTTACCCGATTTAGGGATGCCGATCTGGGCCGTCCATATTGGCGGCTATCCCATCGCCTACGATGATCAAATTCTCGCCGCCATGCAAGCCAGCGGCGGCGGCTCAACGGATTCAATCCCGGCGGCCCTCACACGGTTAGCCACTGATGGCCCAGGGCTTCAGCAGCTTGATGGCTATCGCTGGCAAATGGCCTCCGTTGACGATAACGCCACGACCTCCTCCCCTGAATTTGCCCCCTTGGCGGCCCGTTTCCTGATCCACC
>JAABSU010000278.1 GCA_011390265.1 Spirulina sp.
GATGGTAGTAAACGCCGGTAGAAAGGGCGATCGCCCCCAACACTAACGCCGCCACCGATTGCCACCCCCTGGGGCGGCCGGTGCGGTGGGAGGGTAGGAGCGGCAGCAGTTGCAGTTCATTCTCAAAGTCTGCCAAGGCGGTGGCCAAATCAAGCAATTGGGTTGCACTGAGGTCGATCACCGGCTGAGAACTTTTCACCTGGTCGTGGCCGATGTAAAGCTGGTGCTGGAGGCGGCTGTGGGGGGTGAGGGCGATCGCCTGCTTGGGCATCGTGATCACCGTATCGTGGAGGGAGAGGGTTTGGGGCGAACTCCCTAGGATCGTCTCTTGAACGTAGTCCTGAACCAGGGTACAGAGTTGTTCCAGTTGTGGCTGCTCTCCCCACACCTTGATCGGCTCCGGATCAAGGCGGCGGGGATCACTCACCTGCAATTCAAACTGAAGATTTTTGACCACAGGGAACTTTTGCCACTGGGAAAGGGGCGATCGCTCCGCGTGGATCAGCAGCGTACAGGTGGGATGGGGATAGCGGCGGGTGAGTTGAAACATAACAATAAAGAACCGCTCTTTTAGGATTGGGCTTGGTCAAAGAGGGCCAGCCACAGCCGACGATGGCCATTGGTGGCACTGTAAAACATCAGATCGATCAGCAGCTTAAAGGCTAACTGCATCAACTGCTCCGCTGTTGGCGTGGCCTCCGTATCCATGCGCTCTTGGAACGTATTGGTAAATTGATCCACATAGTCCCCCAGGAGGGCGGCGCGGGTGGGGTCTTTGTCCTGGGCTGCCATTTGTTCGAGCAGCGTCACCCCTCGACGGATGCGGCTGTTGTGGGTTTTGGCCAGATGACAGATGATCAAGACGAGCGATCGCGCCTCCTCAATATCCAGTTTTTTCCGCCCCCCGGAGCTTTTGCGTTGGGGATTGGCTTGGCGTAACCGCCACAGGGCAACGCGATCGCTAATCACCCCCATTAACCCCAAATCCTGAGCCGCGTTGAGCATCGCCTCAGAGCCTGCCCCAGTTAACGTCTCCAAGGCCAACAGCAACACATCTAAATGGGTCTTCATATTTTCCAATTCACCCCCCGCCAGATCCCGGCGGAGGGGCAAATCAGTAGGGGAGGGGACAACAAGAGGCTTCACTTTACGCACCATCCAAGGAAAAAACGCAATGGGGACGAGCCCCAAAACCAGAAATCACGAAAATCCGACCTGAATCGAAAGAGACTTAGGTTTCAATGGTATAGTTTCATTAATATCAGCGGTGATCCGTAAGGGTTATCGGCCAGTCCAACAGGCGTTTTACCATCCAAACCACAATGCTCTCTCCCTTGAGTTTTCATGGATTCGGTTGTCAAACGCTGGGTTCTTCATCCCCGCCCACAGGATGGCGATCCGGTCAGTTATTCAGCATAATTGTACGGCATGATAGTCCTCAATCCCGTTTTCAGGCCGCTCTCTTCTGCTGGCCCCCTAGCGATTCCATCGGAGCGAATTCATGAGTCAGGCAAGCTCAAAGAAATTGAAGTTAATGGTTGTTGATGACGAACCCGACAACCTCGACTTGCTTTTTCGGACGTTTCGGCGGGACTTTAAGGTTTTCAAGGCGGATGGCGCGGTGGCTGCCCTGGAGATTCTCGATACGGAAGGGGAAATGGCGGTGATCATTTCCGATCAACGCATGCCCGTGATGAACGGCACGGAGTTCCTCAGTAAAACCGTTGATCGCTTTCCCGAAACGATCCGCATCCTGCTCACGGGTTATACCGATGTGGAGGATCTCGTCGATGCGATCAACTCCGGGAAGGTGTTTAAATACATCACCAAACCCTGGAACCCCGAAAACCTTAAGGCTGTTGTCCAGCAGGCTTCGGAAACCTATCATGTTCTCAAGCAGCGCACCAACGAACTGCGGCGGGCGTTGCGGCGGGAAGAAATCCTCAACGTCGTCACCAGTAGCATTCGTGAATCCCTCGACTATCAAAATATGTTGCGGGTGATTGCCAAGACGATTGGCGAGAATTTTGGCGCGAGTACGACGGTGTTGCGCGTGGTGGAGGGGGGCAACTTGCTTGAAGAAGCCTATGCTTACCCCGATGGGGCGATCGCCACCCCCGAAGCCCAAGCCCTGATCGCCCAAGTCGTGGCCACAGGGACAACCCAACACCTAGAAGTGGAGAGCGGGGCATCGGAATTGGTCGTCCCCCTGACGGTGCAACAGCAACTCCTGGCGGTGCTCTACCTCAACCACCAGGACGGCGATCAAGCTCTGATTAAAAGCGAGATCCAACTCCTGGAATCCGTAGCAGAGCAGGCGGCGATCGCCATCTCCCAAGCCCGCCTCTACCACCGCACCCAGCAGCAAGCCGAGAAAATGCGGGCCGAACTCGAAGTGGCCCGCCAAATTCAGCGCAACCTGCTGCGGCAAAGTTGGGGCGATACCGGCAGCGTCAAGGTGCAGGCCAGTTGCTTCCCAGCGCGGGAAGTGGGGGGAGATTTCTTTGAGGTCTATGTTCACCCTCAAGGAGATGTCTGGGTGGCGGTGGGGGATGTGTCCGGGAAAGGCGTACCTGCCGCCCTGTTTATGACCAGTGCGATTTCGATTCTGCGGCGGGAACTCTCCCAAGAAATCTCCCCAGAACCGGAAACCGTCCTGAAAAACCTCAATCAAACCATGAATGAGGATCTTTTCAGTACCAACTGTTTTATTACAATGGTCATTGCCCGCTACCGACCGGGCGATCGCATCATGGTCTATGCCAACGCTGGCCACATCTACCCCATGGTTTGGTCTCATCCCGATATCCATCCCGACAATCCCAGCCTCGAACCCCGTTACCTCACAGATCGGGGTATTCCTGTGGGGATTTTGCCCCAATGGAGGGGTAAAGTAGGAGAAGTTACCCTCAGTCCAGGGGATATCTTCCTGCTCACCAGTGACGGCATTACCGAGGCCACCGTCGCCCACACCGCCAGCCCTGATCCTGAGCATCACAGTGAAATGTTGATGCAAGAAGGGCTATGGTCGCTGATTCAACAAACCCCCAACACCTTTCATCTTGATACTCTCTTGCAGTGCTTCCGTGAATACACTATCCAAGTTCAAGAAGACGACCAAACCATGCTCTCTTTGGAGGTTCTGTAACCGATGAAAACAGAACTACACATCCCCAGTGATTTGAAATTTCTGACCATCGTTGAGCGATGGCTTTTGGACTGTCTCGAACTCGAACTCGGGGATTCGGTGGAATGGCCCCGCCAATCCAACCGCCTCCGGTTGGCCCTGGTGGAAGCCTACTCTAACGTTGTGCGCCATGCCCACCGGGAGCAATCGCAAATTCCCGTCCTTTTGCGCTTGGAGTTGAAAGACCGGGACATTGCTTTGGAAATTTGGGATCACGGCACGGGCTACGATTTAGCCACCTACCTCCCCCCCAGCCCCGAAGATCGTCAAGAAGGCGGCTATGGTTGGCTGATCATGAACCGCTTAATGGATAAAGTGGAATACCGACTTCAGGTGAATGGTCAAAATTGCCTGAAGCTGGAAACCAGTTTGCCCGAACCCCCGGCCAAGGTTGCCTCTGGTGATTAATCCGGGCATTGGGGAGGGGCGATGCTCCGATGGAGAGGCTGCGCCAAT
>JAABSU010000279.1 GCA_011390265.1 Spirulina sp.
GCATCGAGGACTAAGACCCCTTGGCGTTTGAGGGTGGCGAAGGTGGCGGCCCGTTGTTGGAGAAGGTCGAGGGCGACGGCTTGACTGTAGGCAGTTGCCGGGTTGGCGGTGAGGGGTTGGTGGGCGCAGTGATCGACTTGGGGATCGCGGAGTGTGACGCAGAATGGGAGATAGCGGGGGGCGAGGCGGGTGAGGGCGGTGAGCAGTTCGGCGGAGGCGGTGGCATCGATCAGATCGGTGAGGATGACGACGAGGGCGCGGCGGGTTTGTTGGCGGATGATTTGGTTGATCGTGTTGAAGTAGTCCGGTTCGCTAAACGTGGGTTGGAGGGGGGTGAGGGCTTCGAGGATTTGGGCGAGGCGTTGGGGGCCGCGCTCTGGGGGGAGCCAGGTGTTGAGGGTGGTGTTGAATACGCCCACGCCGACGCGATCGCCTCGATTTAAGCCTGCCATCGCCAGGGCCAACGTGGCATTCATCCCCCAATCAAACCGTTGTAATCCCTGAACTTGGGCGGTCATTAACCGACCTTGATCGAGGAGGATAATTAGGGTTTGTTCCCGTTCCGGTTCGAGGACGCGGATCAGGGGGTGCGATCGCCTCGCCGTCGCATTCCAATCAATCAGCCGCAGATCATCGCCGCTATGGTATTCCCGCAGTTCCCGAAATTCAGTCCCCTGGCCCAAGGCGCGGGCTTGGCGGATTGTGCCGGTATTTTGCAGGGCCAAGCGAATGGAGAGCGATCGCAACCCCACCAAATCCGGATAAACCGCCACCGTCTCCGCCGCCGGTTCCCGCCAATCCCAAACCCCAAAACCCCAAGCCCCCCACTGGCGAACTTGGATCGGCCCCCAAGTAATCATCCCCCGTTGATGGGGGTGAATCGTGTAAATTAAATCCTGGTGTTCTTGGGGGGCAAGGGTGAGCGTGAAGGTTTGAGTCGAAACCGGCAAAGGGGGAGCATGATCCCGCAATTGCACTGTAGCAGAGCCATGGCCAGCACTCACCCTAAGGGTAATGGGATTATCACGACCAATGGAAAGCTTATCAATGGGTTGGCGTTTGAGGCTGACGCGCCGCTGTCGTGCCCCCAGGCCATCGACAATCATCACCAACAGCCAAAATCCATCATAAACACCGAGGGCGATGAAGGTCTGCCCCTGGGGCCACCACTGGGCCAGCAGTCCCGCCCCGATGATACCGAGGGCGAAAACCCCATAAAATCGACCCGTTGGGATGATCATCAGACTTGTGCCAGGAAAGAATCGAACCCACTAAAGCGCCACAGCCCATATTATACCGTTGTCCCCTCCCTCGACAGGTACCGACCAAAATTGAACATTCAAGGCGGGGCAATCTGGTGGACAATGTGCAACAAAAACACCCAGCGCTCAGTTTTTTCAGCAACTGTCCCAAGGGTTAGATCGTCGAAAAATTAGCAGGTTATCCTGGAAAAACCCCATTTTAAGATCACGACACAATCATGGCTTTACCGAATCCGCTCCGTCTTGTCGCCACCATCCCCGCTCTCCTGAGCTTGACCCTCACCGCCCAAGCTCGTCCCCCCCTCTACCTCGCTGTTGAATTCCCCTCCGCCACTCCCGGCGGCGGCGGTGCGCCCCAACGCACCGCTGGCGGCGCACCCCGGCGCGGCAGTGAGGAAGAATGTGTTGCCAAATTTGCCGACCTCAATGGCGATGGCCAACCCCAACGCCTCACGCCCCTAACGGCGCTGATGCCCACCAATAACATTGGTACGAGCCTCAGCCCTGACCCCACCCTCAGTTTCTATATCCCCCGCACCCGAGGCACGGCGGTGGAAATTATCATCCAAAAACGGGTTCCCACCACGACTGCAACGGGAACACCCCGCTATCGCTATGACGAGGTTTATTTTAATGATGCCCTGCCGATTCCCCCCAGTGTGGCGAATGGCCCTCGGATCGTCAGTTATGCCTTGGATGATGTCAACTTGGAGCCGGGGGCGGTGTATGAATGGAGTTTGGCGATTTTGTGTGAGGGCAGTACTGGCGGGGAAGATGTGGTGAGCGGTTTGCTCAGTTGTAGTCAGGCGGATGGTAGCCCCTTGGGATGCAGTACTACAGCGACGATTCCTGACCCGAAAACCCTGGCCCCTGCTGCCCTTGAAGCGAATGCGAGCCGCTTTGCCACCGATGCCTACTGGAATGAAACCCTCGCCTTTACCGCCCAATTGCGCCCGGTGGATCGTCAACAGTGGAAAACGCTGCTAGAATCCCAAGGATTGGGATGTTTGGCGGATGTGCCTTTTGCGGAAGAGGCGATCGCCCCCAACAGCCCCCAAGCCCAACCTCTCTGGGATCCCCAGTGTTTTGTAGAGTAGGAAAGATCCCCCCTGCCCCCCTTAAAAAGGGGGGTTCTGAAATTTAACCCCCTTAAAAAGGGGGGTTCTGAAATTTAACCCCCTTAAAAAGGGGGTCGGCGTAGCCGGGGGGATCGTCGGCATTGAGGCCAAATGAGATCCCCTCCGTTCCCTGTTCCCCAAGCTTAAAAACCCCCCTATGAACCTTCGGAAACAACTGAAGCAAAAACTCTGGCAATGGCGCGGCGTAGTTGTGGCTGTACCTTCCGTTTCTTTGTTGGTAATTTTGCTGCGGTGGTTGGGGTTGATGCAGGGGTGGGAATTGGCGGTGTATGACCAGTTTTTGCGGCTGCGGCCGATGGAATCGCGGGATGAACGGGTGGCGATCGTCGGGATGACGGAGGCAGATTATCGCAACTTGGGGCGGGTGGTTATCCCCGATGGGATGTATGCGGCGGTGATTGAACAACTCAAGGCGCAAAATCCCCGCGTCATTGGCTTAGATGATTACCGGGATTACCCCATTGAACCGGGAACCGCAGAACTGATTGAAATTTTTGAAAATACCCCCAATTTAATCGGGATTCAGAAAGTGGCGGGCGATCGCGATCTGGAAACCATTGCCCCACCCCCTGCTCTCGCGGAACGGAATCAAGTGGGGGCCAATGATGTAATTGTCGATGCTGATGGGGTGGTGCGTCGGGCGCTGATTAATTTGGAAACGGAGGATACGGGGTTAATCCTCAGTTTCAGTATGTTTGTTGCGGCCAAGTATCTGGAGGCGGAGGGCTTGGGGATTGGTCTGGCTCCGGATACCGATAATTGGTGGCAGTTGGAGGAAACGGTGCTGCGGCCCTTTCAGCCCTACGATGGCGGCTATATTCGCAGTGATGATGGTGGGTATCAGGTGTTACTCAATTACCGGGGGGGCGTGCGGGCCTTTGATTGGCTCTCGTTTTCCGATGTCCTGGAAGGGCGAATGCCGGAGGGCTGGGCGACGGATCGGGTGATTCTGTTGGGGGCGATCGGCGATAGTGCGCGGGATTTGTTCATGACTCCCTACGGCAATAGTTTAATTGCTTCCCCTCGACCGATGCCGGGGGTGGAGGTGCATGGCCACATGACGAGCCAGTTACTCAGTGCGGTGTTGGATGGCCGCCCCTTGATCCGCAATGCTTCTGAGCCGGTGGAAATGGCTTGGATTGTGCTCTGGACGGCGGTGGGGGCGGTGAGTGTGTGGTTGTTGCGTCATACGGATCAGAATCGGTGGGGGGCGGTGAGAATGTGG
>JAABSU010000280.1 GCA_011390265.1 Spirulina sp.
CCCCTCGCCATTGCCGGCCTTAATCCAGCCTAAATTAATCACCACATCTAACTCCGTTGCGCCATTTTCCACCGCTTCCATGGCTTCATAGAGTTTGGTGGCGGAGGTGCTGGCTCCACTGGGGAAACCAATCACCGCACAAACCGCCGTATGGCTATTGTGGAGACATTCCCGCGCCGTTTTAACCGCGTTGGGATAGACGCAAACCGCCGGAAAATCGTATTGCAACGCCGCATTACACCCCATTTTCACCGCTTCGAGGGTAGCGGCGGGGTGCAAAATGGCGTGATCAATGTAGCGGGTGAGGTCAATTTCTTGGGGATCAATCATCGGGTTGCCGGTATGGGGCCATCCTTTAGGTTAATGCACCAGGGTCGCTTATCGCTGATGGGCTGCAAGGGGTTGCGGGCCTCCCTGAGGTTAATGCACCACCGTTACCGTCGTCCCCATTTCGATTTGCTCAAACAGGGCCACCACATCATGGTTAAACATCCGCACACAACCATTAGAGGCCGCTTTGCCAATGGAATTAACCGTGGGTGTGCCGTGAAACCCGATAATGCCATTGGGTAAATCATTGAAGCCAATCCACCGCACCCCTAAGGCACTGTTGGGGCCCGGAGCCGTGATTTGGCCCGTCCAGGGGTTTTGCCAGACGGGATTTTCAATCATTTGGAAGACTTGGAATGTGCCTGTGGGTGTGGGGGTAGCCGATGTGCCGATCGCCACTGGGTAACTGGCTTGGACTTCATCGCCCCGATAGACATAGACCCGCCGCTCCCCTAGGCGTAAAACCACATGGACAACGGCTTCCTGGGGCAGGTAGCGATCGGCATGGCCCAAGGGGGGAACGTCGGTCATCGCCACAGTATTCAGGGAGATGGGAAAGTTCTCCGCTGCGGGGGCCGGCGCTGCCCCCACTGCCCCCCATAACGCCACGGTGCATAAAAAACCCCAAGCTTGAATCCGCATACTGCCTCACTCACAATATCGCTAAAAAGTTATTTAGATTGAGCAACAAGTCCGGTGGGACAAATGGCCGGTGGCGATCCCCGCGCTGGTGACGGTTTCGGACGACGGGGGAGCGCCCTTTTGCTGATCAGGTATAGTCGGATCTATTCTAATTCAGGTTCCTTTGGCCCAATTAAAGTCGGGGCCAAAAGATCAACCGGCCCACGCTTTGGCCCTAAATAGAGGTTCTCCAACAACACCCCCGCCCCCGCTACCCAAGGGGGAACAATGATCGCCCCGACAATCCCCAAGACTTGGGTTCCTCCCAACACCGCGAGGAGTTGATAAATGGGCAAAACTTGGACGGTATTCCCCACCAGTAAGGGATCAAGCACATAGGTTTCGACGTTCTGGACAATCACAAACAGGAGCAACACCCAGAGAAAGAGCCAGCCCCCTTGGCCAATGGCCACCAATAGGGCGGGAATTGCCCCCAACACCGGGCCAAAGAAGGGGATCAGGTTGGTGAACCCGGCAATCACCCCCAAACCGAGGGCAACTTCCGTTAAGCCCATCAGCCGCAGCGTAATACTAATCACAATCCCCAAAATGGCGGACACTAAAATTCGCCCTTGGATGTAGTTCCCCATGCGCTGGCCCATGGGGTGAAATTGGGACGCAAGGCGTTGATCCCAGGGGGCAGGGAAGAGGGTGACAAAGCCGGAGATGAGGCGATCGCCCCCCGATAACAAATACCCCGATAGCACCAGGGCTAAGAGCAGGCTTAAACTTCCCCCGATAAACCCCCGCGTCAAGCTATAGGAGCGGATCAGTAACTCTTGGGAGGTGCGGAAACCCCAGGAGGTGAGGGCTTGGATATCGAAAAATTGGTTAATTTGCTCTAAAACAATGGGGTCATTGAGGCCCAATTGAATGGCGCGATTGCGCACCAAACTTTCTAAGATATCCAGATAGCTGGGCAATTTCCGCGCTAGGCGTTGGATCTGTTCCGCTACCGTCGGGCCAATCACCAAACCCGCCAACACCAAACCGCCAATCAGGGCCAAATAGATCAAAATCACCGCTAACCAGCGGGGAATTTTCAGCCGTTCAGCGCGGGCGATGGCGGGGGCAAGGGTGGCGGCGATCACCACGGCAATCATCAACACCACCAATAACCAGCGCAGTTGCCAGAGGAGAACCAGCAATAACCCTGCTCCGGTGAGGGTGAGCAGGGTGGGGACGGAGAGGGTAATTTCGCGTTGGGACATGGCAATGCTTTGGGAGGTGCTTTCTAGTTTAGAGGAGGGAGTGGGGAGTCGGAAGTGGGGAGTGGGAAGTGGGAGAATGGGGGGACTGTTTAAAGAATAGACTGATGGCTTCTGATTTTAGCGATGCAATTCCCCTGGATGAAATTCGGTTCAATGACCAGGGGTTAGTGCCGGCGATCGCCCAGGATTATCTCGATGGCACGGTGTTGATGTTGGCATGGATGAACCGGGAAAGTTTAGCGAAAACTTTAGCGACGGGGGAGGGGTGGTATTGGAGCCGATCGCGCCAGGAGCTTTGGCATAAGGGGGCGACCTCGGGCCATTTTCAGCGGGTGAAGTCGATTCGTTATGACTGCGATAGTGATGCGATCCTGATGGCCATTGAGCAGGTGTGGGATATTGCCTGCCATACCGGGGAACGGAGTTGTTTTCATCAATTGGGGGAAGGGAAACAGGCTCCGGGGGCGAATACGTTATCTGAACTTTATGATGTGATTTGCGATCGCCGTGACCACCCCAACCCCGAATCCTATACCTGCAAACTCTTTGCCGGGGGGGATAACAAGATTCTCAAGAAAATTGGTGAAGAGGGCGCTGAGGTGGTGATGGCCTGCAAAGATGATGATCCCGACCAGATTGCGGGGGAAGCCGCCGATCTGCTCTATCACACATTGGTGGCGATCGCCCACCACAACGTCCCCCTTCGGGATGTGCTGCGCAAACTCCACGAACGCCGCCGTTAAACCACCCCGCCCTACGGGCACCCCGACCAGGAGGGGATCTTTTGAAATTTTCCCCTCCTGGTCGGGGTTAGGGTTGGGTTCGCCAAATGCTCCCCCCCAGCATGGGAAATCAAGGAATGTGGCACACTAGAGAGCGAAACCTCTACCTGAGTTGATGCCTGTGCAAATTACCGGCGGTGACTGGCGACTGCTGCGACGATTAGGCCCCTACGCTCGCCGCCATCAAAAGCTTCTGATTATTTCCCTTGTCCTCCTCTTTCCCCTCTCCATTGCCGGTGCGATTCAACCCCTGATCATCGGTCAGGCCATTTCCCTGATTCGTGAAGAGCCGGTGTGGGGCTTTTTAGCGGGGTTGAGTGTTAATGCGGGGATCAGCCGCTTATTGCTGATTTTGCTGGGCACGATTGTTGTGCGCCTCATGTTTGTCTCCCTCCAGGGCTATCTGGTGCAACAGGTGGGCCAGGAGATTACCGCCGATGTCCGCGATGATCTCTTTGCCCATGTCCTCTCCCTTTCCTCGCGGTATTTCGATAAAGCCCCCGTGGGTAAGCTCGTCACCCGGATCACGAACGATGTGGAGGCCTTGGGGGATGTGTTCGCCACAGGAGCCG
>JAABSU010000281.1 GCA_011390265.1 Spirulina sp.
CCCCGCGATAGACTAAAGGAAACCGACTAGCCCCCGATCAATGCCATGCTCCAACGGTTTTTGTGGGCTACTGTGGCCATAGGTGCGCTCCTGCCCCTCCCCAGTCACGCCCAAACCCCTCCCCTCAATCTGACGCTCCAAGCCCAAACCACCGCCGTTAATGCGATCGCCTTTACCCGCGATGGCGGTATTTTAATTAGCGGCGGTGGCCACAATGATGGCCGCTTGCGCTTCTGGCGCACCGCCACCGGCCGGATGTTGCGCACGATCCGCAGCCAACGGATGGGCATCCTTGCGATCGCCCTCAGCCCCGATGGGGAACACCTGGCCAGCACGGGGGAAGATGGGGAAATCCATTTTTGGAGCCTGACGGATGGGGAATTTAAGCACACGTTGCGGGATCATCGCAGCAATGTTTTAGACCTGGCCATCACCCCTGATAATCAAGTGCTGATCAGTGCGGGCCTCGATGGGGTCAAAATTTGGGATTTGCAACGCTATCGCCCCCTCTACACCCTCACCGCATTTCAACCCATCGCTCACCTGGCCCTCCATCCCAATGGCCAAATCCTAGCGGGAGGCACGCCAGAGGGCCAAGTTTTGCTGTGGAATCTTCGCAGTGGGGAAGCCGTGACGAGTATCCCGGCCCATGACAGCGAGATCACCGCTCTGGCCTTTAGCCCCGATGGTGAAAGTTTGATCACCGGGAGTGGCGATCGCACCCTCAGGCTTTGGGATCTCACCACCAACCGCCTTCAAACCACATTCATCGGCCACACCGGCCCGATCACCGCCCTCGCCCTCACCCCCGACGGCGAAACCGTAATCAGCGGTAGCCATGATGGGATTCGCGCCTGGGATCTTCCCAGTGGGAATCTGCTCACCTATTGGCAGGGGCATCAGGATTGGATCACGACGTTGGCGATATTGCCCAATGGTCAGGGGCTTGCCAGTGGGGATTTAAGTGGCAAAATTAAATTGTGGCAATGGCCCCCTGAACTTCCCCCTGCACTTCCCTCTGAATTTGATGAGCCAACTTGATCAACGTCACCCCCAAGAAAGCCGCGATCAGCGCATTGTCGCTACGATCCAACAGGATGGCGAACTCTCGGACTACAACAAGGTTGAGCTAGCCCGCCTCCTGATCCGCTATCAAAATTTTCCCGGCGCTCGGCAGATCCAAACGGAACTCCAAGGGCTGTTAACGCAACATCAGCTTACGGAAACGGAACTGTTCGCCCAAACCCGCGCCATCCACGCCACGGGCCAAATCTACCGCCGCAGCAAAGGCGGTGACGAACCCCAAGACTGGAGTTAGGGGGGATTTTGCTTCGTTTGAGGCTGCTTGATCCCCCCGGCTACGCCGACCCCCTTAAAAAGGGGGTTTTTCAGAACCCCCCCTTTTTAAGGGGGGGCAGGGGGGGATCACGCCGTGGGCATTTCCTCTTCTAAAATTTCATAGAACCGCTCCCGCCCCAATTGGTAATCCTTGCTGGCATAGCCTAATACATTACGGATAATCCACTTTTGGGGCTTTTGATCCCGCAATAGTACCGTAATCGCCTCCCGTAAAATTTCATCAGTTTCTAAGATTTCTCGACTTAACCAGTCGTAAATCGTGGCGTAGGGGTTGCGGTTGTTTTCCCCTTCGGCCAAATAGGTTTGGATCAAGAACGTTTTAAACCCCTGATCCGGATTGCCTAAGGCTAAACTTTTCGCTTTATAAACTTGCAATTGCTCCTTGGTGATCAGGTTGCGGTGGAAGCGGTTTAAATATTTCGGCTCGACGGCGTTGAGGTGCTGGTAGAGCCAATCGGCAGTGAGGGCTTTAAGGAGGGCATTGCCGAAAAAGCGCTGTTGTAAATCCGGCTCGGCTCGTTCGGTGGTGGTTTTTAAATGGCGGGCGAGGAGGGGGGCGATCAGATGTTTGATTAGCCAATTGCGGGTTTGGGGATAGCCGCGATCGCCATGGATCGCCCCCACTAAGGCCCGGAAGCCGGCCTCAAAGGGATTATGGAGCCGTTGGGCCAACATCGGCCGTTCTTCTTTGACGGTCATAAAGGGGTAATCATCCCCTAAACCGAGGTGGAGCCAGGTTTTGGTTAAGCGTTCCGGCTCTGTGAGTTTCGTCACCAACCCCTTGTAGTTGGTGACTTTGAGGTAGGGGCAATGGTGGTAAAGGTAATCGGCGATCGCCAACTGCAAAATTTCATCCCCCAAAAAGATCAACCGCTCATAGTTCTGCTCCGGTTGATTGATCTGCTGACCATAGGAAGGATGGCTCAGGGCGAGAAAGAGTAAATCGGGATGCTTAAACGTGAGGTTAATCTTCGTTTCAACAGCAGTAGCGTTCCAATCCATGGCAATATTTGGGTTCAACCTGGGGTGATTCCTACGCTAACACAGGCCTTGATCCCCGTCGCAGTCGATCGCACCATCCCAAGAAGGCCGGCCACGGGGGATAATGGGGGATCACAGGATTAGGAGGTTAATGATGATTAACGTTGGTGTTTTAGGGTTTGGGGGGTTGGGCCAGGCGGCGGCGCGGCTGCTCCAGGGGAAAACGGAAATGCGCCTCGTGGCGGCGGCGGATCAACAGGGCTATGCCTACAATCCCGAAGGGTTGGATGTGGCGGCCTGCTCTACCGTTTATCAAAACCAAGGCTCCTTGGGCCATCTGCCCCATTATGGCGTTGAGACAGCCACAAGCATTGCTGATCTGATTGCCCATGGCGGCGTAGACGGCTATTTCCTCGCTCTGCCCAACCTGCCCAACACCTTCATGGCCAGCGTTGCCGAGCAATTCATGGCCGCCGGTTGGCAGGGGGTGCTTGTGGATGCCCTGAAACGAACCAGCGCCATGGAGCAATTAATTGCCCTGGGCGATCGCCTCCAAGCCGCTGGCATTACCTACATGACCGGCTGCGGCGCAACCCCCGGCCTCCTCACCGCTGCCGCGACGATCGCCGCCCAAAGTTTTGCAGAAATTGACCACGTTAACATCACGTTTGGCGTAGGCATTGCCAACTGGGAAGCCTACCGGGCCACGATCCGCGAAGACATCGCCCATATGCCCGGCTATAGCGTCGAAAAAGCCCAAGCGATGAGCGATGGGGAAGTGGAAGCCCTGTTGGATCAAATGCACGGCATCATTACGCTGGAAAATATGGAGCACGCCGATGATTTGATGTTGGAATTGGCAGGGGTTTGTAGCCGCGATCGCGTTACCGTCGGCGGCATTGTCGATACCCGCAACCCGAAAAAACCCCTCAGCACCAATGTACAAATCACCGGCCGCACCTTCGAGGGCAAAACCTCCACCCATACCTTCACCCTCGGGGATGAAACGAGCATGGCGGCCAATGTCTGCGGCCCCGCCTTTGGCTATTTGAAAGCCGGGATCGCCCTCCATCGCCGGGGAACAACGGGCCTGTTTACCGCTGCTGACATCATGCCCCAATTTGTACGCTAGAATCCCTACCCCTGATTCCTTCGAGGCTAGAGCAGATCGCGTTACACTGAAGCGAGACCCCTTTGTTGCCCCCCATGGCTCAACCCCA
>JAABSU010000282.1 GCA_011390265.1 Spirulina sp.
ATATTCCCCCCGCCCTTGGGCTCGGATCAAACCGCCCCCCTGCCGCTGCTCAGTAATTTCCACCCGCTCCCCCATCCACCCCGTTAAGTCCTGCTCAAACTGAGGACGCGCCCCATTCCGCACCCACGGAGCCCACTCCAACGCCTGAATACCGGGGTAGGTATCCAACACCCGCGCCACAAACCCCCCAAACTCCTCCCGGCTCACCTCCCCCTGAGAAATCGCGTAAAAATCCCCCAAGGCCAAAAGCGTTTCCGTGTATTGGCCTAGGCGGCCCGCCAAGGCAACGGTTAGACTGGCGGTTTGGCGTTCAAACTCCAACTGACGGAGCGATCGCTCCCACCGCCCCACCCACCAACTCGCCAATCCCGAAAGGCTGATCCCCGTCGCAACAATCCAGATCAAAGGGCGATAGGGGGGTTTTAAGGCCATGGTTGTTTGCAGAAATAAAGGCGATTACAGCCTAGCAAACTCTACCCGAAATCTTTACCTTTTCTACCCCAAAAACTTTATACGCCCTTGGTAATCTACCCAGTCAAGAGTTTACGTTTAGAACCCTCAACAAGAACAGCAAATTGTAGCTATTTTAACAGTTTATTTGAAACTACCATGAAACGACGTACCCTCATCAAAACCAGTACCGCCTTCACCCTGGGCCTCTCCCTCACCGCCCTCCTCAAAAGCTGTGCCAATCCTTCGGAACCTCAAGCAAGTTCAACGGAGAGCAGTAATAATGATGTTCTCACTGTCGTTCAAGGGGGCGGCTTTCCCAACAGCCTCGACCTCCATCGGGCCGGCACAAACCGCCCCGCCTACGGCATTTCCTGGAGTATTTATGACCGTTTGATGACCTTCGGCACAAAAACCCTCCCCGATGGTTCTGTCTCCTACGACTACACCGATTTACAACCAGAACTCGCGGAATCCTGGGAATTTGCCGCCGATGGCATGTCCGTCACCTTTGCCCTGCGCCAAAATGCCACGTTCCACGATGGCGCACCTGTCACCGCTAAAGATGTGAAATGGTCTTTTGATCGTGCCATTGGCATGGGGGGTTTTCCCACATTCCAAATGAAAGCCGGGGCCTTAGAAAATCCTGAGCAGTTTGTGGTCATTGATGACTATACCTTTCAGGTTAAATTCCTGCGCCCTGATAAGTTAACGATGGTGGATTTAGCAGTACCGATTCCCATTGTGCTCAATTCCGAACTGGTGAAACAGCATGTCACCGATGCCGATCCCTGGGGTGCGGAATGGGTGAATAATAATGATGCGGGCAGCGGAGCCTATACCGTGGGCGAATTTGAGCCAGGGAAAAAGCTGGTGTTAAAACGGTTTGAAGATTGGCAATCGGGGCCATTGCCGGCCATTGCTGAGGTGATTTTATTAGATGTACCGGAGCCGGGAAATCGTCGCGCTTTGCTCGAACGGGGCGATATTGATATTAACTTTGATGTTTCCGATAAAGACACCCAAGAACTCAAAGCGATCGCAGAATTTACCACCCTTTCCCATCCCGTGGAAAATGCGGTTTATTCCATTGATTTGCACAGCAATCCCACCCTGGGGGGAGAGCCGAACCCCTTTGGCGATGTGAAGGTACGGCAGGCGATCGCCTATGCCGTTCCCTATGAGGAAATCTTTAAAACTGCCTTCTATGGCCAAGCCGTTCCCCTCTATGGGGCTACGGGTAAAGCCGTCGATACCACCTGGCCCCAAGCCAGCCCCTACACCACGGATCTCGATAAAGCCAAGGCCCTCCTCGCTGAATCGGAATATGCCGACGGTTTTACCACCACCCTCGCCTTTGATTTGGGGAATAAAGAATGGGCGGAACCCTTGGCGATTTTGGTGCAGGAAGCCCTGGCTAATTTAAAGATTACCGTCACCCTCGAAAAAGTCCCCACCGCTAATTTCCGCAGTGTTTTAACGGAAAAAACCCGCCCGATGATTATTAATAATTTTGGCGGCTGGCTCAATTTCCCGGATTACTTTTTCTTCTATGCCTATCATGGCCAAGATGCCACCTTTAACGGCAGTTCCTACAAAAATCCGCAAATGGATGTGTTGGTGGAAACGGCGTTAAAATCTGAACCGGGTAAGCCAGAATATGACAAAGCGGTTCGGGATTTTATCAGCCTCGCCTGGGAAGAAATGCCCCGTGTGCCCATTGTGCAGCCGAGCCTTTCTGTCGTGATGCAGCCCAATATTGAAGGCTATCAATATTGGTTCCACCGCCAGTTAGATTTCCGCCAAATCCGCAAAGCCTAACCCGTTCTTTTCAGCCGGAGGATCTCGCTTCGTTGTTAGGCTGAGGATCCCCCCGGCTGCGCCGACCCCCTTAATAAGGGGGTTATCTGGAACCCCCCTTTTTCTACGCCGAAGACGCATCCCCGCAGGGGCTTAGGGGGGCAGGGGGGATCCTCCCAGCCTTAAATCCCACACTTAAACACCATGGCCCAAGCCTCTAAACTTCGCTTTATTGTGCAACGGTTGCTCGCCGCCATTCCCAGTATTTTCGGTGTCATTGTTGTTACGTTTATTCTCACCCGCGCCCTCCCTGGCGATCCGGCGGTGTTCTTTGCCGGGCCTTCTGCGACCCAGGAGGCGATCGCCCAAGTCCGCACCACCCTCGGCCTCGATCAAAGCATCCCCCAGCAGTTTTTGCGGTATCTTAGCGACTTAGCCCAAGGGGATTTAGGCCAATCCCTCACCACCGGGCAAACGGTTTGGTATGACCTCACCACCCGCCTACCCGCTTCTTTGGAATTAACGGGAGCCGCGTTATTTTTCGCGCTGGCGATCGCCCTTCCTCTTGGTATTATTGCCGCCCTAGTTCCTAACTCTAAATGGGATCACCTGATCCGATTTTTAATGACCGCTGGGGTTTCCCTCCCGACATTTTTCACCGGCCTATTTCTCCTCTATATCTTCTACTACCGCCTTAATCTTGCCCCCGCCCCTATGGGCCGCCTTGATCTGTTAACCTCACCCCCGGAAAGGCTGACGGGCCTGTTTTTAATCGATAGTTTACTCACCGGCAATTTTGCCGTATTTGCCCAGGCATTGCGTCAATTAATTCTCCCCGCCATTACCCTGGGTGTGTTTGCCCTCGCCCCCGTCGCCCGCGTCACCCGCGCCTCAATGTTAGCGGTTTTGAGTAGTGACTATATTCGCACTGCCCGCAGCCACGGTTTACCCCCCTTTAAAATTCTCTGGAGTTATGCCTTTCGCAATGCCTTGCTCTCGATTTTAACCACAATGGGTGTGGTCTTTTCGTTCCTGTTGGGGTCGAACGTGTTAGTCGAAAAAGTGTTTGCTTGGCCGGGCATTGGTTCCTATGCAGTGGAGGCGTTAATTGCATCAGACTATGCCGCCGTTCAAGGGTTTGTTTTAACCATGGCCTTCCTTTATATTTTCCTCAATTTAAGTATTGATATTGTCTACGGCATGATTGATCCTCGTGCTGGCCAAGAATGAAACATCATGATCCCCCCGGCTACGCCGACCCCCTTAATAAGGGGGTTGAA
>JAABSU010000283.1 GCA_011390265.1 Spirulina sp.
GATTCCCAATACGCCCGTGGATGGGTTGCGCACGGGGGCGACGGGGATTAATCCGGGGATGGCGGCGTTGCTGCGGGTGTTGGGGGAATTAACCGATGAGTTGCGGCGCTCGATTGATTTTTATTTAAATCAGAGTGCAGATTATGAGGTGGCGCAGTTGCTGCTGGCGGGGCCGGGGGGGGGGATTGGTCAGTTGGATGAGTTTTTTACGAACCGGCTCAGTTTGCCCGCCGAACAGATTGATCCCGTCACCGCGCTATCCTTGGAGATGGATGAGGAGATTCCGGAGATTCTTCGGCCGGGTCTGGGGGTGGCGTTGGGTTTAGGTTTGCGGGAGGTATAGGGTTATGTATAGTTTAGATGTTAATTTCCTTAAGGATCGGGCGATCGCCGCTTCTCCGGGGGCGGTGGCCAAGGCAAAAGCCCCCACCCGCAAGGTGACGCTGACGGAGTTGGTTCCCCTGATTGGGGGGGGCGTTGGGGCGTTGTTGGTGTTGGCGATCGCCGGGGGTTGGTGGGGTTATCAACGGTTGCAACTCCAGCAGGTCAATGAACAATTAATGGTTCTTGACGGCCAGATCACCGCCCTCCAGCAGCAAAACGCGAAAATTCAGCAACTCACCACGGAGATTGAGGTGGCCAATCGCCAAACCAGCGGATTAGCGCAGGTTTTTGCGCGAATTTTTCCTTGGTCAGCGATTATTGAAGATGTGCGGATACGCATCCCCGCCGGTCTCCAAATCCGTGCCTTCCGCGTAGCGGCAGCGGATGCAGCAGCGGCGGCCCAGCCCCCCAGTTCAACCCCTCTGGCCGATGGCACAACACCACCACCGCCGAACATGATGCCCGTTGTCACCCTAGAAGGCTATGCCGATTCCTATGCAGCGGTGAATGTTTTTTCCGTGAGCTTGCAACGTTCAGCCTTTTTCAGTGGTGAAACGGTACGGCTCACTGATGTTGAACAGGTGGCGGATCCCAATGCGGTGACAGTGCCCACGGGGCCTGATGGTGAAGGGGGAGGGGGCGTAAATATTGAGTTGCCTCCGGTGGTGCGCTATTCAATCACGGCAAATATCCGCGACTTGACCACGTTGGGCAGTGATGACTTGATTACCCAATTAAAAAGTAAGCAAAACTTGGGTTCAGTGATTCGTTTGGAAACGTTAAAAGAAAGGGGACTTCTCGAATAATGACTTTTGTCGATGACTTAATGGACGATCAGGATCAGGAGGCTTCTCCCTATCCTTCTTTCATGGGAACTTCGCTAACGCCGGCTGTCGGGGGCGGTTTGTTGTTCTTTATGGGTCTTGCTGGGGCGGCGGCGATTACCTATTGGCTGATTATGCCGACGGGGGTGGAGTTAGCCACCTTACAATCCACGGTGGATCAAAAGGAGGTGGAGCGGACTAATCTCGAACAGGCCCAAGCCCGGATCACCCAATTGGAGGCGGATTTACAGGTTGCTCGTGCGGATCAACAGGAGGTTCTCAGTCTGTTTGCGGGGGAAGAGGCGAGTCAGACGCTGCTGGTGACGGTGAGTCAGCAGGTGGAAAACAGTCAAGGAAAATTGCTAAGGTTTACGCCTCCGGCTGTGCCGGAGAAGATTGAGGATGGAACTTGGGGCCCTGATGTCAATGGTTTGTTGAAAACCCAAACCCTTGAGTTCCAGTTTGAGGCGGGTTTTAATGAGACGATGACGATTCTCCGCAATATTGAGCGGTTGCAGGCGTTGGTGGCGGTGAAGTCGATTACCTCTGAAGTGACGACTCAAGAGGAGCGGCAGTTTTTGTTGGGTGGGGAGGTGACGACGACGGGGGGGCCGTTATTAACGACGAACCTGAGTTTGGAGTTACTGTATCCGGTGAGTGCGGAGGAGTTGGCGGCGGCTACGCCAGCGGTTGATCCCAATGCCATTGATCCGGCTACGGGGCAACCGGTTGACCCCAATGCTGTCCCTCCGGCTGATCCCAATGCTGTCCCGCCAGCGCAGTAAAATCTACGGGTGGGAAAATGTCGGATTAAGATAGGCCTAATCGTGTTTGTTATTTAAAGTCCTTGAGGAGTTGATATGGTAAGAGCTTATTCAAATGCAGTGGGTATTTTGGGGACTGTCGCGTTGGTGGCGTTGGTGGCCCAGCCGGCGATCGCCGCTTCGGTGGAAATTATTGATGTGCGTCTCCAACGGGGGGAACGGGATTTTCAATTGGTGTTACGGACGACGACGGGGAATGAACGCCCCCAAATCCTGACGCTTAATCAGGGCAATCAACTGATTGCGGAGTTGGTGGATACGCAGTTGAATATCAATGGCAATCGTGCGGGTTTTCGCACGGAGAACCCGATGGATGGGATTGCGGCCATTGAGTTGGTTGCCAGTGGCCCGAATACGGTGCGGGTGATTGTGACGGGGACGGATGCGCCCCCGGTGGGGCAGGTGTTGCAACGGCAGGCGGATCAGGTGGTGTTGGGCTTTACGTCGGCGGCGAATGCGGGCGATCGCGCCTCGGCTCGGCAACCTTCTAATGCTCCCCTACCCCCTCCCGTCCGTCCCCAAGCTAATGATCAGGGTGTGGATATCCAGGTTCTGCCCCCGCCTAGCCCCAATGCTCCCAGCCCCACCACCACAGCATCCCCAGTTGCGCCACCGCCTTCAACGGAAGAATCGCCACTGTTCCAACTCGATCCCAATCTTTTTGCCCAATCTACGCCCCGCTCTGATGTTTTAGTCCCCAATCCAGAAATTACCATCGATGGCGGTCGGCCGGCTCCGGCGGCTTTCCCGGCTCAACCTGTGTCTCCGGCTCCACCCTTTTTGCCCCGTGCGGTAGCGCCGCCTGTGGGGGATATTGCCGTTGCCAGCATTAATATCCAACCCAACTATATTGATCTGGGCACAACTCAACCGATCTCACTACGCATGGAAAATGCCCAAGCCGATACCGTCTTAAGCCTCCTTGCCCGTACTGCCCAACTCAATCTCATCTTTGCCAGTGGTGGTGAAGAAGCCGCCGCCACCGCCCCCCTCGTTACCTTAGATCTAGAAGGGGAGTCCGTTCAAGATGCCTTTAACTACGTCCTCCAAGTTGCTGGCCTTCAAGCCACCCGCCGGGGACGCACCGTGTTCGTTGGCACAGATCTTCCCGATGCCGCTAAAGATTTGATGACCCGAACCTATCGACTGAATCAAGCCTCAGCCGTTGATGCTGCGGGCTTCCTCACCACCCTTGGGGCTGAACTGCAACTGCGCACCACCCAAGTCGCAGTGCAATCAGTGGGCGAAGGAGCCGCCGCCCGACCAATTACCACTGAAACCCCCACTGTCACTACAATTACCCCCCCTACGGATGGAGTTGGAACTCTCCCTTTACGGGGTTTGACTGTCAACCCCGATGGCCGCCTTAATTCGATTACTTTAGTCGGTGAAGCCCAACAGGTCGAACTAGCCACCAACTTTCTCAAACAACTGGATGCCCGTGTTCGTCAAGTTGCCGTCAATGTAA
>JAABSU010000284.1 GCA_011390265.1 Spirulina sp.
CCGAGGTGTTGGAGGAAGTAGGCGAGGAGTTGGGATTCTTTTTCGGAGAGTTCAATGGGGGAATTGCCCCGGTAGGCAAGGCGATTATCGGGGTCAAAGGTGAGATCTCCCCAGGTGAGCCGGGGGCTGGCTTGAACGGGGAACCGCCGCAGCAAAGCCCGCACCCGGGCGAGAAGTTCCCGCAGTTCAAAGGGTTTGACCAGATAGTCATCGGCCCCGGCATCTAAACCAAGGACGCGATCGTCGAGGGTATCTTTGGCGGTGAGGAAGAGGACGGGGGTTTGATCACCCTGCGATCGCAATTGGCGGCAAATCTCCAACCCCGACGGAGCCGGTAACATCCAATCCAAAATCAACAGTTGATAATCCCCCCTTTGAGCCAAGGCCAACCCCGCCGCCCCCTGATGGGCCACATCCACGCCATAGCCCTCCTGACTGAGTACCCGACTCAGGGGTGTGGTCAATTCCACCTCATCATCCACCAATAAAATCCGCATTAAGGGTTAAAGGGTTGTGGGATCAATGCCCAATTCTCGTAACTTAGCTGCAAGGAGTTCGGCCCGTTGGCGTTCCTGTTCGGCCCGCTGTTGCGCTTGGTCAGCCCGTTGCTGTTCGAGATTCGCCCGCTCCCGCTCCAGAGCCTGATACTCACTTCCCCACAGCAACAGATTCCCCCCCTGATCCCACCACCGTAACCAGTAAATTTCCTGGTTGTGCCGTTCCCCTTCCCATAGGCCAAGGTAAAGATCCAACTCCGGAATCCAAAACCGGCCCTCTGGGGTGGGGGTTTGCAGTTCGTAGCGTCCTTGGGTGAGGCAGCGCACATCAAGGCTTGGCTCGTAGGGGTTATAGGTGACGTAGGTGGGGACTTGGAGGACTTGCTCGTAGAAATAGAGCTTGCCGTAGGGGGGCGCGGCCCGGACGGACAGTTCCCCATTGTCCCCCTTCGAGAGAAATTCCATCACCACAGCAACGCGATCGCCCTCTACTTCGGGGGTATAGCTGCGACGAATTTCGCCGGGAGAAACGGGTTGGGCTTGGGGGACATAGAACCAATCCGGGGCTTTGACGACAATATTGCGGTTCAGGGTGGCGACGAGGCCGAAGTTGGAGGCGATCAGCATTGTGGGGGTGATCCGACCGGCGCGATCGAGGGCTTCGGTGAGGGCGGCGGCGAGCCAAGGTTGTTGAATATTTTCCACAGGATCATCAGGGAGAACATAATCCGGGGGCAAGGGTTCCCAAGTGACAGTAACGGCCGGGCGAGGGAGTTGGGCAACCATAGGGGCAGTTAGCAAAACATCTAAACTAATTTTAGGGCAAACCCAGAGTCTGAGGCTGAGATTCGGGAAGTGGAACCGATCAAATTTTAATCCCATCAGCACAGTGCTAATTTATGGAGATGAATGTTGCTTTTTAACGCCATGATCCCATTGTGTCGGTTTGCGATCGCCAGCGATCTCCATATTGCCCTACCCCACACCATTGACCACAGCAAACCCCGATTTCACCTTTTAGAATTGAGCATTCCCGCCCTAGAGCAGGTTTTAGCGCATTTGGAGCAGTTGGATCTTGATTTCCTGCTCTTACCGGGGGATCTGACCCAAGATGGGGAATGGGATAATCACCGTTGGCTGTGCGATCGCCTCGAAAAACTCCCCTTTCCCACCTATGTTATCCCGGGCAACCATGATGTAATCCGGCCGGTGGGGGATGATACAACCCTTGGCCAAGCGGATTTTGCCCCCCTTTATCAACAGTTTGGCTATGGCAATCCCCAACAGTTGTACTATAGTTGCGAACTGGTGCCGGGGGTGCAATTGGTGGCGCTGAATTCCAACCAGTTTGATCTCCAGGGCAAACAATTGGGGTGTTTGGATGAGGAGCAATGGCAATGGTTGGAAACCTCCCTGCCCCAGTGGCGCGATCGCTTCGTCATCGTCATGATCCACCACAACGTTCTCGAACATTTCCCCCACCAAGCCACCCATCCCCTCGGCCGTCGCTATATGCTCGACGATGCCGCCCGGCTGCGGGCATTGCTGCGGGCCAACGGTGTGCAATTAACCCTCACCGGCCATCTCCACATTCAAGATGTGGCCCAGGCCCAAGGGTTAACGGAAATCCTCACCGGCTCCCTCGTCGGTTATCCCCATCCCTATCGAATTGTAGAATTGGTGCAGGAACAGGATCAGATCCGCCTCGAGATGAAAACCCACCGCATTGAATCCCTTCCCGGTTGGGAGAATTTGCCAGAACTGTCGCGGGATTGGATTGCGGCGCGATCGCACCCCTTTATCTCCCGGTTGCTGAGTGGGCCGCCCTTTCATTTGCAGGATAAGGCAGAAATTGAGGAAACGGCGAACGGATTGCGCTATTTTTGGTCGGATTTAGCAGCGGGCGATCGCACCTTCCATTTCCCCCACCTGCCTCCAGAAATGCAAACCCACCTGGCCACATTTAATGCCATTGGGGGGATTGACAATCAGGCAACTTTCCGGTTTATGGCCCCTTGAACCGGAAAGGGTCTAAAGACCCCCATCAGAAATCCTGCCGAGGGGTCTTGCTGATTTGCGCCCTGTTGCTATGGATCACGCCTCCTGTCTCGTCTACCCTGCCCTCAATTTACTGCTCTACGATAGCCGTGACCCGAACCGCGAAGGCCAGCGCGATGGTTACGCGATGGTCTCCGACCGGGCTTTGCCCATCGCGGATCGCGAGGCCCTGGGCAATAAACAACCCAAACGGCTGCGTCCGCCCCAAAACGGCTACCTCTATCAGCGCATTTTTCCCGATGCCTATGCCTTGCAAATCAATGCCCTGGATAGTGAAGATGCTGAATGGACGTATCAGGCCAAATCCATTGATTGTTTTGCCGGGATTAAAGCCCAATTGATCACAGAAAGTGCGATCGCCCCTGGGGCCTGGGGGCGATCGTGGTTATTGGTGGGGCGGTTAGCAGCGGCGGATCAAAACCCGGAATATGTGGCTAAGGATTGCTACCATGCCCTGGGCCTCACCACTGAGCCGGATTGGTCAGCGGATTTAATTGGCCAGGGGCGACTGATGGGGGCGAATTTTTTTGAACTGTGGCGGCAAGAGGGTGAGCGCCCCGATTCCTTTCACCTCTACATCTGTCTTTTCGATCTGGGGGCAAGTCTCAAACGCCTCGACAAGCTCTACCACCACCTCCTCACCCTCGGCCTCTATCGCCACCGCGCCACCTGGGCCCACAGCCGCAGCTTGGACTTAAAAACAACCCTAAGCGGTTATGGCCAAGAGGTTGAAAAAATTTGCCACCAGGTTAACCAACAAGTTCACCAGGAAAACCTTTCCCTCAATCACCTCACCCACCTGCTCCGCCACAGTCTGATCCTCCTCTCCCAATACGGGGCCGCCCTCCACGAATTCAACAGCCACATTCACACCCTGGAGGGA
>JAABSU010000285.1 GCA_011390265.1 Spirulina sp.
TTGGGCTTAGATTGGGGATGGTTGGTGATTTTCGATCGCCGCTCTGGGTTGCCAGATATTGAGGAGCGCACCACCCGCGAAGAGGCCGTCACCGCCACAGGCCGCAAAATCACCGTCATCCGGGGTTGAACCCTTGCAAAACATAGGGGCGAAAAATTTTTGTGCCTCCGGCAGGCTTACGCCAACGCCCCCATGGTTCTACCTGAACAATAGGGGGGGATTTCCCGATTGCTGTTGACCATCGGCAAAGGCGATCGCCTCTTGCAATTCCACCTGTACCGTCTCCCCCGTATCCACCCCCAAAAATTCCCATTCTTGGCGATCCAACTGCGCGGTTAAGGGAATGCGATCGGACAGCATCAGTTCCACATGGACACCCCAGCCGCGATACACCACATGGGTAATCGTTGCAGCTAAACTCGTCGCCGTGGGTTGAGATTGGATTTTAATCGCGTGGGGACGGATAAACACCGAAGAACCCATTTGGGCATGGGTGCGATGGAGACCACTGGGCAAAATATTCACTTCCCCCACAAACTTCATCACAAAAGGCGTAGCAGGATTGTCATAAACCGCTTGGGGTGTTCCCACCTGCTCAATCCGCCCCTCATTCATAATCACAATCTCATCGGCTACCTCCATCGCTTCCTCTTGATCATGAGTGACAAACACACTGGTTAAATTGACTTGATGGTGCAAATCCCGCAACCAACGGCGTAAATCCTTCCGTACCTGAGCATCCAACGCCCCAAAGGGTTCATCTAACAGCAAAACCTGCGGTTGTACTGCTAAAGCACGCGCTAAAGCCACCCGTTGCCGTTGCCCCCCAGAAAGCTGGGCGGGATAGCGATCGCCCAATCCCTGTAATTGAATCAAATCCAACAATTCATTCACCCGGCGGCGCACTTCTGCCCCTTTCACCTTACGAATTTCTAAACCAAAGGCGATATTTTGCCGCACCGTTAAATGTTTAAACAGGGCGTAATGTTGGAACACAAAACCAATTTGCCGCTCCTGGACATTGAGATGGGTCATTTCTTGACCATTGATCCAGATTTTGCCCTGATCCGGGGATTCTAAACCGGCGATCGCCCGCAACAACGTCGATTTACCCGACCCCGACGGCCCCAACAACGCCACCAACTTCCCATCAGGAACCACTAAATCCACCTGATCCAATGCTTGGAAGTGACCAAACCGTTTCGAGATGTTTTCAACAACAATACCCATAATGCTCCGTGAAAAAAGTGAAAGTTTAGATTTTGAACCCACAATTAAGTTAATGAGATGGCAACTTTTTGAGATAATAATTCTCTAAAATTGCCTTACCGATTAACATCAACACCCCAAACCCAGCCAACACTAATGCCGCGCTAAATGCTGCTACAGATTGATAGTTTTGATAGGATTGCTCGACGAAAATTGGTAAAGTCGAGGTGCGTCCTAGAATACTCCCGGAAACCACCGCCACCGCCCCGAATTCCCCTAATGCCCGCGCATTGGTGAGCAAAACACCATAGATCAAACCCCAGCGAATATTAGGCAAAATCACCCGATAAAAGGTTTGCCAATCATTGGCCCCCAACGTGCGGGCCGCCTCCTCCGGCTCCGGCCCTAAATCCTCCAACACCGGAATCACTTCCCGCGCCACAAAGGGCAGCGTCACAAAAATTGTCGCCAACACAATCCCCGGTAACGCAAAGATAACTTTAATCCCCATACTTGCAAACAACGGCCCCAACCAACCGATCCGCTCCCCATAGAGCAACACCAACATCAAACCCGCCACCACGGGCGAAATCGAAAAGGGCACATCAATGATGCTAATTAACAGGGCGCGACCGGGGAACCGATTCCGGGCAATCACCCAAGCGGCACAGAGGCCAAATAGGGTATTTAGGGGAATCGTGATCGCTGTGGCAATCAGCGTTAATTCCGTGGCTTTTTGAAAGTTGCGACTTTGCAACGCAGCGAGAAACCCACCGATGCCATCCCGAAAGGCTTCAACTACCACAACTAAGGCAGGAATCACAAGGACGAGGGCCAGGTAAAAGAGGGCAATGGCAATTAATGCCCATTTTTGCGATTTTTGCGAATTAACGGATAGCATAACGTCGCCCCCATTGTTGGAGTTGGTTGATCATGAATAGCAAAACTAAGGAAACCAGTAAAAGCACTGCGCCGATTACCGTTGCGCCGCCATAGTCGTATTGCTCTAAGCGTTGAAAGACTAAAACCGGCGCGATTAAATCCCGAAAGGGAATGCTAGAAGAAATTAACACCACTGAACCATATTCCCCCACGGCCCGCGAAAATCCCAGGGCTACACCGGTCAAAATGGGTGGCATTAAGGGGGGCAAAATGACGCGCATAAAAATTTGTTGTGGCGTTGCACCGAGGGAACGGGCGGCCTCTTCTACTTCGGGTGCTAATTCTTGTAAAACTGGTTGCAATGTGCGAATAATAAAGGGCAGAGAAATAAACACCATGGCGACAAAAACCCCTAAGCGGGTGAAGGCGATGCGAATGCCAAAGGGAGCAAACCATTGCCCCACCCAACCCTGATCGTTATAAACCGTGGCGAGGGCTAAACCGGCAACGGCGGTGGGCAAGGCAAAGGGTAAATCAACAACCGCATCGACAATTTTGCGGCCGGGAAAATCGTAGCGCACCAACACCCAGGCAATAAGCGTCCCCATTACGCCATTGAGGGCAGCGGCGGCAAAGGCGGTCACAAAGGTGACGTTATAGGCGGACAGAGCCATGGGGGCGGTGGCGATGCGCCAAAATTCAGCAGGGCCAAGGGCGATCGCCTTCGTAAACACCGCCGCCGCAGGCAACAGGAGCATGATTCCTAAATAGAAGAACGTGAAGGCCCAGGGGAAAGACAATCCCGCTGTGATCCGACTGAGGATGGAGGGCCATTTGGGGGGGGTTGGAAAAGCGTTCATGGTGAGTAAGAAGTGATAAGTGAGCTAAGAAACCGGGTTGCGAGAGACGCTAGTTTGTTGGATTAAGTTTGATTAAAAACCCGGTTTCTGATTTCAGCTTAGAAACCGGGTTTTTGGTAAGAATTTAGCCGTTAGTCTAAAATCCTCAACAACCCGGTTTCTGATGATTCATTGACCCTGGCCAATTTTGGCAAGCATTTTGTCAAACAATGCCCCATCATCAAAGAATTTGGCTTGAATCGCATTCCATCCGCCTAAATCTTCAACGTTAAACAGATTGTCGATTTCAGGAAATTGAGAGGCATACTTAGCGGCAACGTCGGGATCAACAGGGCGAAAACCCACTTTAGCAAACTCTTCTTGGGCTGCGGGCGTAAATAGGAACTCGACAAAAGCTTCTGCTACTTCCCGAGTCCCTTTCCGATCCACATATTCATCAACCACTGCTACAGGATTATCAATGG
>JAABSU010000286.1 GCA_011390265.1 Spirulina sp.
GGGCGTAGTAATCCCGGTTGATCAGATGAACGACGGAGGCGGCGATCGTTTCTTTGGTGTGTTCGGTGAGTTGATCCATCATGCCGAAATCAATGTAGGCCATGCGGCCGTCCGCCATGGCGAAGAGATTGCCGGGATGAGGGTCGGCGTGGAAAAAGCCAAATTCTAACAGTTGGCGCAGGCCGGAAATCACGCCGATGCGGACGATCGCATTGGGATCAATGCCAGCGGCTGCTACTTGATCGGTATCGGTGAGTTTAAAGCCGTTAATCCATTCGAGGGTTAAAACGCGGTGGCTGGTGTAGCGCCAATAGATAGCGGGGACTTTAACGGTGGGGTCATCGCGAAAGTTGGTGGCAAATTTTTCAGCGTTGCGGGCTTCGTTGAGGTAATCCACCTCTTCAAAGAGTTTGCTGCCAAATTCATCGACGATCATCCGCAGATCATGGCCCAAATTCAAGGGCAACCAGGGGGCGAGCCAACCGGCGGCCCAACGCATCAAAAATAAATCCCGGGTCACTAAGGGCAGGAGGTTGGGCCGTTGGACTTTGACCGCCACTTCTTCCCCACTGTGGAGGGTGGCGCGGTAGACCTGGCCGAGGCTGGCGGCGGCGATGGGTTGGGGGGAAATATCGCGGTAGGTTTCGCTGAGGGTGCGATCGAGTTCGCGCTCGATAATCGCAAAGGCGAGTTTGGTGGAGAAGGGGGGGAGTTGGTCTTGGAGTTTGATCAACTCTTCGAGGAAGTCGGGATGGATGAGGTCGGGGCGGGTGGAGAGGGCTTGGCCGACTTTAATAAATGTGGGGCCGAGTCGGGTGAGGATGTGGCGCAGTTCGCCGGCCCGTTGGGGTTTGTTGCGGTGTTGGGGGTCAAACCAATGGTCAAAAAGGAGGCGGAGGGCAAAGGCACCGAGGAAGATGAGGACGGAGATGGCACGACCGATGACAATCCAGGGTCTTTTCCGGTAGTAGCGGGCGATCGCCTCATAATCATAACGTTGGCCAATGGCATCGTCGGGGGAAAGGGAGAAGGGCTGACTCACAGGCTGTTTAACGCCTCAATGCGTCGAAGTGATGGGGACTGCCCTCAGTATACAAAACTACAAACTTTTTGCGATCATAAATCTTAACGAAATTAGGGAGGGGAGGGAGGAGGGGGGCGATCGCCCTTTATCCTTTTATGGGCAATGCGCCAAGATCCCCAGGAGCAAAGGATGCTGAAGAGGACGGCAAGGATAAAGGGGTGGGGTGGGAGTAGGGGGCGATCGCGGCTTGGTATTTGCCAGGGTTGGGTAATTAATCCGGATGTTGAGGCGATAATTGCCCCTGCTGCAATGCCGACCCCAACGGCCTGGATCTGATCTTGGAGATCTTGCTGCTTAAGGTGTTCCCGATAATTAATTTCTGCTTGTTCAATTTCGACAATGCCGCGCACTGTTTCAATATATTGCCCAAAGAGGATTTTACCTGGATTTAAATAGTTGAGGTCTGTGTGAATCTGTGCTAAAAGTTGATGCTGTGAATCGCTGAACATTGCCAAGCAAAATAATTGACTGTCTGGTTCGTTGTTTTGCAGTGTTTTGAGGAGCATTCGGTAGTTTTTGAAGTTCGTGATCAGGGTTGTGTGCTGATCTTGGATGTCACGCAGATAGCGGGTATAGGTAAAGGCTTGGGGGTGGGTTTTGACGAGGGACGTCTTGAGAATTTTTAATCGTTCTGAGCAATCTTGAGGTAAATTTGTGAGTTCTTGGGCTTGTTGCTCTAATTCTCGATAAAGGGCTTTGGCTTCTCGGTAGCGAGTTCGGGCTTGGTGATAGCTAAACTGGATTTTGCTGCGGCAACAGAGCAGATTGATCAGGGGATGATAATAGGTTCCGGTTGCTTCGAGTTGGCTGGTGTGAGGATGGCAGTCTAACCAGATGAGAAGATGGCAAGTGTTTGCGGGGTTTTCGGTAAGGTGTTCATAGGCAAAAATGGGGCTGCCGAGTAGGGTTCCCTCCCCAAGATAGGCTGGGTTTTGCCAGTGGGGGGCGGCTTCAGCGAGGAGATTTTCGAGACAGCGATCGGCAAAATTACGCCAGTTTTCGGGTGGGGGATTGCCTTCGTTTATGATCGGTTTGGCAAAGAAGACGAGGGTTTGACCGAGGGAGGCTTGAATGTGATCGGGGAGTAATTTGCCCTGGGGATTGAGATGGCTGAGTTGATGGAGGGGGACTCTGCCGGGATAGCGAAAGGTGAGGTCAGCGGCGTAGGTATCATGGAGTTGGACTGCGTACAGTTCCCCGTTGCGATCAGGGATGGGGTTTTCTGGGTTGGGGGTGGGGGGAAAGGGAAAGCGGAGGCATTGGCCAATTTCGGTGCTGAGGAGTTCTTGAAATGGCGAATCTGTGTCGGTTGTGGGGGGGTTGAGCCATTGTTGCCAGATGGAGAGGGCGGGGATGGCTAAGGTTTGCCCCAATGCGGCGAGGGTCTGCCAGAGGCGATCGCTATCGGGGACTCGTTGCCCTTCGGCTAAGGTGATATCGTGGCAAAGCTGAAACGCATAGAGGGTCAGCTTGGCATTTTCGACGAATTCTGGTGGGGAATCTTCCCTCATGGTTTGGGCTGGGATGATGATTGGTGGCGACGAATGCCATTAAGTAGCATTTCTTGATACATTTTCGGGTCTTGTGGGGGGGGTGGGGCTTTGCCTTGGGTTCCGGGGGCTTTGGAGCCGTCGGAGATCTCATTTCCAGAGAGGGCATCGATCGCATTCTGGATCGCGGGATGAGATTCACACCAAGCGGCGATCGCATCGGACATGGCTTCTTTATCCTCTGGTAAGCTTTCGCACAATTGTGTTAGTTCTCTTTGACAGTCTACAAATAGGGGCCATTGGGTTTCGACTAAGGCGATAAAGTCTTGAATCATTTGGTCTTCGAGTGACATGATTTTGCTCCTAAGCACCAATTGCACAAAATCCCGCCCAGTAATAAGGGGAGGAAAACGGTTTAGCGGTTGCATCCATTGTATTAAAACGGCGTAACTGTTGCCGATAGGTTGGGCGTAGGTTGAGTTGAGTTGACCATTGATACAACATTGCGGCTGTGGCATCTCGGAGCCAGTTTTGGGCTTCGCGGAGGGCAAGGGGGACGGTTTGCGCTTGTTTGAGGTTTTGGTAGAAGCGGATCATGAGGAGGGCGGTGGAGAGGTCGTTTACGGCCCAGAGGGTGCTGACGACGTTGGGGGAACCGGCGAGGATGAAGCCGCTGGGGAGGCCGATATATTCGTCGCTGGTGGAGGTGATGTCGGTGAGGCCGGTTTCGCAGGCGGAGAGGGTGACGAGGCGGCAATTGCTCAGATCAAGGCGGAGGATGTCTTCGATGGTGAGGCATTTTTGCAGGTCGAGGAGGTTTTTGTTTTCTAGGG
>JAABSU010000287.1 GCA_011390265.1 Spirulina sp.
GTGATCATGGCGATTTTATTTTTAGAATTTTTCGCCTTGGTGTGGGTGTGGGGGCAACGGGTTCAGGGTTATGCCCATCCCTTTATGCACTATGGCCTGATCTGGACAAGGCCCAATGGTATTCATGCCCTCTCGGGTTTGGCCCTCGGGGTCGGGTTTACGGTGGCCTTGTTTTTAATCATGGCGGCCTGTGGTTGGGTGGAATTCCAAGCGGCGGAGAATTTAGCCCCCATTTTGATCGAAGGGTTATTGGTGGGGCTGGGGGTGGGGGTGGCGGAGGAGTTTGTGTTTCGCGGCTGGCTGTTGGATGAATTGGAGTTAGATTATGGGGCGATCGCCTCCCTCTGGCTCAATGCCCTGCTGTTTTCCGTTTCCCATTACCTCAAACCCCTAGGGGAAATGCTCCGCACCTTCCCGCAATTTTTCGGCCTCACGCTCTTAGGCTTAATCCTCGTCTGGGCCAAGCGACGCACCCGCTACCGCTTGGGCCTCGCCATTGGCCTCCACAGTGGTCTGATTTGGGGCTACTACATCATCAATGTGGGGGATTTGGTGCGCTATACCGGAGGCGTGGCGGCATGGGTGACGGGGATCGATCGCAACCCCTTAGCGGGGGCCTTGGGGATTGCGCTGTTATTGGTGTTGGCCCTGTGGGTGCGGGGAGGCTGGGGACGGCGGCCGGATTAACTGGGGTTGTAGGACTTCACCAAAACATTGTTGGTGGTGTAGATATCGAGGGGAATTTTGGCGCGATCGCTCACCCGTTCTAAAGACTGCTCTAGGGCAAAAACGTGATCCATTACCCCCGCTTGGGCTTCAATATTGTTCTGCGATCGCGCCGCCTCTGAGCTTTGCCGCACCCGCTCCACATAGGCCGGTGTGAGCCGTACCGTGATCTTTTCATTTGTCACCGTGTAGACACAAATTTGCTTACCCTCCACCGTACAAACCTGGTTTAAATCCACCTTCGCTTGACGCACCTGCAACGACCCCTCTAAACGGGATTCGGCCCGACTCAAACCCTGAGCATAAACATCTAAAAGGGGTTGGGCTTGGATATACTTAAAACTTTCCTGGGGAATTTGTTTGATCGAACCGATGCCTTGCTCCCAAGCGGCGATCGCATCCTCCCAACGGTTTTGGGCTGCCGCTGCGTTGGCCTGCTCCGCCAACCGCACCCCTTGGTTATAGGCCTCCTGGGCAAAACGCTCCTGATTGTGACGATTAGCCGTCACCGTCGCCTGGGGTTGATAGACCCCCAAAAGGCGGCGGGCTTCCCCATAAACGGTGGTGGTGGCGGGAACTTGTTTCAGGGCATTGAGGGCCGCTTGCCAGGTGCGATCGGCCAACTCTAAATCCGCTAAGGACTGGGCAATATTGAGGCGCACCTCCGCCACCTTGGCCGCCTCTTCCGCAAGGGCGAGGTTTTCCACCGCCTTTTGTTCCGTAGCCAGCCGCTCCTGAATGATCGTCAAATTTTGGCGATATTCCTGCACCTTTTGACGGGCAAAACGATAGAAATCATCCTGGGGTTCGAGACTTTCCAGGCCGGCGATCGCCCCCTGCCACCGATTCAAGGAAGCCTGCCATTGGGCCACGGTTAAGGGGGGATTTTGGGTGAGGTTGGCGGCTTCGTTGGCAGTCTTGAGGGCATCGACGAGTACCGTCGCATTGGCCACCGTCCGGCCATAGCCCCGCAGCAGGGTTTGAGCCTCCTCATATTTTCCTGACCAGGAGGGAATGGTTGCTAACAGGAAAAGGGCGCGATCGAGTTGTTCTTGGGCTTGGAGCACCGCCGAGCCAGAGGGAGGGTCTTGGAGGGTTTCCACCGCTTCATTGGCCAGGGTTTGGGCCACCGTCAGCGTCCGACAGCCCCGCAACACACAGGGGCGACTCAGGGCGTAGATACTGCCAAAAAAGAGCGTCAGGCTAATCGCCGTTCCGGCAATAATCACCGGCAACCAGAGGCGATTTTCACTGTGGGGAATGGGTTCGAGTTCTAGCTCCGGGGCTTCGGGATAGGGGAGCGGTTCGACGCTTTCCGCCTCCTCATCATCCTCAAACCCCACCCCTTCGGGCAACTGGGAAGGGATCACAATCGTATCCGGGTCGGCTACATCAATGAATTGATCAGCAAACCCATCAGGTTCGGGCGTGGGTTGGGATGGCGCTGGTGACGAGACGGGGGCGGGTTCTAGGTCGGGGTGGTGCACTAAGGCCCCTTGGGCGGCAATGCCTGCCGGTGTGAGGGCTTCCACTTGGGCGGCTACATCGACGATGGGGGGCCGGGGGATGAAATTATGGAAATGATAGGGCTGCGATCGCCCCTCCAACTTGACATAAAACAAGGCCCGAAACCGCGACTTAAACCCCGTTTCCGCAAACACGGTTTCGAGGATGCGAAACACCCGCTTCGGATGGGTGAGTTCCGGGGCGCGGTGCTGCACCACCACGAGCAACGTCTGCTGTTTGAGCGTGCATTGCACATGGAGGGGGCTGATCTCCGGGATTTGCTCGTGGAGACGCTGTTGGATTTGATCTTCCAAAATAGCCAGTTCAGTGGGAGGAACAGCGGTGGCAAGCATTACAGGGTTAATCAAGGTTTAAGGTTTAAAGGCAAAAGGATAGACTAGGGAGTCTGAGCGTTAAAATTCAACAACACAGGGGATTGAGGGTTTCGCCTGGAGCGAAGCTACTCAATATTAATCACTGAAGAAAAAAAATGGAATTATTGGAGTATCAGGCAAAAGCACTATTTGAGGATGTGGGCATTCCCATCCTTCCCTCTCAACGGATCTACCAACCCCGCGATATCAAACAACTCCAAGTTCCCTACCCTGTGGTACTCAAGTCGCAAGTGCGGGCCGGGGGCAGGGCAAAGGCGGGGGGGATTCGCTTTGTGGAGAATACCATTGATGCGATCGCCGCCACTCAAACGATTTTAACCCTGGCGATCGGGGGGGAATATCCTCAACTGGTGTTAGCAGAGGCCCGCTACGACACGGATCAGGAATTATTCCTGGCCATTGTCCTCGATTATCACCGCCAACACCCGATTTTACTGGGTTCAGCGCGGGGAGGGATTGAGGTGGATTTAGCCCTGGAAGATATTCAAACCGTTGTGATTGATCAGGAATTTTCCCCTTTTTACGCCCGCCGTCTCGCCATTCAAATGGGCTTAACGGGGCCGAGCATCCAAGCGGTGAGCAGCATTGTTGAAAAAATGTACCATCTCTTTGCCAGTAAAGATTTGGATAGCATTGAAATTAACCCCTTGGGCATCAACCCCAATGGGGAGGTGATGGCCCTTGATGGCAAAATCACCCTCAGCGAAACCGCTCTTTCCCGTCATCCTCAACTGCAAAC
>JAABSU010000030.1 GCA_011390265.1 Spirulina sp.
GGCCGGTTTTGGGGAAACCCCCATGGACTTCACCAACCAATCCACCGTTTCCTGCTTGAGCCAACCATGGGCGGCGGCAATGGTGCCAAACTGCGAGCTATTTTGGTGTTGCTCTTGGAGGATGGTTTGAATTTGCCCCTCCGTGAGGAGGCCCGCCGCCAGGAGGTAAATCCCGATGGGTTGTTTTGCCCCGACTGTGGACAATTGGGGCAGATGCTCAATCAGAAAATCGACGGTTTCAGATTTGAGCCAACCCCGTTGGGCCAGCAATTGGCCAAATTGGAATCTGGGATATTTGGCCTTGTCCTTGAGAACTTCCTGCACCTGTTCAGTGGTGAGTAACCCCGCTTGGTGTAGCAGTTCGCCAATGGGTTGGGCATGGTGGTAGTGCCGGAAAGGGCGATCGCCCCCCTTCACCTTCATCACCAACTGTTTAGCCGCCAACATCATAAAGGAGGGAATCGTGTCGGCATAGCGTTTCCACAGCCGTTTCGGTTCCTGTTGGATGCGGTGTAGCCATTCCAACCCAAGGCGTTGCATTTGTTCCGGCGCTCGCTGCACGGTTCCCGCGTAGAACGGAAACACAGCCCCCACCCCCAGCATCACGGCGTTAATCTTGCCACGATGTTCAATGATCCACCGCTCTTGTTTCGGGCAACCCAGGGCCACAAACACCAACCCTGCACCGCTGGCGTTGATCCGTTCGATCAGTTCCCGGTCTTCTTGGGGGGTGAGGGGCCGGAAGGGGAGCGGCTCCATGGCGGCGATGATCAGGTTAGCAAAATCCTTAGCCAACCGTTGCCGCATCTTTGCCAAAGTGGATAGATCAGCACCGACGAAGGCCACCGAAATGCTCTGAGCTTCGGCTTGTTCACAACAGTATTGAAACAGATCGCTCCCCGTCACCCGGTCTTGCTCACTTAAACCCATTTGTTTCATCACCCAAACCAAGGGCATGCCATCGGGGGTGACTAAATCCGCTTGATTAAGAATCGCGGCGAATTCAGGATTCCAGTGGGCCTCCATCAGCATATGGACATTGGCAGCAAACACAGCCTTGCTCCACCGGCACTTGGCCCATGCCATCACCGTTGCAATCTGGCGATCGAGGGTAAGTGCTGTTACCGGCGAACCAATCACCCCCACCGTAGGAATATAAACACCGGAACCCGGCACAGCAGGGGGTTGGCTTTGAAATTTTTTAATTGTACTGACCATGATTAAGCCCTAAAAGAGAGGGAACAGCGGAAGATGCGAGCAATGGAGAGGACTCAAGTTTGACCCTAGGGCTTTTACTGAGATTCTTCACAGATGATACGGAGTAGCCTCAGTACATCCGCAGAATTTAGCCGTATTTACACTGATTTACTTAATAACTATGATGTGATTATTGGTAATAATACTGAATTAATTGGGCAAATGCCAAGAGGGTGCGGGAAAGTTAATCATTCTACAGCCACAAAAAAATGGGAGGCACTGCCTCCCATTGGGTTTAGGGTGATTGGGCTGAGGGTTCAGCCCGGTTTAATGGATCTAACGTTTAATGCTTTTAGCCATCTGCCGGAACATATCCATGGTGCTATCGGTAGCCCGGCGAGGGTTGCTGGGATTTGCTGTTGGCGCATCGGCGGCCGTGGGAGCCGGAGCGGCGGGAGCGGCGGGAGCATTTAAGCCCTTAATTTCCATGGCGTTCAATTCCTTCGTGATTTCAAAGCCACCGCCATTGGCTTTGCTTTTTGGGAATTTGTGCTTGACTTTGTTGGGAGTCCGCATGTATTCGATATCGCCGAAGGTTTTAGCGTCATCGGGTTCGAGAAAAAACGCGCCTTGCTTTGCCATGGTTTTATTGAGGGAAGTTGAGAATGATGTTAAAATTCATTAAGAATTCTGTAACCAATGTACTGGATTTGCTCATAAATGTGAAGGAAATCCTAATTTTTTGCAACAAAACTTCACAATACTTCTCCCGACCTCGCCAATACCCCCATCTTCAGGGGTTTTTTGGCCAAAATCCTCCCCTGTTTGCGGGGAGATCTCGCCCGAGCCTAATCGACTTCAACATTGCCCCGCTCTTCTGTGGCAATCCATTCCCCCAGGTTACGCTCCACCGCATATTTAAATTCAATGGGCAAGGCCATGATGTCTACAGATCCCGTTGCGGTTTCTGGATCTGCGAATGTGCCATAAACCCAACGCTCATCTAAGGTCATGTCGCCAAGAAACAGGGTGAGGGGTTGGGGTTGGGAGTGACGGTAAATCCGAATTCTGGCGATCGGATCTGTGAGGCCGTATTCTTCGAGGGTTGCTTCGGAGGCGTTGATGCTGCGGGTGCGGTCATAGCGGCCCTCCACCAGGAGGTTGGTGAGAAACTGGACGGCGGCCCGCTCTGCTGTCACGCGCTGGGGTTGGGTCATTTGCCAGGGGGCTTGCTGATCGTCGGTTTGGCGGATGACGAGCCGTTCCTGCGCGGTTTTGATCTCAAAACGCCGCAGATCGGCCAATTCCAGATCCATAAAAATGCGCGATCGCCCCTGTTGTTCCTGGGCTTGTCGTTGGGGGATCACCCCTTCCACCACATACACCACACCGCCCAAAACTAGGGCCGTGAGTAATAAAAACCAAGTGGTGCGCTGAAGTTGCATGGCGATCGCCGCTGTGAAAAAACTGAATTAACCCGTGTTGTCCAGATTCTAGGGGAGAATTGCCCCGAAAAACTGTTAAACCGGTTGCTCTCCGCCCAAAAAGTACAGTAGGGCCATGCGCACCGCTACGCCGCTGGTGACTTGTTGCGGAATTAAACTCAACTGGGGATCGTCCATCAGGTCGGAACTCAGCTCTACGCCACGATTCACCGGGCCGGGATGCAAGACCTTAACCTCGGGGGCGCAGGCGCGGAGGCGATCGCGGGTGATCCCGTAGCGTTGATGGTATTCCCGCAAACTCGGCAGGAGATTATCGCTCATCCGCTCCTTTTGGAGCCGCAACGTCATCACAAAATCAGCCCCCTCAAGGGCCGGTTCTAGATCCCAATGGAGATGGACGGGGGCTAGTTGGGCTAATTGGGGGGGCAGGAGTGTGGGGGGGCCGGCAAAATGCACCTCGGCCCCGGCGGCGGTGAGGCTCCATAAATTGGAGCGGGCGACGCGGGAATGGAGAATATCGCCGACGATCGCAATTTTTTTCCCTGCCAATTGGGCGAGGCGGGGATTTTGAGGATCAATACTGGTGCAGAGGGTGAAGAGATCCAGTAGGCCCTGGGTGGGGTGTTCGTGCTGACCATCTCCGGCATTGAGGACGCGCACGCCGCTGCCGAGGCGATCCATTTCGGCGGCGATCGCCCCTGGAACCCCCGCCTGTTGGTGGCGAATCACCAAAATATTGGCCCCCATCGCCCAATAGGTTTTGGCGGTGTCGAGGATCGTTTCCCCTTTGGTGAGGGAGGAGCTACCGGGGGCAAAGTTAAGGCTATCGGCAGACAGCCGTTTTGCCGCTAGTTCAAAACTGCTGCGGGTGCGGGTGGAGGGTTCAAAAAAGAGATTCGCCACCACCTGCCCCTGAAGGGCGGGGACTTTTTTCGTCCGCCCGGCCAGGACGGCTTGGAAGCTGGCGGCGGTTGTGAGGACGGCATCATATTCGAGGGGGGTAAAGTCCGCCAAGGTCAGCAGATGGCGGCGGTTCCAAACCGAGGTCGCGGGCATGATCACCAACAAAAGGAGCAAGGCTACCCTACACCATTTTTCGCCCCTTCCCCCGGCAATCAATCCGGATTTCCCCCGCTCCATGCCTGAATAGATCAGCATCTACCCCCCGAAAGCACGGGCTTTTCAATTTTAATTCTGTCTTGAGGTGCGCGATGACCAGTAAATTTTTCTCTTTCAGCCTTGCCCTAGCTCTCTTGGGGTTAACCGCCTGCCAACAGCCGCCCCAACTACAAACCCCCGATCCCGTTCCCGCCATCCCCACCTCTACGGCCGCCACCCTTGAGGTGTATCTTCCCGATGCCTATTGTGAAACCCTCGTGCCGACCCGGGTAGAAACGGCAGCAACGGATGTGGAGGGGGCGATCGCCATCATTCTTGATCATTTCAATACCGCTGACTTTGCGATCGCCGGTTATCGCGTCAGCCTCGACCCCTCAAGCCAAACCGCGAGCATCGATCTCCGCACCGCCCCCGACAGCCGACCACTGCAAACCCTATCCGCCTGCCAACAGTTCGCCCTCTTTGGCAGTCTCCGCCAAACCTTAACAAATCATCCCACTTGGCAGATCCAAGATGTGGAATTTACGCAACAGGGAGAGGCGATCGTCCTGTGAAAATACGCTATACACTAGGTTTTAACCATTCGGATCAATGAGCCAGGCTAAAATCTCGCTCAAGATCCCCCCGGCTACGCCGACCCCCTAAGCCCCTTCGGGGATGCGCCTTCGGCGTAGAAAAAGGGGGTTAAATTTCGGAACCCCCCTTTTTAAGGGGGGCAGGGGGGATCCTCCGGATGGCCATTGCTAAATACAAATAAGCAAACCATGGTAGAGGCGCGATCGCATCAACACACACAACAACCCTGGGCCTGGGCCAAAGCCCTCATCCTCATGGCACTCTGTCTCCTCCTGACCAGTTGTGGCGGCGGTCAGCCCTCCATTAGCCTCGCCCCCACCTCAGAAATTATCCGTAAGGCGATCGCCCTCCAGGTGGAGCACAGTCAAACCGCCCTCAGCGCCCAACTCCAAGCCGCCACCCCTAACCTAACCATTCGCCACATCAAAGTAGACCAACTAGAAAGTCAGTACTTAGCCAAATTGCCGACCTATCACCTCCAAGGTCATTATGATTTGAGCTTGGAATTACCCGACCAAACTCTAGAGCAAACCGGCAATTCTTTTGATATTTATTTACAACGTCAACGGGAGGGAAAAACCTGGCGTTGGCTCAAACCAGAAATTCTTCCATCAGAGGAAAACCCGGGAGAACCGAAGCATTGGCTGACGTACCGGGTTTATTAAAGGATATTGCCAATCCCCGAAGTACCGCACATTGGCCGAGGCAGAAGCACTGTATCTGTTGGTATTGAAAATGGGGCTAATGCCTTCAGAAAAATTAAGATTGGTCGATTGTTTATCTCTCCAGATCGGTCTAAGATAAATGGCGTAAGGTTACCGAATTTTGGCAGGCAGGTCTGGCCCGCGATGGGCAGATTGTCAGTTGGGACTGTTCAGCGTAACTTATACACCTTCAGGGTCTTTCCACTGCATCATGACTTATCAACCCCAGTATCGTTCCGGCCGTGCGGCGCGGCGCAATGCCGTTGTCTCTCAGGATTCCAAGCCGCCTCGTTCTCGTCCCACTGCCGCCGAGATTCGTGCTTCGATTGCTTTAACCCCCACTGTGGTTGCTTCCCCGGCCCAAGGGCCCAAAAAATCAGAACATGCCGAGCGGAAACGTTACTCAACATGGCCCTGGCCGTTGAAAATGGTGGTTATGATTACTGGCGGTGTGAGCGTGGGACTATTTATCGGCATTCTGATGCTCAGTCCCACGGAACCAGAATCTGCGGTTCAGTTGGAAACCCAAACTGCTCAGATGGGGTTTGCCGTTGATCCCCTGAAAACGGCGCTCGATTTTCCCCTCAAAACGACGATTGAACCGCTGCAAACTCAGATTAATGAGGCGATCGCCGCCTATCCCCAGGGCCGTGTCGGTGTGTTTATCCTCGACCTTGATCAGGGTCATTATGTCAATGTGCGGGGGCAAGAGTCCTTCATCGCCGCTAGTACAATTAAGCTACCTATCCTAGCGCTCTTTTACCAACAGGTGGATCAGGGACGGGTTGATCTTGATGAACCCCTGACGATGACCGCCGAGCTACGGGCCTCGGAAGCCGGGAATATGCAGTTCAGCCCGGTGGGAACCCAGTTTTCCGCCCTCGAAACGGCAACCCGCATGATCACGATCAGTGATAACACGGGGACAAACATGGTTATTGATCGCTTGGGGGGTCAGGCTACCCTCAATAGCCAATTTCAGCAGTTAGGGTTAAACCAAACCCAATTACACGATTGGCTCCCGGATATCCCCGGCACGAATACCACCAGCCCCGTGGATCTGGTCAATGTGTTGATTGGTGTGGAGCAGGGGCAATTGATTTCGATGCGATCGCGCGATCGCATTCTCCGCACCCTCACGGCGGTGAATAACCGCCAACTCCTCCCCCAAGGCCTCGACACGGGGGCAACCATTGCCCATAAAACCGGAACCCTCGGTAAGGTGCTCGCGGATGCCGGCCTGGTGGATACCCCCAAAGGGTCGCGCTATATCATCGCCGTGATTGTTGAGCGTCCCCACGGCGATTCCCAAGCCCAAACCTTAATCCAGCAAATTTCCCACCTCGCCTATGACCATTTCAACCGATAATTTTGCTGGTGATTTTCGCCATGTCTCCGGATTGGGTCAAGCAATCCGATAAGATATAGGGTGCGAATTTAAGAGGTCAAGGATTTCCATGGAGCAACGCGGAGTTACCGTTTGGTTTACGGGCCTGAGTGGTGCAGGCAAAACGACGATCAGCCAAGCTGTTGCAGAACGACTGCGATCGCAGGGTTATCAACTCGAAGTCCTCGACGGCGATATTGTCCGCACCAACCTCACCAAGGGTTTAGGCTTCAGCAAAGAAGACCGCGACGAAAATATTCGCCGCATCGGGTTTGTTTCCCACCTGTTAACCCGCAATGGCGTGATTGTGATCGTGTCGGCCATTTCCCCCTACCGGTCTGCGCGGGAAGAGGTGCGGGAACGGATTGGCGATTTTGTCGAAGTGTTTGTCAATGCGCCCTTAGCTGTGTGTGAATCGCGGGATGTGAAAGGGTTATACAAAAAAGCCCGCGCTGGCGAAATCAAGCAGTTCACCGGCATTGATGACCCCTACGAGGCCCCCCTCAACCCCGAAATTGAATGCCGCACCGATCTCGAAGACCTCGAAGAAAGCATCAATAAGGTGATCACCAAACTCCAAGGGTTGGGCTACCTCGCCGCCGGTTAACCCACCCCTGCCCCTCCTGGGAGGGGAAATTTTCCGAAAAATCCCCGCCCAGGAGGGGTGCCCGTAGGGCGGGGTGGGTTCGGTTTAGGATTCCGGGGGCTGTAATTCCTCCAAGATGCGGAAGCGCACATGGTTAATGGCCAGATCGCCGATGGATAACTGCTCTTTCTTCATCAGTACATCATTGACGTAGAGCTTTTCAAAGGAGATGCCTTTGGCCATCTCCGCATGATGCCAGGCCAGCCCCATAAAGAAGCGGGTAGGATAGGGGCCGCCTTCGATAACGTCATCGGGGTTTGATTCCATCGGCAGCCAGCCATAGCCCGGCAGATAGAACTCCATCCACACATGATTAAAATCTGGTTCGAGGAGGTGGCCTCGCTCCCGGGCATGGGGGGGGCATTTATAGCGGCCGACGGTACGGCAGGCAATGCCATTGAGGCGAGCCAAGGCCAGTAAAACTCCTAAATATTCCCCACAGGAACCCACTCCCCGCGCCAATGCCACATCGGGGGTATCGATGTGGGGCTTGATTCCGTAGGAAAGATGATCGTAAACATAGTTGCGGATGCTGTACATTTTCCGCAACAGGTTGGTTTCCCGGCCGGCAGCATCTTGGGCGGCCCGCTGGATGATTTCCTGATCCATGGCCAGGTTGTCGTTATCGATGAGGTAGCGATCGCCAAACTCCGGGGGCAGTTCCGGTATCGTTTCCCCATCTTGGGGGCCAAATTGGTATTTAATCCCCCACACTTCGAGGGTGGCTCGCCAGCCAAAAATATACCGATCCTTGGATTTAAGCTGATCAAACTTAAACACGGCAATCCGTTCCCCCTCTACCTCCCGCTCCTCAAAGGGCAGGCCGATGGCTTCAAGTTTGCGGATTTTTTGGCGGAGGGTTTCCGCTGGCAGGGCGATCCGCCATTCCAAATCATGGACATCGACGGTATCAAGGGGGGAAAGCTCTTCGATGTAGCTCATTTCCACGAGATAGCCGTTGGAGAGGGCGTACTTTTGATCGGGGTAGTAGGCGTAGTAAAGGGGGTGGATGAAGGTGCGATCGCGGTATTGTAGTTCGTAATTGGGGTTGGCGTTGGGGTTATCTCGTAGATACGGCTCATTTTGGGCATAGGCCACAAAGAGGGTATCGCCATCGAAGGCGAGGCCAGTGGGGGATTCAAAGGGGGTGAGGACGCTAAACTGGATTTCTCCGGTGGCCCGATCTAGGCAATAGACGCTCTGTTCAATATCATCGGTGAGCCACAATTCTTCACCCCGGATGGCGATGTTTTCCACGCCAATGCCGGGGGCATAGAAGCGGGTAATTTCCCGGCGGGTTTCGCGGCTAAAGATCAGGATGTGGCCGGTGCGTTGGCAGGTGACGTAGATGGTCGATTCCCGAACGGCAACGCCGTTGAGGGGGTGATAGAGGCTAAAGAAGCGGTGGGCATGGAGGTGATCAGTTTCCTCTAGGGAACAAAAATACAGATCCTCCCCTCTGGTGAACCACAGGGTGTCTTGGGCGATCGCCAACCCCGTCGCCCCAACAAAATCCTGCCAAGTATGGGGGTTGAGGATGCGGGTGTCGTGGGTTTCCGGGTCTACAGCCAAGAGGTAGCCTGTGGTGGCATCAAGGGCATAGAGCATCCCCTGATAAAAGGTAATGCCGTGGATAGCTGCCGCAGCGAAGGGGTAGATGGTGCGGATGGGGGGGGCAGGTTTGGCCCAGGAGGAGTCTGGAATCATGCTCAGTTGGCGTGAAAAACGGAAACGGGCCGCTGTTTGATTAACGGCTACAACCCCCAAACTTAGCAGAAACCTCCCCTTTCCTGTTGCTTAGACTGAACTTTCCGTGGACGTTCACCCTAGGATTTGGTTAAAACAGAGATATTTAAGGGTGCAGGTGACTCAAAATTCTGAGCATTGCCGGTCAATCGTCTGTTTTGTTTCAACTTTTCTTTTTTGAGGGACTTGGTTATGGATTTTCGACTTTCCCCCCGTCGCTTGGGGTGGGTTGTGTGCGTTGCAACCGCTACCATCACGACATCGTTAACCCCTGGGCTGCTGCCTGTGGGGGGGGCGATCGCCCAGAATTTACCGAGTATCGAGGAATGGCAATCCGCTGGCTTTAAGCCGAAGGTGGATACTTCTCCCAATCGCAGCGATGTGGGGGGGACTCGTGGCCCTGAAAATAACACCGCCGAAAGTGTATCGTTAATGGCTTTGGTGCCTGAATATAATCAATTTGGCGTGACGATTGCTGGTAATCCGCAAATTTTGGTGTACCTCCCGACGGCAAAAACGGAGCGGATTGTCCGCTTGGAGTTGGAGGAGGTCACCCCCGGCCGTCTCGGTGGTAATCCGACCCGTAAGTTTGTCTATGCTCAGGAGTGGGAAGTGGGGCAAAATGGCGGCATCATGAACTTGAGTTTACCCACGTCGATCCCCCATAGTCATCATCCCCAAGCCCAGCGATCGCTCCTGCAAACCAATCAAGATTACCGGTGGGTTGTGTTGGTGTATGACAATACTGACGCGGTGACGGGGCAAGTGGAGGGTTATATTCGCCAGGTGGATCCGGGGCAAGTGGATTGGCAAAATGTCGAACCGACGGCGGGGCCAATCACCAATTATTTAGCCAGTTTGACCCCCCACCGCAAGGGAACGGTGTTGTTCCAAAATTTCGTTTGGTATGATGCGATCGCCGCCCTAGCCCTAGCCTACCAATCCGACCCCACGGCCACCGCCGCCGATTGGCAACAGGTGCTCGAACTAGCGGGCTTTAGTCCGGCGGAAATTGCCACGGTGTTAACCCAAATGGCCCAATCCCGCCAATTCATCGAGGGGGAATTGCTTTGATCCCCTAGAACCGGAGGGGCGAAAAATTTTTCGCTCCGACATCGGGCGATCGGGTGAGGAATCCCTTAAGATCAGACTTGCAAATTTTCGATCAAACCCGGTTTCTCACGGATCTAGAAACCGGGTTTCGCTGTGGATGGTGGCTGATGTCTCGTTTTCCTTGGGTTGATGTGTTGGTGGATTGTCCTGGGGCGCAGGCTAAGGATTCTCCAAATCAGGATCAACCCCCTGCCCAACAGTTATTTACCTATATTGCGCCGCCGGAGTTGGGTCTTCAGGTGGGGGATGTGGTGCAGGTTCCCTTTCGTACGCGGCAATTGGGGGGGATTGTGGTGCGGGGTTTAACGGTGGCTCCTGCCCATATTGCGGCGGAGAAGTTCAAGCCGGTGAGCGATCGCATCGCCACTGGATTAATCAGCCCCCAATACTGGGAATTACTCAACCGAGTGGCGGACGCTTACCACGCTCCCCTCATTTTGGTGATCCGCACGGCTTTTCCCCCCGGCCTGCTCAGGAAATCTCAGCAGCCGAAAACTCAAAAGGCCGTGAGCTTGATCCAAGCCACCAACCCCGAAGATTTAACCCCACGCCAGCAGGAAATCCTGAAGGGAATTGAGCAAGCAGGGGGGGAAATGTGGCTAACGGATTGCCTGCAACAACTGCACACCTCCACGCCTACCCTGAAAAAATTGGAGGCTCAGGGCTGTGTTGTCATCGAACCCCGCGAGGTGTTGCGGCTAGCTCAGGGGCCGGCCATGGTAGGGGATGGGGCGAAAGTGCTTAATCCGTTTCAGGCAGAAGCTTTGAGTGCCATTCAAGCTGAATCAGGGTTTCGGGTGATGCTACTCCATGGGGTGACGGGATCGGGGAAAACTGAAGTATATTTGCAGGCGATCGCCCCCTGTGTTGCCGCCGGTCGTTCCGCCCTCGTCCTCGTCCCCGAAATTGGCCTCACCCCCCAACTCACCGATCGCTTCCGGGCCCGCTTTGGCGATCGCGTTTACGTTTACCACAGTCAACTCTCCGAGGGAGAACGCTACGACACCTGGCGGGTCATGCTCGCCCCCCAAGGGCAAATCCTGATCGGCACCCGCTCCGCCGTCTTTGCCCCCCTGCGTAACCTAGGGATGATCATCCTCGACGAAGAACACGACAGCAGCTTCAAAGAGGAGCAACGCACCCCCACCTACCACGCCCGCACCGTGGCCCAATGGCGGGCCGAATTAGAAAATTGCCCCCTCATCCTCGGTTCCGCCACCCCCGATCTCGCCACATGGCAGGGAACCCAAGCCAGTAACATCACCTATTTACCCCTTCCCCAACGCATTGGAGAGCGCCCCCATCCCCCCATCGAAATCGTCGATATGCGTCAGGAACTCCAACAGGGCAACCGCTCCATCTTCAGCCACAGCCTCGCCCAAGCCCTCCATCATCTCCAAGGGCAGGCCATCCTCTTCATTCCCCGTCGCGGTCACAGCACCTTCGTCTCCTGCCGCAGTTGTGGCGAAGTCCTCCTTTGCCCCCATTGCGACGTTTCCCTCTCCTATCACCACAGTTCCACCCACCCCAATCTCATTTGCCACTATTGCAACCATCGCCAAACTCAGCCCCCCCAATGTCCCGCCTGTGGCTCCCCCTTTTTGAAAAATTTTGGCAGCGGCACCCAGCGAGTCATGGAACAACTAGCCCAACAATTCCCCCAACTACGGGCGCTCCGCTTCGATAGCGACACCACCAGCCGCAAAGGGGCGTACCGCGATCTCTTAACTCGGTTTGAGCAGGGAGAAGCGGATCTGTTGGTGGGGACGCAAATGCTTACGAAGGGGTTAGATATTGCCCAGGTGACACTGGTGGGGATTGTGGCCGCCGATGGCCTATTACATCGGGCAGATTACCGCGCCAGTGAGCAGGCCTTCCAACTCTTAACCCAAGTGGCGGGCCGGGCGGGTCGAGGGGCAGAGCCGGGGCGGGTCATTCTCCAAACCTATAGCCCCGATCATCCCGTGGTGAGGGCGGTGCAAAATTATGATTATCCGGGGTTTGCGGCGGCAACATTGGCGGAACGGTATAGCCATGGCTACCCCCCCGCAAGCCGGTTGGTGTTGTTGCGGCTTACGGGGTCAAAGTTAGAGGTGGTGCAACAAACCGCAGAATTGATGGCAGTGAAGGGGCGATCGCTCCTTCCCCCCAGCGCCCTACTTTTAGGCCCCGCCCCAGCCCCGATCATGCGGGTGAATCGTCAATTTCGCTGGCATATTCTGATCAAATTCCCCACCAACCTCACCGCTTTACCCGACTTTTCGCCCCTGTTTGCCCTCTGTCCTACCACCGTCAGCCTCAGCTTAAATATTGATCCCCTCAGTTTGGAATAGGAGCAAGCCCTCAGCTTGCGGCCCTCCCTCCGGTTAAAATGAGTAGCGAGATTCGCTGTTCACGGAGAAAGATTTTCATGCAATGACCCCCATGGGGCAAATTGCCGCGTCAGGAGAACTGTCACAGGGATCAAAAACAATCTATAATTTTGAGCAGGGGCTGAAACCACCGTTCTCACAATTTTAAATCATTATCACCGCTATGAAAATTGCATTTGTTGGGTGTGGTTATGTTGCCGATTACTATATCAGAGCCTTAGAATTTCATCCCAACTTAAAACTCATTGGTGTAACAGATCAAAATCCTCAGCGGCTACAGAAATTCTCTGATTTTTACGCAGTCCCCCATTATGGTTCTGTTGAGGAAATTCTGGCAAAAACTGATGTTGATATTATCCTGAACTTAACCAATCCTAGAAGTCATTTTGATGTGTCTAAGCGTTGTTTAGAAGCAGGCAAACATGTCTACTCTGAAAAACCTTTAGCGATGACCATCGATCAGTCCAAAGAACTCGTCAATTTAGCAGCCATTAATCATCTTCACATTTCCTCTGCACCCTGTAGCGTATTGGGAGAAACCGCTCAAACCTTATGGAAAGCGATCCGGGAAAATATCGTCGGCCCAATCCGGTTAGTTTATGCTGAAATGGATGATGGCATGGTACATAAAGCACCCTATCAACAATGGTTAAGTCGCTCAGGCACACCTTGGCCCTATCAGGATGAGTTTGAGGTCGGTTGCACCCTTGAACACGCCGGTTATTATGTTAACTGGTTTACTGCCTTTTTTGGGCCTGCCGAATCAGTAACCGCATTTTCATCTTGCCTAATTCCCGATAAAGAAACAGATGTTGCCCTGGAACCCAAAGACACACCGGATTTTTCCGTAGCCTGTATTCAGTTTCGGTCAGGTGTTGTTGCCAGGTTGACTTGTGGCATTGTGGCTCCCCATGATCACGGTTTGCGCATCATTGGTGATCAGGGCATTCTTAGTATTCATGAATGTTGGGATTATGGAGATCCTGTCTATGTCCAGAAGCTGATGCGGATTCGACGGAAGGTTTTTCTGAATCCGATTAAGCGTCGCTATCCTCTCGTGCGTAAGGCATTGAAGTTAAATAAGCGGGGTATTCAACAAATGGATTTCTGTCGAGGTGTTGCTGAGATGGCGGATTCCCTGCGCGAAAATCGTCCCAGTCGCATGGCCGCTGATATTTCCCTCCATAACAATGAGCTGGCGATCGCCATTCAAAATGCCCTCACTACGGGAGGGTATTACAAAATGACCACCTCTTTTGAACCGATTACCCCCATGGATTGGGCTGCGTCGTGATTGCCAAGCTGTTCACCAAAATTAATGCCTTTGGGGCGGAGGAAAACTAAGTATGGAACTGTTAATTACCGGCGCATCGGGTTTTGTAGGTAAATATGTTGTGGCGGCCGGGTTGCGCCGGGGCCACAGGATTAAGGCGATCGTTCGGCCGGAAACCGATGTGACGGGGATTCCCTGGCATGATCATGAGCGTTTAGAATTGGCGCGAATTGATCTGCTCCGTCAACCCACAGAACTCACTGCGGCCTTAACGGGTGTAGAGGCGGTGATCCATTTGGCGGCGGTAAAATCTGGGAATTTTGATGAGCAGTTTGCCGGTACAGTCACGACAACTCAACACCTATTGGCCGCGATGGCAGCGGCTACCGTTGCTCGCTTAGTGGCGGTGAGTACGTTTTCGGTGTATGAATACGAGCAGAAGCGGGCCCATAGCCTTTTGGATGAGGATTCGCCCCTAGTGACGGCGGAGCGGGTGGTTAATCGCGATGAATATTCCCAAACGAAGCTGATTCAAGAGCAACTTTATCGAAAGTTTGAGCAGGAGGGAGGCAAGGTGACGATTCTGCGGCCGGGGATGATCTACGGCCGGGAATACCTGTGGCACGCGCTTTTGGGGGCAGAATTTGGCTCGGTGTTCTTGCGGATTGGCACGCGGGGGACGTTGCCCCTCAGTTATGTGGAGAATTGCGCTGAGGCGATGATTATCGCGGCGGAGTCGGAGGCGGCCATTGGCCAAACCCTGAATATTGTTGATGATAATCTGCCCACCCAGGGCCAATACACTCAGGCATTGAAGCAACGCCACCCCTCGCCGAAGTTGTACTATTGTCCTTGGGTGGTGATCAAGGCGATCGCCGGTTTTGGTTGGTGGATGAACCAGACGTTTCTCAAGGGGGGCGTGAAAATGCCGGGGATTGCTGTACCGGCAAAACTCCACAGCCGTTTTAAGCCCTTGCGTTATACCAATCAACGGGCAAAAACGGTGCTGAATTGGCAACCGAAGTATAGTTTCACGGCATCCCTCGATCGCAGTTGTGGCGATGGGGAGTTACTCAAGGTTTAGGCCCCCACCCCTCTCCCCAATTTTGGGAGAGGGGAGAGCAGAAGTTAGCAAGGATGATGCGATGATGGCTGGAAAAATTCGGATCGCTGTTTTTGGGGCTGGCCGTTGGGGCCGCCATTTTGTCCGCCATTTTGCCCAACATCCGGGGGCGGAATTGGTGGCGGTGATCGATCCCCATGGCGATCGCCTCACCACGTTAGCCCAAACCTTAGCACTGCCCCCCACGGTCGTTTTAGCGGAAGCCTGGGAAACCCTCCCCCCGGATTTGCCCATTGAAGCGGTGGTGATTGCTACGCCGGCCGCGACGCATTTTGAGTTAATCCAGGGGGCGATCGCCCAAGGCTACCATGTCCTTGCTGAAAAGCCCCTCACCCTCGATCCTGCGGAATGTGCTACCCTCACCCAAGCCGCCCAAGATCGGGGGGTACAGCTTTTTGTCGATCATACCTACCTGTTCCATCCGGCGATCGCCGCCGGCCATGAAGTGATTCAATCGGGGGCCTTGGGGGATTTCCACTATGGCTACGCTGCCCGCACCCATATCGGCCCCGTTCGTGGCGATGTCGATGCCCTTTGGGATTTGGCGATCCACGATATCGCCATTTTTAACCATTGGTTAGGGATGACCCCCATTGCTGCCCAAGCCATGGGCAAAACCTGGCTCCAGCCGGGATTACGGGATCTGGTTTGGGCGACGCTGACCTATCCCCAAGGGGTGATGGTGCAGATCCATCTCTGTTGGGCCAACACTGATAAACAGCGGCGGCTGGCGTTGGTGGGGAGTGAGGGGACACTGATTTTTGATGAGTTACATCTGGGGCAACCGTTAACGTTGCAGCGGGGGCAAGTGGGCCAAAGCACCGCTAACTTTCCCCCCCTGGGTTTAGCTACAGAAGCGATTCCCGTCCCTACGGGGGAATCGTTAGGCGTGGTGTGCGATCGCTTCCTCACCAGCATCCACACCCAAACCCCCATCCCCGCCGCCAGCGGAGCCACCGCCACGGCCTTAGTCCGCATTCTCACCGCCCTCAGCACGTCGCTAAACCAAGGGGGTGTTGCAGTTCCCATCGATTAACCCATAGCCTCCTCTGCCCTCAACCCCTCCACATCCAACCCCATCAACTGGGGCCAGGGATCAGCAATCAGGCCTAATTCCCCCAAATAGCGACGGTTGGCCCCCGGACAAACATAGGCTAAAGGCTTATGGGCGAGGCGATCGCGCAACGTCGCCACACTGGCCAACTGCCGCCCCCAATGGAACGTCTTCCACCGCCGTAGCGGCCCAATTTGCCCCGGGGCGATGGGGAGCAAATGCCGGCCCGTGAATAAAATCCCCCCCTGTTGTTCCACATAGAGGCAACTGGAGCCGGGGGAATAGCCCGGAGTCCAAAGGGCGCGGATTTCCGGGGTGAGGAAATATTGATCTTGAAAAGGAGTGAGAGATCGCCCCGGAATTAGATAGGCCTCCTGCTCCTGAATGGCGATCCCACACCGGAATTGATCTTGAATTCTCCCCACAGCGGGGCCGATGGCATCCCGATGACTGATCCACAACGTCCCCACGCCCCCCTGTTCCCGAAGCCAGGCCCCCAACTCCTCACTCCATAATGGCGAATCGATCAAAATATTCTGGCCACCTTTTTCTACAATAAGGTAGGAAAGACTACCCTCGGCATGGCCCGGTAGGCTAAAAATTCCCGGTAGAATGGACTGAGGCAAATTGATGGGATGATTCGGAATTGGGTTTGATGACAGTTGCATAGCGAGGGTAGAAATTAGACTGTATGGAAATTGTAGAAATACTCCTGCTCATTTTTTTGGGCATTATTAGTTACCTTATCGTGAAGCGTACCGTGGCACAGTTGACGGATACGCCGATTTGGTTGCTCTGGGGGACGTTGATGGCTCCCCCGGTGTTTTTGTCGTTGTGGCTGGTGATCAAGGGGGATGATCAGCCCCTGCCTTTGGCGGTGGCGCTGCTGCCCTTTATTGTTTGTACGATGCTCTACTGGTGGCTGATCCAACGGGGGCGAAAAACCCCCACCGAGGCCAAGGAAGCGCTCGATCTCCTCGATCTCACTGAACCCAACGCCGCCGCTGCCAAGCCCACGAACCCCAACCCCCTCACCGCCGAGGAGGAGAAAAGTCTCCGCAACTGCTTCCCTTGGGGAATCTACTATCTCCAAGCCGTGGACTATCGCCCCCAGGCGATCCTCTGTCGGGGGCGGTTGACGACGAATCCAGAGGTGGCCTATGAGAAGGTGCGGGAAAATGTGGAATCGAAATTTGGCGATCGCTTCCTGCTGATCTTCCAAGAAGGCCAACCCAATAAACCCTTTTTTGCCCTCGTTCCCAACCCTTGGAATAATACCCAAACCGAACGCCACCAAGAACCCCTCCACCGTCCCCTCTGGGCCGGCGCATTATTTTTGATCACCCTCTTCACCACCACGGTCATCGGCATCGAGTTTGCGGGCATCGCCCTAGAGCAAGTCCAAACAGAACCCGCCCTCTTGACCCAGGGGTTGAGCTATAGCCTGCCGCTGTTGCTGATTTTGGGGGTGCATGAATTTAGCCACTATGGAGCCTCCCTCTATTACCAAGTCCGGACGACGCTGCCCTATTTCATCCCGATGCCTTTCTTTTTGGGAACCTTTGGGGCCTTTATCCAAACGCGATCGCCCATGCCCCACCGTCGCGCCCTCTTTGATATTGCCTTTGCCGGCCCCATTGGCGGCTTTATCCTCGCCCTGCCGTTGCTGATCTGGGGGCTACACCTTTCTAATGCCGTCCCCCTGGAGGAAACCTCTAGCCTCCTCAACTTCAAATCCCTCGATCCTCGCTTTTCCTTCTTTATGGCCGTGCTGAGTAAACTCACCCTCGGCAGTGGCTTCACCGCAGACATGGCGATCCAACTCCATCCCATCGCTGTTGCCGGTTATTTGGGCATCATCATCACCGCTTTAAATTTAATGCCGGTGGGTCAATTGGATGGGGGGCATATTGTCCATGCCATGTTTGGCCAGCGTATGGCCATGGGCATTGGCCAGATCGCCCGGTTATTAATGTTAATTTTGGGGTTTGTGCGTTCCGAGTTTATTATTTGGGCGATTTTCCTGTTGTTTATGCCCAATATGGATGAACCCGCCCTCAATGATGTGACGGAACTCAACCAAGGCCGGGATCTCTTGGGGTTAGCGGCCCTAACATTATTGGTGGTGATTTTACTGCCCCTCCCTGGTGGAGTAGCCCAATGGTTGCAGATTTAGCGGTGTTCCCCCTCCTTAACGAATCGGCAATTCGATTAAAAAGGTTGTTGCGCCCGGTTCGCTGGTACAAATAAGCTGCCCTTGATGGTTTTCCGTCACGATTTGATAACTAATCGACAACCCCAACCCTGTCCCCTTCCCGATCGCCTTCGTTGTAAAAAAGGGATCAAAAAGGCGGCCTTGGGCCTCTGGGGCAATGCCGGGGCCGTTATCGGCGATCGCAATGGTGAGGCGATCGCCCTCTTGTCGAGTCGTAATACGAATCCTACTCGGTTCTGCTTCCATCTCCACCAAAGAACGCTGCTCATCTCGTAGATCGAGGGCATCAATAGCATTGGTTAAGATATTCATAAAAACTTGATTCAGTTGCCCCGCGTAACAGTTAATGCTGGGGAGTTCCCCATAATCTTTAATCACCTCAATGGGAGGCCAGCTCTCTTGACCTTGAAGGCGATTGTCCAAAATCATTAAGGCGCTTTCCAAACCCTCGTGAAGGTTGACATTTTTTACTTCAGATTCATCCAGCCGTGAAAATGTTCGTAAGGATTTGACGATTCCCCGAATCCGCTCTGTTCCTACCCGCATAGACTGCAACAGATCTTTAAAGTCGGCTTGCAAAAAATCTAAGTCCATTTCTGCAATGGTTTCTGCCAGTTCTGGATCAGGGTTAGGGCAATATCGTTGATATTGATGGATCAGAGCAATTAATTGATGGACATATTCATCCGCATGGTTGAGGTTGCCATGGATAAAGCTCACAGGATTATTAATCTCATGAGCAACCCCCGCGACTAATTTCCCTAAACTCGACATTTTTTCCGTTTGGATCAGGCGCAACTGTGTTTGTTGCAGTTCCGCTAAGGCTTGGGCTAACGCTGCGGCTTTCGTTCGGGTTTCAGCCAATAAATTACTTTGGTTGAGGGCGATCGCCAACTGATCGGCAACTGCGACTAAGAGGGCTACATCTTCTGCTTGCCACGGTTTACTCGTTTGAGCTTGAATGCAGGTGAGCACACCATAGTTTCCGGTTTCATTAAAAACGGGCAGCAGCAAAATGGATTGAATCCCTAACGTTGTCAAAAAAGCTTTCACCTGAGCATTTTCTAGACTGGCAACCTGATCAATTTGCACAATCTCCTGTTTTAACAGCAAGTCTGATAAATCCCCCATGGTATCGCGGGTATATTGGCCAATCAAGCTAGGAATTTGTGCAATTTTTGCCTCTGCAACCACATCCCAATATTGCTTTTCCTGATGAAAATACCAAGCAAACGTACAGCAATCTATCCTCAATAATTCTTGAACAGATTGAACCGTTTTTGCCAGGATGCTATCGAGATCTAAAGACTGACGAATTTGTTGGGTGATTTGATTAAAAATTTGTTCTCGCTGGGCTTGTTTTTCAATCCGTTGCGAGGACTCATGGAGCTTTATTTCTGCAAGTTTAGCGGCTGTGATGTTCAAAATTGACCCCATCAAGCCCATCACTTCTCCCTGCTGATCGCGCCACACTGAGCCACTGGTGCGAATCCACTGAATTTCTTCTTTTTTCGGACAAATACGATGTTCCGTTTGGTAGTCTGCACCGGTTTTTAGTGATAGTTCAAGTGCTTGCAATAGATCGTTCAAATCATCGGGGTGAATGAATGATACATAATCATCAAAAGTGTTTCCAAATATCCCTGGTTCTAACCCCAACAATGTTTCTGTCCCTTGTGACCAAAAGACTTGTTGCGTGAAGCGATTCCAACGCCAGCAAGCAATCTTGCCCGCTGCCATCGTGTTTTGCAAAAAATGTTCTTTTTCCGTTAAGGCTTGCTGCGCTTCTTTCAGATTGGTCATATCCCGTGCCACTAAAACCACGGTCTGATCGGGGCGGGGGGCCATCGTTCCATCAAAATAAACGACGCGATCGCCGATGGGAAGTCTATAATCCAAACGACTGGGCTGTCCGGTCTGTAACGCCTGCTGGATATGGGTTAAGAAGAGATTGGCGATTTCGCTGGGCAAAACTTCATGAATGGTTTTGCCGAGGATTTCTGCCTGGGGGCAATACAGTAAAGGCGCACTACTCGGCGCAACTTGGAGATAACGACCATTGTGATCAAAGACAATAATCACATCCTGAATCGCGGCAAACAGACCCAACAGTTCCGCCCGTGAAGCAGAGAGTTCTACTTCGATCAGCCTACGATTCTGTAACTCGGCTTCAAGGCGTTGGTTCAGCTTACGAAGCTTTAACTGGGTTTGGACTCTGGCAATCACTTCCTCTTGCTGGAAGGGCTTTGTAATGTAGTCCACGGCACCCACTTCTAAACCCCGGACTTTATTCACCGTTTCGGAAAGGGCGGTCATAAACATGACCGGAATAGCTTGAGTTTTAGGGTTTGCTTTCAGCCGTTCACAGGTTTCAAACCCACTGATTCCCGGCATCATCACATCCAGGATAATCAAATCTGGTTGAACTTGCTCTGCCTGCTTTAACGCGGCTTCCCCACTGGTGGCAATCGCCACATCCAACTCTACCAGGCTTAAAGCATCGGATAATACACGCAAGTTCGTATAATTATCATCTACAATTAGAATTGTATCGGTTTTTACAGAATGAGACATAACAAAATTTCTCCATTTGAATAAAATTCATTAGACAATACAGATGATAATTTTTCTGTATTTTCACGGTACTTAGTCAACATTTATACCCGGTCAAGGTTAACCATCACCATAAGAAAACCTTAGTACTGCTAGGACAAATCAGGGGGTTAATCCCTTGAGACTAGAAGTTTCGGGTATCTTAACCGCCTTGGCTAGTGCTATAACTTGATCCATCAGAATTAGGATTATTCCTGAATTCAACAAAATCCTTGAAATAAATCACACAAAACTTTACACTTTAATATGCAGCGGCAAAGGTTGAGAGATAACCCTGTCGCAATCTTTGGCTATTTGGAAAAAATCAGCCGGTGTTAGTGTTGACGTGTTGACTCACCCATCGGCTTCACTAAGCTTAACGAATCGGCAATTCGATTAAAAAGGTTGTTGCGCCCGGTTCGCTGGTACAAATAAGCTGCCCTTGATGGTTTTCCGTCACGATTTGATAACTAATCGACAACCCCAACCCTGTCCCCTTCCCGATCGCCTTCGTTGTAAAAAAGGGATCAAAAAGGCGGCCTTGGGCCTCCGGGGCAATGCCGGGGCCGTTATCGGCGATCGCAATGGTGATCCCATTGTCTTCCCTGTGGGTGACAATGCGAATTTGGCTCGGTTGCGCTTGGATTTCTGCCAGAGAACGGTGATTATCCCGTTCTTCGAGGGCATCAATGGCATTGGAGAGCAGATTCATAAACACCTGATTTAACTGCCCGGCATAGCAGTTGATCAAAGGCAATTCGCCATAGTCTTTGATCACCTGAATGGCCGGCCGTAAGTCACTGGCTCGCAGGCGGGTATGGAGAATCATTAAGGTGCTATCAATGCCATCGTGAATATTGACATCCTTAATTTCCGACTCATCCAAGCGAGAAAACGTTCGCAGCGATTGAACAATGGCGCGAATTCGTTCTGTGCCCACCCGCATCGATTGTAAAAGCTTTTGAAAATCGGTTTTAAGAAACTCAATATCCAGTTCTTCGATCAGTTCGATAATTTCTGGATGGGGATCAGGATAATACTGTTGATAGGCATTGACCAGTTCAATCAGCGCTGTGGTGTATTCATCGGCATGGGCGAGGTTGCCATGGATAAAGTTCACCGGGTTATTAATTTCATGGGCAACCCCCGCCACCAACTGCCCCAAACTGGACATCTTCTCACTTTGGACTAACCGCAATTGTGTCCGTTGTAATTCTGCGAGGGTTTGGGTCACTTCTTCGGCTTTGGCTTGGCTTTGGGCGAGAAGGCTGGCTTGGGTGAGGGCGATCGCCAATTGATTCACCACCGCTTCAAGCAATTCCACTTCATCATCCGTCCAGGGGCGTAGGGCCTGGCTATGGGTGCAGGCAAAAACCCCGTAGCGATCGCCCACCTCATCCCACACCGGCAACACCAGCATCGAGCGATTCCCCAATTCTCGCAACACGACCCGTACCATCGGATCTTCCACATCGCTAGTATCATCTAAACGCACAATTTGCCGTTGCAAAATCAGTTCCGAAAGACTACCAAAGGCAGCCGTTGGATGGCGACCCACCAAGCTAGGCAGGCCAGGGGATGCCACTTCGGTGATCACCTCCCAATATTGACCGGCTTCTATATCCAGATACCAAGCAAAATGACAACGATCGACCTTTAAAAATTCCTGGATTTCTTGAACGGTGGTGGTGAGAATTTTATCGAGATTGAACGTTAAGGAGCGGCGGATTTGTTGAGTCAGTTGGTTGAGGAGTTGTTCTCGATAGGCTTGCTGTTGGATTTGTGTGGCGGATTCCCGGAGAGCAATTTCAGCATTTTTGGCTTCAGTAACATTGAATACTGACCCCAATAATCCAATGCTCTTCCCCTGGGAATCCCGCCACGCACTACCCGTCGCAGAAATCCATTGAATTTTACCAGTGGGAGTGATAATGCGATGTTCTAGGCGGTAGTCGAGTTCTTGGGCAATAGCATTTTGAATGGTGGCCATTGTGCTGGTGAGATCTTCAGGATGGATCAAATCAACATAGCTTTCAAACGTCCCCCCAAAGCCTCCCGGCTCTAATCCAAAAATTTTTTCTACGCCTCGCGACCAAAACACTTCATTGGTTAAAGAATTCCAGCGCCAACAGCCCAGCTTGCCGGATTCGAGGGTGGTTTGTAGCAAGGTTTGCTGTTCTCGTAATTCTGCTTCTACTTCCTTGAGGGCGGTAATATCCCGCGCCACAATCACGACGGTATTTTCTTGCTGGGGCGCAATGATTGAATCGAAATAGACGAGGCGATCGCCAATGGGCAAACTATAATCCATGCGCACCAATTTCTGAGTATCGATCGCCTGGTGGATGTAACCCAAAAAGAAATCAGCAATTTCAGGGGGAAAGAGTTCATGGAGGGTTTTGCCAATAGATTCCTCCGAAGGTTTGTACAGCAGGGGGGCGCTGCTGGGGGCAATTTTCAAATAGCGACCCTCGCGATCCATGACAATAATCACATCTTGAATGGCGTTAAAGAGCGCTAACAATTCCGCACGGGAGGCAAATAGTTCCGTTTCAACGCGCTTGCGATCGCTCATATCAGCGATCGTCCCCAGCATCCGGTAGGCTTTCCCCTGTTCATCTCGGAAAAATATCCCCCGATCTTCCACATAGAGATAACTACCATCACGACGGCGGAGGCGATAGTCCATGAAATAGGGTTGCTCATTTTCCATGCATTCATTGAGCAGTCCCAAAGTTTTTTCCCGGTCTTCGGGGTGAATCCAGCTTTCCCACTCCGCAGCGTTAAACTGCTCAAAGGCCGCCGGGGGATGGCCCGTGATCGCCTCCATTGCCCCCATCCAGTTAATGATTCCTGATTGCAGTTCGTAGTCATAGATTAATTGTCCGGTTTGTTTGCAAACTTCTCGGAACCGCTGATCACTTTCAGCTAGCGCTATTTCAATTCGTTTTCGAGCGGTAATTTCAATAATTAAACCATCCCAAACAATCGCCCCATCGGATTTTCGTTCCGGTTTAGAGAGAATTTCCACCCACTTGAGTTGGCCCGAAGGGGTGATAATCCGGTGCTCATAGCGTGCTCGCTCTAGGGTTTGGGCCGTGGTGGCAATGATGGCTTGTAAGGCCGGTAAATCCTGAGGATGGACAAAATTAAAGGCCGTGATAAATTCCTCAGGCTCCAGTTCATAAAGATCTCGACAGCCATCGGAAACGTAGGGAAAGCATTGCGTGCCATCGGGGTCGATGCGGAATTGATACATCACCCCAGGCAGATTATCCGCCACTCGTTGGAGCCGTAACTGACTCACTTCGAGTTCATGGGTACGCTCGGCAACGGTGCGCGTCAGTTCCTCGTTGAGGCGTTGCCATTCGAGGGTTTGGGTTTGGGTGGTGAGCTGCTCGCGCAACGCGGCATTTTCGGCTTCGAGGGCGGCAATACGTTGGGCGTAGCCTTGAACATCTGGGGACATGGAATTCGCGGGAGGGTAAGCAAGCAATATCGGCTCTTATTCTAGCTTGCTTACTCGTTGGGCAAGGCGGAGCTTGGCAGAGCGCGATCGCCGATTTTCCCGTTGTTCATCGGCTTGAGCCATCACCGGCTTTTTTGTGATAATTTGCAACAATTCCGACCCCCGGAACGCATATTTAACAATCCGATCCTCCAAACTATGGAAACTGATGATCGCAATTTTTCCCCCCGGTTTCAACCATTGGGGGGCACGGGTTAAAAACTGCTCCAGGGCATCAAGTTCGCCATTAACGGCAATGCGCAGGGCTTGAAAAACGCGGGTGGCGGGATGGATGCGGCCGTGGCGAGCGCCGGGGGGGATGGCTTCGCGAATCACCGTCACCAGATCCGTGGTGGTGTAGAGGGGGCGTTGTTCGACAATGCGGCGGGCAATGCGTTTGGAAAATCGCTCCTCGCCATAGTGGGAAAAAATCCGCACTAAATCCGTTTCGGAGTGATGATTAATAATTTCAGCGGCCGTCAGGTCTTGGCTTTGATCCATGCGCATATCCAAAGGCGCATCCTGCTGGAAACTAAAGCCCCGCTCGCCATGATCCAACTGGGGAGAACTCACGCCCAAATCGGCAACAATGCCATCAAACCGCGTTGCACCGGGTTGATAGTCGGCAAAATTGCCCCGCCAAAATTGCACCGTTGGAGGCAGATGGCTCTGGGCAGCGGCGATCGCCTCCCCATCCCGATCCAAAGCCGTTAACTGCACATCGGGGGCAGCGGCGAGAATCTGG
>JAABSU010000288.1 GCA_011390265.1 Spirulina sp.
GGAGCCAGCGGGGAGGCCCGTTTGTTCGGCGGCGGCGTGATGCCAGGTGACAGAGCGTTGTTGTTGCTCACTGTTGTATTGGGCCACGGCGAGGAAGTAGGGGGAAAGATCCAGGCCGGTGATCTCGGCTTGGGGATAAAGATCCTGAAGGGTAAAGGTGCTCATGCCCACACTACAGCCCACATCAAGGATGCGATGGGGAGGCGTGGGAAGTTGGGCTTTTAAAATTTCATGGTAGCTATTGCGCAGATAAGCATCGCCCTCGCGGGGATTTTCCGGGTGGAGCATGGCATGGACGCTATAGGCGGCCACCTCCACCTCTAACGCCGCCTCCCAACTGAGGTTCCCCGCATCGTAGGCATGGAAGGGGCGGCGGTAATAGTCGGGATAGCTCAGGGCAGCGTTTTCGATCTGGTCGGTGTTCCAGTCGAGGGTTTGCAAGGTGGCGACGCGATCGCGCCACGGCACACCGATGGTTTCCGCCCGTTTAATCATCATCGCTCTGGCACGGTTGCGGGCGAGGTTGGCCAGGGGCTTAATCCCTAACAGGAAGTTAACAAAGGAGACGCTGGGGTTGGCAGGAGTGGTGGCGGTCATGGTTGCAGCAGAACAAGGTTAGCCGTTAGCTTAATATCGGAGTGCAGGCCGGGGCAAGATCCGTAACATTTAGCCATTAACGGGGAAAATTTTGGGTCAGTTGGGCGATCGCCTCCCCCAACTGGGCCGGGTCATCAATCAGGGCATCGGGACTATGAATTTCCAAAATTTCCCGCGTATTAAACCCCCAAGTCACCGAAACCACCAACACACCGCTTTTTTTCGCCGCATCAATATCCCGCGTTTCATCCCCCACATAAATCAACCGTTCCGGCCCAATATTATGCTTTTCTTGAAAGCGGCGTAACATCCGATGCTTACCGAAAATGGTCATCCCCGCATCAAGCCAAGTGAACAGATTGTTCATATCATGATGGGCTAAAAAAATCTGGACATTTTCTTCAAAATTAGAGGTTAAAATGCCCAAGGCATAGCCCTGTTTGGTGAGGTCTTCTAAGGATTTGACAATCCCCCCAATGGGCGAAACCGTCGCCATCGAAGCCTGCACATCTTCCTTGGCACGACGGATGAGAAAGGGGATTTTAAACGCGGAAACCTTCGAGGCGCGGATAATTTCCTGGGAACTTAAACCGCGAAATTCCTGCACCATGGCCTCACTTAAGGGTTCATAGCCAAACTCCCCCGCCAGGTTATTTAAAATCGCGATTAACATTTGATGGGTATCGGCGATCGTACCGTCAAAGTCAAAAAGAATCACGGGGTCGCTCATGGGAGAGGAGGAGAAGAGGGGTTGTTGTCCAGATTAGCACGGGCATTCCGCTGCCACATCTCTGGCTTAATGCGGCGCAGAGCGGAGCCTCGGAAGCGGTGATCCCAGTCCTCGGGGGTGAGGTGGGCGAGGGTGGTGAGGGGGGGGTTGAGGTGGTCGGGGTTGGGTTGAAAATCGGGGATATCCGTGGGTTGGGCAAAGCGTTGATTCCAGGGACAAACCTCTTGGCAAATGTCGCAACCCGCCACCCAGTTTTGCAGATGGGGGGCGATCGCCTCCGGCAATGTTTCCCCCCGATTCTCAATGGTATGGTAGGCAATACAGCGGTTAGCATCCACCACAAAGGGGGTAGGAATCGCCCCCGTGGGGCAGGCTTCGAGGCAGCGGGTGCAGGTGCCACAATGGGACGTATGGGGGCGATCCGGCTCTAGGGGAATATTGATCAGAATTTCCCCCAAAAACACCCAAGAGCCATAATCACGGGTAATCAAATTACTATTTTTGGCAATCCACCCCAGGCCCGCCCGCTGCGCCCAAACCTTATCCTGAATCGGCCCCGTATCAACGCTGTAGCGGGTTTGAATCCCCTCCCCTTGGGCTTCGAGCCATTGGCTGAGGGCTTTAAGTTTGCGGGTGAGAACGCGGTGATAATCCCGGCCCCAGGCGTAGCGGGCGATTTTGCCGATGTGGGGATCATCGGGGGGGGTTTGGGGGTTGTAGTAGTTGAGGCCGAGGGCGATGACGGCTTGGACGGGGGGCCAGTAGGCGCGAATATCGGCCCTTTTGGGGTTAGCCATCCAGGCCATATCGGCGTGATAGCCCCTGGCCAGCCATTGGTTTAAATGCGCTTGGGCTTGGTCGTCATGGTCAAGGTTGGCGATGCCGACGAGGTGAAACCCCAAGTCATAGGCGGCTTGTTTGAGGCGATCGCTCGTTAATGCTGTGGTTTGCTGCATGGGGATGGGGAGATGAACAAGAATGGCGCATCAATCTCTCGGTGGGATTAGGGCAATTCTGCCCGTAGCTCGCTAATTTCTGCCAAGGTCAAGCCCGTCAATTCTACCAGCACCTCATCGGATAAACCCCGCTGAATTCCCTGGATCGCCACCTGTCGCATCCCTTGCTTTACGCCCTGTTGGATGCCCTGTTGTAGGCCCTGTTGGATGCCCTGTTGGATGCCCTGTTGGATGCCCTGTTGTAGACCCTGTTGAATCCCTTCCTCAACCCCCTCTTGTCTGGCGGTATCGAGGGAATTTTGCATATCCCGATAGTATTTCAAACTATCTTCATAGAATTTCACCTGTTGCGGTGTGAACCGCGCAATTTCCGCCACCTCAAACAATCTTTCAAAAATCTCCTCTTGCAAGATCTCTGGAATCGTTTCAATCCGGTCTAAATTTCGCAAAATGTACAACCATTTATCAAACCGAGTTTCTAACTCATCTAGCGTTTTATTAAACTTAGGCATTTCCAAGTAAATAAACGTGAGCTTATCATAGAAGACTTTACAGGTATCAATGTCGGTTAATTTGACATCATAACGATACTTTTGTGGCTCATCTTGATCCTCCTCAAAGATGAAGTCGAGGATAGCAATGGCATAAACCGCCTTCAATTCATAATCCCATGGCCCCCGCTGCACCTGATCCCGAATGGGGAATGTGGCGTAGTAGACGGTACGGTCTTTGAAGAAGTTTTGTTTAGTTTTTTGGAGTTCAACAATAAATTTTTCGCCTCGCTCATTTTCACAATAGAGGTCGAAGATGGCTTTACGATCTAGTTCGCCTGTCCCTAGGTGTTCGTTTTTAATATAGGTGAGGCTGGTAATGGTTCCCTGTTCTTCTCGGAGCAGTTCGTTGAGGAAGTCGAGGAGCAGGTCTTTATTGGGTTCTTCACCAAACAGCTTTTTAAAGCCATAGTCGGTAAAGGGGTTAATGTATTT
>JAABSU010000289.1 GCA_011390265.1 Spirulina sp.
CCTCGGAACCACCTATCTATATTTGGGCAATGCCTACTATGCCCGTGCCGACTATGGGAAAACGATCGCCTATTTAGAGCAATGTCTCGAATTGGTGAAAGGTGAGGCGTTAACGGCGGGGGATGGGGCGACCTTAGCCCATTTGGGTTATGCCCATTACCACCTCCACCACTACGACCAAGCCAGCGAATATCTCCACGCCTATTTACCCATGGCTCGCCAGGGGGCCGATCCCGACATTGCCCTCAAAACCCTCCTCTATCTCGGTCAAAGCCAAATCCATTTACAGCAATATCCCCAGGCGATCGCCTATTTTGAGGAATATCTGCAACGGGGGGAAGCCTGCCCCAATTTTTCCCCCCCGGCAACGGTGTATCGGGATTTAGGGGCCGCGTTCCATCACCAACAGCAACCGGCCCAAGTCATCGAGTATTTGCAAGCCTATGTTGCTCAAGTACCGGAAGCAACGGAGCCGGAGGCTTTGATCCAATTGGGGTTGGCCTATTATGATCAGCAGCAATATGGGGAGGCGATCGCCACGCTCCAGCAAGTCCTCACCGATACCCCTGACTACTCGATCCCGGCAACGGTTTATTTTGCCCTCGGAACCGCCAGTTTTAAACAGAAAGACTATCCCGCCACCCTCAACTATTTGGAGCAGTACCTAGCATTAATGCCCGATCCAGAGGGTTTAGACCCGGCCCTTTGGCAATTGGGCACAGCGGCCTACGAAATGCAGGATTATCGTAAAACCCTTGAATATCTCCAAGCCTACTATGATCGCCAAGATTGGACTGAGGGGGAAGATGCTCAATTCGCTTTGGTGGCCTTGCAGTTGGGAACCGCCTATTATGCCAGTGACGAGTTAAGAACGGCTCGTGACTATTTGGAAATTTATTTGCAACGGGCCGATAGCCTCAATAATCCTCAGCAAATTGGGGCAACGCTGTTTGTGTTGGGGAAAATTTGCTATTTGAGCCAGGATGATCCGGCCACCATTGAATATCTGGAGCAATATTTAGCCTGGGTGGAATCGGTGCAACCCCAGTCCACCAAAACCTTAGAAGCGGCATTATTTTATCTCGGGGATACCCATGCCCACCTCAACCATCCCCACCAAACCATTGAGGTTTTGCAGGAATATTTAACCTTGGTGGGTCAAGATGCGCCCCCCGATGCCCTGCGCCAAGCCCTGTTTAATGTCGGGGTTGCCTATGGGCAATTGGCGGATCATCACCATGCCTTAGATTATTTTCAGCGGTTTTTACCCCTGGAGCGGCAGCAGCCCCAACCCAACCATCGGCAATGGGTGGAGGCTTTACTGGGAATGGGGAATGCTTATCACAGTTTGGGGGATTATTCCCAGGCGATCGCCACCTTTGAGGCCCTCACCAGCCTCACGCAAAAGATGCCCGATAATCAACGGCAAGGGGAGGCGATCGCCCAACTGGGAACCATCCGCCTCGCTTTGGGGCAATATCTCGCGGCGATCGCTGCCTTTGAGCAATGTTTAGTGATTGCCGAAGAACGCCAAGATGCTGCCTTAAAGGGCCTTGCCGTGGGTAATTTGGGCGCAGCACACCTGGCCCTCGGACAATACCCTAAGGCCATTTCTCTACTCCAAAAGGCGCTCCGCCTCGCCCGCGCCGCCCAAAATCCCAGCGACGAAAGCCGTTGGTTGGGCCATTTGGGCAGTGTTTACAATGCCACGGGGGACTATGACCGCGCCATGTCCCTTTATCAACAGTCTTGGAATTTGGCCCGTGCCCATGGGGATCAGGCGGGGGTGGGGATGGCCCTGGCGAATTTGGGGATGACCTATTGCCGTTTAGGGAACTATACCCAAGCGGTGAAGCATCTGCGCCAAAGCCTGCCCATTGCCCAAGCCTTAGGGGATCAGTTGGAAACGGGGCGCACTTTGTGTAATTTGGGGGAAAGCCATTTGGCTTTGGAGGAATACCCAGAGAGCCGGGACTGCCTCAATGAGGCGTTGCAGTTGGCGGAAAAACTGAAGGCGCAACATTTGGAGGCTCAGGTGCTCTATCATCTGGCGCGTTTTTATCAACAGGTGGGGGAAATGAGCGCTGCTCGCCAAGCCTGTGAAGGGGCGATCGCCCTCGCTGAAGCCTTGACAATTCCCGAACAGGAAACCTACCAATTATTAGGGAAAGCTCTGCGTCCATCGGTGGTGGAGCGCTGTTGGACAAAGTTGCGGGGGCTATTGCCCCCCAGTTGGAGCTTGGGAAATTGAGGAGCTTAAGAGAATAACGCCTGCTCAATTTCCCCTTGATCCAAATCCCGACCGATGATCACCAAACGGGTTTGGTGGGGTTCCGCTGGTTGCCAGGGGCGATCGTAGAAGGAATCAAAGCGATTCCCCACCCCCTGCAATACCAACCGCATTGGCTTATTGGGAACCGCCACAAACCCTTTAATTCGATAGATTTCGCGGGATTGCACCAAGGTTTGTAACCGTTCAATTAAAGCGACAGGATCGAAAGAGCGATCGCTCACCACCTGCACCGCATTGATCTCGTCGTCGTGATCATGCTCCTCCTCGTGGTCGTGATGGCTGGGGCGTTGATCGAGGTGATCCTCCACAGCGGCATTGAAGCCCAAGAGCAGATCCGCCGCCACCGCCCCCTGTTGGCAGGGGACAATCTTCACACCTTTGGGGACTTGCGCCGCGAGCCAAGCCTGGGTTTTCGCCGCCGTTGCCGCCGCCATGCCATCGGTTTTGGTGAGTAATACCAAATCCGCACAGGCTAACTGATCTTCAAACAGTTCTTCTAAGGGGGTTTCATGATCAAGGTTGGGATCGGCGGCCCGTTGGGCGGCGATCGCATCTAGATCCCCCACTAAGGTTCCGTCCGCCAAGGCCTGGGCATCCACCACCGTAATCACCCCATCCACCGTCGCCGCGTTGCGAATTTCTTCCCAACGGAAGGCTTGGATCAGGGGTTTGGGGAGGGCGAGGCCGGAGGTTTCAACAACGATGGCATCGAGGCGATCGCGCCGTTGTAATAAGGCCTGCATTGTCGGATAAAACTCTTCCTGAACGGTGCAGCAGAGGCAGCCGTTGGTGAGTTCAACAATGTTGGTTTCTGGGGCTTCATCCTCATCGCAGATTTGGCAGGAGCGCAACAGATCGCCATCAATGCCCATCTCGCCAAACTCATTGACCAAGACGGCAATGCGCCGCCCTTGGTTGTTTTGCAACAGATGGCGCACCAGGGTGGTTTTTCCCGCGCCGAGGAACCCCGTAA
>JAABSU010000290.1 GCA_011390265.1 Spirulina sp.
GAGGCTGGCAAACTCAAATCCAAGGATCGTGATCAGAGGGTTGATGGCATTGCGGAGGGCGTGGACGTAGATCACCCGGTTTTCCGGTAAACCCTTGGCCCGGGCGGTTTGGATGTAGTCCTGGCGCAGAACATCGAGCATTGCTCCACGGGTGAGCCGCTGTAGCCCCGCAAAGCTGGTGATGCTGAGGGCGAGGGTGGGAAGGATCATGTGCCAACCCACATCGATGAGCTTGATCAGGGGTGGGAAGGTGTCGTGGGCGATGCTGGTCATGCCGCCGATGGGGAAGAGGGGGGCGGTGTTTTGGGCCACGATCAGCAATAAAAGGGCAGTGATGAAACTGGGAAAACCTTGGCCGGTATAGCTGCAAACCTGTAGCAGGCGATCGCTCCATTTATTTTGCTGCACTGCGCCCCAAATCCCCAAGGGGAGGGCAATGGCCCAGGTGACCATGATCGAAGCCACCGACAGCAATAGCGTTGCCTTCATCCGCTCGACGATTAACTCCGTCACCGAGCGGTTATAGACAAAGCTTTCGCCAAAATCAAACTGCGTCACCACCGCCACCAACCAACGCCAATACTGGATGGCTGGGGGCTGGTCTAAGCCAAATTGCTGGCGATAGGCCGCGATCGTCTCCTCGGAAATACTGGGGTTTTCCCGCAGCGTGTCGAGGTAGTTGCCGGGGGCCATTTGGATGATGATGAAGCTGAGGGCGGAGGTGAGGAGGAGCGTGAGGAGGGCCTGGGCAAGACGTTTAACGATATAGAGAAACGTCTCGCTGGTGAAAAAGGCTTGCAAACGCTGGCGGAAGGGGGGGCGATCGCCCCGAGTTTTTGGGATTACATTCACGATTACCGAGCAACTCCTTAGTATTGAACGAGGCTAATCACCGGGACATCCCCTAACTGTTCGCGGCCCTTTAAAAACAGTAGCTCAATGATAAAAGCAAAGCCCACCAGTTGCCCGCCCCCCTGTTGCACCAACTGGGCGGCGGCTTGGGCCGTGCCTCCCGTGGCGATTAAATCATCAACAATTAACACCCGTTGACCGGGGGCGATCGCATCTTGATGCATTTCGAGGCGATCGCTGCCATACTCCAACTCATACTCCGCACTGTACACCGCCGCCGGCAGTTTACCGGGTTTACGCACCGGCACAAACCCCGCCCCCAGTTCACAGGCCAAGCTGGGGGCAAAAATAAAGCCCCGGGACTCCATGCCCATAATCAAATCTGGCCGAAAATTCGCCCCCTGACAAGCATTGGCCAAGGCCTGAATCGTATGCTGTAACCCCTGGGGATCTCGCAGTAAGGTCGTAATATCCCGGAAAAGAATTCCCGGTTTAGGAAAATCAGGAATGTCGCGGATGAGTGATTTAATATCCATGGAGGTTGCGCCGTCCCGTAGCATGATGATTTGTCCAAACTGAGAAAGATAGTACACTGAGAATGCTGCCGAATCAGTGCGATCGCGCTGGCCAATCCCCATCTCCCCGCCCTAACCCTGTTGAGCAACCCCTTCAGCATGAGTCAATCTGCCAGTTTATCCCCGGATTATCGCCTGCCTCCCCGTCCAAAACCGTTGATTTTGGACACGCTCCCCGATATTCCCAACCTTGAGACCTGTTCGCCTCGGATGCAACAGCGGCTCGATTTACTATTGCTGGCCCTGGAAGCCTTGGAATTGGGGGGATCGGAATATATGCTCAGCACGGCTCAAGATTTAGAGCTACAGAGTGTGATTGATAACCGCGTCACCCTGTGGCGACTGCGTTGCACGAACCCCTGGCGACGCTCCTACACCCGCAACACCCTCAACATCCCCCAAGCGAAGGCCTTGGTGATTATTATTAGCTATCGCGCTCGGCAATTGACGATGTTGATTCGTCAGTTGCTCAGTGCCCATCAGGATATTCAGGCCAAGGGGCTGCCCGTGGATCAGCATTTCCGCCTCTCGGAATATCTCGATCGCTTCCGTACCCATTTCCGCAGCCGTATGAACCCCCGCCGCGCCAAGGTCGCTGATTATTTAGAAGCAGAAGACCGTCTCAATCAGTTGGCGATCGCCCTCCTCACCCAACTGCTGTTTTGCACCGGAGCCTCTGGAGGGCAAAGGCTTTGGGTGAGTTTATTTGACGGAGAAGTTTGATTTCATGAATATTAAGCGTCAGTATAATTTGCCCAATGTTCGCCTTGAATTGGAAGGATTCAACCCCAATGATGCCGATATAGCAGGCAATACTCGTCCTCTAATGGCGATCGTTACCAATGTGGAATGTCATTTCAACAATGGCGAGCATTTTTTAAGCGGTGGCCGGGAGTTTTTAGATAGTTTGGTGGAAGGGGTGAGTGCCTATGTGCAAGGGGTATTAAGTGGCATTGATCACCCCAATTCAGCAGAAGAAGCTTTGGTGAAGCTTGCCCCTGGCCCCGGTGCCGATCGCCATCTCCTTTCCACCCAAACCCCCGAGGGTCAAACCGTGGAGGTGGAACTGAACACCTTAGAACTGTTCGATCTCGTCGATGCCATTGATCAATTGTGTACCGATAACCGCACGTTGCCGGATATCACCTTGAACCTCAACCCCGTCAGTCGTCGCTATCGGGTGGCGGATACGCCCCAACATCAGCGGGCGATGCCGATGGTGACGGGGTTGGGGACGTTGGCGATCGCCGCTGCCCTGCTCTTCTTTGTACCGGTTCCAGAGGTGGAGGAACCCCAAGAATTGCGGGGTGATCCCACCGCCCAAACCACCGAAGAGGAAGAGGAAGAAACCCCCGACCTCGACGATCCCAGTAGCGTTGCGACCATTTCCGCCGCTGAACTGGAAACATTGCTCACCGAAGCAGAACTGATCACCGATCCCACGGAAGTTAATTTCATTCAACGCTATCTGTTCCGGGAAATTAGCACCGCTTGGAGCGATCGCACCGACGTAACGGAGGATCTAGCCTTCCGAATTTCCGCCACCATTGATGGCTCGATTGTGGACTATCAGGCCATTGAAAACACCCCTGAAAGTGCTGACGATCGCACCCCCTTGCCGGAGTTGAAATTTGCCCCCACCCAGGCAGCGATCGCCAACCGGGAAGCAATTACCGATTTCAAAGTAGTATTCACCCGCAATGGCGTTTTACAGATCAATCCTTGGCAGGGCTATCAAGGCCGGCCGGAATTTACCAATGTGATTGATGATCCCGACAGTATTTCTGAGCTACAAGCGGAATTACAAACAACCC
>JAABSU010000291.1 GCA_011390265.1 Spirulina sp.
ACAGCAACGGAAATGGTCAAGGTGACGCAACAACCCGATGCCCCTGCGGGTTCCTATAATGCCCTGGGTTGGAAACTCACGAACATGGGGGATCAACCCGCCATTTCCCTCAAGGGAACCGCTCGTCAAGGCGATCAAACCGTTGCCTTTGAACTGAGCTTGGGCCATGAGGTGGCCTATCTTTGCGGTGAATTTGTTGGGGATGAGCGCAAGGGGATTTTAGCGGCTGCTGGTGCGGCAGAAGTGGAGATGACATTCCATTGGGATCACATCTTTGGCCGGGCGGATAAAGCCCTTGATGATGAGATCAATACCGGAGCTTTGGGGTTTGATCCCTTAGCCGCCCTAGCGGCAGAGGGGCAGTTGGTGGCCGACCTAGGGGATTTGGAAGGCCGTCTCAGTGCGGCAGATTATGAAATCTTGACCCAAGCCCTGGATGATCTGGGCCATGTGGGGGAAGGCCATTGCCGCCGGGATGCTTGAGTTGTGAACTGAGGGGCGATGGGTACGCTAACGCGGCTTGATGCCCCAACCTGGATAGCCCCTCCGCTATGATAAAAAACATTATCGATTGACCATGCCCCCCTCCAGAGCTTTGCCTTTATTCCTGTTATTCATCGCCAGTGGCCTTTTGCCTGCCCTGGCCCATGATCCTCCCCAAGCCTTGGCTCACAGTAGTTCTGTGGAATTTACCATCCAGCCAACGGTGGAATTGCGGGCAGTTTATGAGAGCGATCGCCCCATGGACAATGCCCAAGTCACAATCTATAGCCCGGAAGACCCCGCTACCCCTTGGCAGACGGGCACCACTGATGCACAGGGCTACTTTAGCTTTAGCCCCGATCAGCCGGGCAACTGGGATGTGAAAGTCCGCCAAGCGGGCCATGGCAATTTGATCACGATTCCCATTGATACCGAGGGGGAAGTGGTGACGATGGTGGCTGAGGCGGGGGTGGCAGTCTATTCACCACTCCAAAAAACGATGATGGCGATCGCCACCGTGTGGGGCTTCATCGGCACCGCCCTCTTTTTCACCCGCAAACCGGCAGATCCCTAATGCACATTCCCGACGGCTTACTTCCGCCTCAAATCATGATTGGTGGCTATGCCCTCACCGGAGGCATCACCTGGTTCATGCTGCGTCAAATTCACCGCACCTCTGATTCCACCGCCCAACTCCCGAAGGCCTCCCTACTCACCGCTGGCTTTTTCGTCCTCTCCCTCATCCATATTCCTGTACCCCCCACCAGTATTCACCTCGTCCTCAATGGCTTAATGGGGATCATTTTGGGGTACTACGCTTTCCCGGCGATCCTGATTGGCTTATTTTTCCAAGCGGTGATGTTTGGCCATGGGGGGTTATCCAGTTTGGGGGTGAATGGGGTGATCATGGGGTTGCCGGCCCTCTTGGCTTACGGGTTGGTGCAATGGGGGGAGGGGCACAGGTGGGGAATGTGGTGGCAGCAGACGGCTCGATTTGGGGGAGGGGCGATCGCCCTTTTTGCCGCTGCCCTGCTCTATGTAGGCTTAACCCTGAGTACGATCGCCCCCGATCTCAATGCCGATCTCGAACGGGCTGCGCTGTTTGCCGCCCTCACCGGTTATGGCATCCAAGCCCTGATCGAGGGAGCCTTTACAGTCATGGCGATTAATTTCCTCGAACGGGTCAAGCCGGAAATCCTCCAACCGATGGCAGGGGAACCCCTGCGGCAACGGCCAGAACATTGAGGGGAAGGGCGAAAAAATTTTCGCCCCGACTGGGTTTCTGGAAAGATGTCCTTGCAGGGTGAGGGGATGATCACCAACCGGGTTTATGCCCAGTAGCAACACCCCAGCAAACGGGCTACCCTAAAATAGAGCGATCGCATCCATCCCCTATGAACCATCCCCCCCTCCATCGTCTCCCCTTCCTTGCTTCCCTCTGGACTCGCCTCGCCAATACCCCCCTCCCGGTTACGGAGGAATCTATCACCCTGCGGATTTGGGTGCAGGTTTTAGTGGTGATTGGCATTGTGGCCACCGATGTGGGAGCCTCGACCCAAATGAGTGTTTGGGCGATCCCCCTCAGTTTTATCGGCACATTCTGGAGTTGGCAACGGCGCAAACATCGCAACATCACCGCTAAGTTTCTCATTGCCATTGGCATGTTGGCAGCGCTTGCTTATTTTTTCGGCAATTTATTGGCCAACATCAACGACACTCGCCTTGTTTTGGCAGAATTGCTGATTCAATTGCAGGTGCTCCATAGCTTCGATCTGCCCCGTCGTCAGGATTTGGGCTATTCGATGGTGATTGGTTTGATCCTCTTGGGTGTGGCGGGGACGTTAAATGAAACTCTCGCCTTTGGCCCCTTTGTGATTGTCTTTTTGGCGGTGGCGCTGCCGATTTTGTGCCTTGATTATCGCTCTCGCCTCGGATTTGCACCGACGGCAGATCGCCGAAGTCAAGCTGGCAAGGAAAGATCGCCCCTTTTGCCCCTGCGTTTACCCCAGTTGGGCCTCTTCTTCGGGATCACCCTGCTCCTCGGTCTTGTCGTGTTTGCCCTCATGCCCCGCTTCCCCGGCTACCAGTTGCAAACCTTGCCGGTGTCTACCTCCGAGGCTTTTGAGTATGAGCGATTTGGGGAGAACAATCGGGGCATTATTAACCCCGGCCAGACAGAAACCGATGCTACCGGCGGACAAGAGGGCAATGGCGGTGGGGGCGTGGGTCAGGAAATGATTTACTACGGCTTTAACCGTCAAATGAATCAGTTGGAAGGTGGCGATGAATGGGAAGACCAGGAGCCAAAGGTGTTAATGCGGGTGCGATCTCAAGCGCCGGGATTTTGGCGGGTGCTGTCCTTTGACCATTACACCGGGGAAGGTTGGGAAATTTCCCGCGATGACCAGTTAACAACGGTTACGCGGCCCGCTTGGTCTTACCGGTTCTATGTGAATGCTGCCGATCCGCCGCTGATTTCCCGCCAGGTGATCCAAACCTTCACAATTACCGCCCCGATGCCGAACCTGATCCCGGCCCTCTCCCATGCCAGCACCCTCTACTTTCCCACACCGGAAATTGCCGTCGATCCTGAAGGGGGAATGCGTGCCCCCATTCCTTTGGCGGAAAACCTCACCTATACGGCGATTTCTGATGTGCCCGATCGCGATCGCACCGCCCTCGGGGAAGCCGGCACCGATTACCGCACCACCATTGCCCAACATTACTTA
>JAABSU010000292.1 GCA_011390265.1 Spirulina sp.
GCACCGGCAGGAAGTTCATCGGGGGAGAGCCGATAAATTCCGCCACAAAGCGATTAGCCGGAGCGTTATACAGTTCTAAGGGCGGGGCGATCTGTTGAATTTCCCCTCGGTTCATGACGGCAATGCGATCGCCCATGGTCATCGCCTCCGTTTGGTCATGGGTGACATAGATCGTCGTAATCCCCAATTGGCGCTGGAGTTGGACAATTTGGGCGCGGGTTTCATTGCGCAACTTGGCATCCAAGTTGGATAGGGGTTCATCCATGAGGAACACCTGGGGATTGCGGGCAATGGCCCGCCCCAAAGCCACCCGTTGTTTTTGCCCCCCGGAGAGTTGCTTCGGGAGGCGGGTTAATAATTCTTCAATTTGCAACAGTTGCGCCACCTCCCGCACCCGCCGGGCAATGGCCTGCTCTTGGGCAGATTGGTACTGCAACGGCCCCGGTAGCGATCGCGTGGCAGCCCCTAACCCAGCTTGGCCCCAAGTTTTCCAGAGGGGTTGATCCTCCCTGGGGGGTTGGGTGCGACGCAAGCCAAAGGCTAAATTATCAAAAACCGTTAAATGGGGATACAGAGCATAGCTTTGGAACACCATGGCAATATCCCGGTCTTTAGGAGGGAGGTCATTCATGGGGCGATCGCCCACCAAAATTGTCCCCGCCGTCAAGGTCTCCAACCCCGCCAACAAACGCAGCAGCGTACTTTTTCCACAACCTGACGGCCCCACCAAAACCATAAACTCGCCATCGTTAATGCTCAAATCAATGCCCCGTAAAACATTGACGTTCTGGGACTTTACTCCCGATTGACTCGGAAATTGTTTGTAAACTTTTTCAAGAATAACCTCTGCCACAGTGCCTACCCGCTAAAACCCGAGGTCTATTTTAATCTGATCCGGGTGAGGGCGTGGGCCAATGATGGGATTGCCCCTCAATGTCAATTGCTCCCCGAACCCCTACGCTAGGATTGCAACCATTGCTACTCACTCTCTTAATCTAGATATAATTTCTGTGAAATTTTCTTGGTTTACCCTCTCACTCCTGAGTCTGATCCTCTGGGCTAACCCTGCCCTCGCCGGTCGCCTCACCCATTGGCAATTCGATCAACGCAATAATCAACTCACATTCAGCACCGATGAGGGCGTACAGCCCCGTGCCCAACTCTTGGCCAACCCCGGCCGCTTGGTGATTGACCTCCCGGGCACCACCCTGAGCCGCCCGACGATTAACCAGCGGGTGGGGGGGACGATTCGGGAGGTGCGCATTGGGCAATTTGATGCCCGCACAACCCGGATTGTGATTGAACTGGCTCCGGGCTATACCCTCGATCCGGATCAAGTGGGGTTTCGGGGCCTCACAGACCAGCAATGGCAGGTGACATTACCCGCACCGGAGCGCGTTGATCTCAGCCGTGAGCCGGTGATGACGTTGGAAAATTTTCAAGTCACCCAGAATGGTTTTTTTGTGCGTCTGCTGGGCAATACACAGCCCCGTGCGACGCTTCAGCGGAGCCGCGATCGCCAAACCATTGCCGTTGAACTCAGTGGCCAAAGTATCCCCGCTAATCTCCAGAATCAAACAGTGCTGATCAACCGCTATGGGGTGAGCACGATCCAATTTCAGGCCAATCGCATCCTTTTGGCTGTACCCAGCAATAGCCCCGATTGGCGGGTGGCCGTGGATGCAAGCGGCATTGCCATTGTGCCCACGACGGGCCAGCCGGTGTTAGAGGGCGATCGCAATACGGTTCCCCTCCCCAGTGAGCCGCCGGAGGTGGTGATGATTCCGGTGCCAGCCCCCGAGCGGACAGCACCCACGCCGCCCACGGGCCAAAGCGCCCAACCGGGGGATTTTCGGGTTCCCAATGCGCGGGTGCTCGCAGCCATTGATCCCGGCCATGGGGGGCGGGATCCGGGGGCGATCGGTATTGGCGGCCTGCGGGAGGTGGATGTGGTGTTGCCGGTTTCCCTGTCGGTGGCGCGACGGCTCTCCGATGCGGGGGTGAGTGTGATCATGACCCGTTCTGATGATCGGTTTATCAGCTTGCAGGAGCGCACCGCCATGGCTAACCGGAGCCGCGCCAATCTGTTTGTCAGTATTCATGCCAATGCGATTAGCATGAGCCGCCCCGATGTCAACGGTGTGGAGACGTTTTATTTCCAAGGGGCCAATAGCCGCCGCCTGGCCGCGTCCATTCAACAATCGATTCTCGATCAAATGGCGATGAATAATCGGGGGGTGAAGCAAGCGCGGTTTTATGTGTTGCGGACGGCTTCGATGCCAGCGGTGTTGGTGGAAGTCGGATTCGTGACGGGGGCGCGGGATGCGCCTCGTTTGGCCAATCCGGCCTTTCGGGAGGAAATGGCAGAGGCGATCGCCAATGGCATTTTGCGCTACATTTCCCAAACCCGTTAGCCCCCAGACGCGGTACAATCCCCTAGGCGGGCCTCTACCGCCCACCGTGCAGTGTTAGCGAAAACGGCTGGAAAGTTTATGGATTTGTCGAGTGCTATTGCGGCGCAGTTGAATGCGGGGGCAATCCTTCCCGAAGGGATTGTGATTGTCACCTTAATCACTGTGTTGGTTATGGATTTAATCGCCGGGCGACGGCTGGCGGGAATTTTGCCCTATGTGGCGATCGCCGGTTTATTGGCAACATTGGTCGCCCTCGTCACCCAATGGGGCGCGGCGGAACCGATCGCGTTTTTAGGCAGCTTTAATGGCGACGACCTCAGTATTGTCTTTCGGGGCATTATTGCCCTCTCGACAGCCGTGACGATTCTGATGTCGATCCGCTACATCGAGCAGTCCGGCACTGCCTTGGCGGAATTTATCGCGATCATGCTGACGGCCACCCTAGGGGGGATGTTTTTATCCGGGGCCAATGATCTGGTGATGATTTTCATCTCCCTGGAAACCTTGAGTATTTCTTCCTACCTGATGACGGGCTACACGAAACGCGACCCTCGCTCCAATGAGGCGGCGCTCAAGTACCTGCTGATCGGGGCTGCGAGTTCGGGGATTTTCCTCTATGGGGTGTCCCTGCTGTACGGGCTATCGGGGGGAGAAACGAATTTAGCGGCGATTACCACGGCGTTAACCACGGGGGACGGTCAATCCTTGGGGCTGGCGATCGCCCTCGTCTTCGTCATTGCCG
>JAABSU010000293.1 GCA_011390265.1 Spirulina sp.
TAGGAGGGCATTGATCCGGTCTTCGAGGCGATGGGGTTGATCATTAAAGGCGATCGCTTTTTCGCATGGCGGCACAGGAGAAGACACCACCAACAGCAACGATTCCGCCAAAGTTAGGGGATCAACCTGGGTCGCTGCCCAATGGTCAGCCCGCAACTCCCGCAGCAGTAATAATTCTTGCCACAGTTGAGCGGTACGAGGGAGCCAAGCCGTCAACCGTCGCAACCAACCCCAGACCAAAAACCAAAAAGTGTCGCCATAGTAGGCATGGGCCTGCTCATGGGCTAACACCGCTGCTAACTGCTCCCCGTTGAGAGTATCTAATAACCCTTGACTCACCACCAATTGCGGCCGCCATAGCCCCACCTGCCCCGCAAAACATAAAGGGGTGTTGAGTAAGCGGGCGGGGTGGTTTTGAATCTGGATCGCCGGATAGGTTTGCACCTGCTGCTGCGATCGCCATCCCCTCCACAGCAACGTTAAAAACACCAATCCCGCCCCGCTTAAAATCGCCACACTCAAACCATAGCCCCCAAACCCGACGGTCATCCCGGCCATACGCCCCGCCGGCCCCATCAACACAATGGCCAACGCCGTCGTCAGCAATAACAACGGCGGCAACGTCAACGCCCCCACCGTCGCCACCCATCGCTGGGGCCAGGGTAACGTGCGGGGCAGTGTGAAATAGCGTAGGAGCAGGGCCGTGGCGATCGCCCCCCCCACCATCAACAGATGCATCGTCTAACCCTCCCCCCGTTGGGCACGGGCGGCCTTGAGCCGTTGGGCCAATTCATCCAACTGGGTCACACTGGCCTGATCAAGGCGATCGGCAAAGGCCGCCACCACATCAGGATTACTCACGCCGAGAAATTGCTGTAAATGCTCCTCAGCCCGCAACGCCTGGGCTTGGGTGCGACTCAGGCAGGCCTGCCACTGGAACGATCGCCCCACCTTCTGCCGCTGCACCCAACCCTTTTGGGCCAAGCGTTGCAGCACCGTCGTCACGGAAGTATAGGCCAGTTCCCGCTGGGGATCACTGAGGATGCGATCGTGAATATCCTTCACCGTGGCGGTTTCAAAATTCCAGAGTAATTCAAGGATCTCCGTTTCAAGGGGCCCAAGGGACATCTGTTGGGGGCGATGGAAAGCAGACATAGGGACAAAGGGATAAAGCTTAGAGTTAATCGTAACATTGGTATGGGCGAGAAGCTGCAAAATCCCCTTGTAAATGTCAGTTCTCTCACTCAGCGACTAAAACCTAGACCTAATACCCATAACCTCCACCCATGGCCAACCTCCCTGTTAAATACCTCAACCCCTTCACCGACTACGGTTTTAAAAAACTCTTTGGTGAAGAACCCAATAAAAATCTGCTGCTTGATTTTCTCAATGAATTGCTGAAGGATGAACAAGGCCCCATCATCTCCCTCAACTACATTAAAAACGAGCAACTGGGTAGTTCTGAACTGGATCGCAAAGCTATTTTTGATCTGTATTGTGAAAATGAAGCGGGGGAGCGGTTTATTGTCGAACTTCAAAAAACCAAACAACGCTTCTTTAAAGACCGCACCGTCTACTATTCCACGTTTCCCATCCGCGATCAAGCTCCCAAAAATGATTGGGACTATCAACTGAGCGCGGTCTACTTAATCGCCATCCTCGACTTTGTTTTCGAGGAAGATCAAGATGAGCCAGAAAAATATCGCTATGATGTCAAACTCACCGACATCGACACATGCAAAGTCTTTTACGACAAACTCACCTTCATCTACTTGGAAATTCCCAAGTTCACCAAAACCATCGATCAACTCGAAACCCGTTTCGATAAATGGCTATACGTTCTCCGTAATTTAACCGAAATTCAAGACATTCCTGCACCATTGCAAGAACAGGTATTTGAACAACTCTTTGAAACCGCCGAAATTGCTCGATTCAGCCGCGAGCAAATGCGTTCCTATGAGGATAGTCTTAAATATTATCGGGATTTAAAAAACTCAATGGATACAGCACGGGATGAAGGGAAAGTAGAAGGGATTGAAATCGGTCGTGAGGAGGGAATTGGAATCGGTCGTGAGGAGGGGATTGGAATCGGTCGTGAGGAGGGGATTGGAATTGGTCGTGAGGAGGGGATTAGAGCAGTGGCCTTGGCATTGCTCCGGGAAGGGATGAGTGAGGCGATGATTTTGAAAACAACGGGTTTGACGGTGGAGGAGTTGGCGCAATTGCAACAGGAAGAGGGATAAATCAGCAAGCTACCGCCCAGAGATTAGGCGATGCTGCCCCGTTTGCGGGTTTCTTTATAGGATGTGCCGACATTTTGCAGGCCGGCGCGGATCATTTGCTGCTCCAACAGGGCAAAAAAGCGGGCGCGATCGCCCCCCCGCACCACCGCCATATTGTGGGATTCCGCCAACGCCACCGGATAACCATAGCCTTTATACACCTGGGCTAAGAGAATCCCCAAGGCCTGATCTAACAAAGTCTCATCCTCTGCCACCCAGCGGGGCACTTCCACCCGGCCAATTTCTGACCCCACATGGACATAACAGAAATAAATCTGCAAATGCTCGGGGTAAAGGTCGAGGATTTTTGCCGAACTGCGCCATAGGCCGCTCCGTTGGCCGGGGGTGAGGAGATGATTCCAGAGGGTGGCATCGCGGATCGGGTCAATCACTTGGCAGGGGAGGCGATCGGGGCGATGGTGGCAATGCTGGTTACAATCTGGACTCTCAAAGGGACAAGCCAAGAGCCGCAACAAGTTCGTCGCTTCGCCGCTGCGGGAAGAACTGAGATAGCCCATCAGGGGAATTTTGGCCGCGTAGAGTTTATCCCAAGCGGCGAGGATCGGGGGGAGGAGCGTATCCCGGGCTTCCTTGGGGAGGGTTTCTAAAAACCAGTAAATCAGCGAGCCATCTACCATCGCGAGGTTGGGATCATGGTGAGCGCCGGGGGGGTTCACCCAACGGCAGGCCATTTCTGCAAGCATTTCTGCTTCGGAAACGGTGCGGCGGTGGCCCATCCATTCCTCGGTGCGAATGCCCCATTGTCGCGAAATGTAGAGATCTTCGGCTTTGTAATAAATTTCGGGGATGTTGTCGAGGAGGGGGTGGAGGCTCTGGCCGTAGTGGAGCATCACCCGGCCGAT
>JAABSU010000294.1 GCA_011390265.1 Spirulina sp.
TGAAGGGGTTCGCCCTGACGTTAGCCATTGGTGTAGGGGTCAGTATGTTCACCGCCTTAACCTGTAGCCGCACCCTGCTGCTGTTGGTGGTTTTGGGAATTCCAGGGGTGCGGCAACGGCCGGAACTCTTCTGCCCCAACTTGCCCCCTGTGGCCGTCAACCCTGAATAATCTGCTAACCGGACGACAAAGCAATGCGACTGAATATCATCCAGCAAGAACGGCTATGGTGGGGCATCTCCCTAGGGGCGATCGCCCTCAGCTTAATCGCCATGGCCATCTCCTTTCAGCAGCTTGGGGCTCCCATTCGCCCCGGCCTTGATTTTGTCGGGGGGACGCGGCTGCAACTCAGTCTTGAATGTGCCGCCACGGAAACCTGCACCGAACCGATCAGCTCCGCCAACGTGCGCACCATCCTCACCCCCCTAGGGCTAGAGGGTAGCTCGATCCAAGTGGTGGAAGACTACACGCTTTCAGTACGCACCAAAACCCTCGGAGTGGAGGAGCGCACCCAACTCACCGATCGCCTCAGTGCGGAAATCGGAGCATTTGATCCCACCACAGTACAAATCGACACCGTAGGCCCCACCATTGGAGCCGAGTTATTAACGGCCGGGGTACAAGCCCTCCTCGCCTCCTTCTTTGGCATCGTCGTCTACCTCAGTTTTCGCTTTCGCTTTGACTATGCCGTCTTTGCAATTTTGGCCTTGGTGCATGATGTGCTGATCACCGCCGGGGCCTTCGCTTGCCTGGGGTTAACCCTCGGAGTCGAAATTGATAGCCTATTCCTCGTCGCCCTCCTGACGATCATCGGGTTTTCCGTCAATGACACCGTAGTGATCTATGACCGGATCCGCGAAACCCTCGAAGCCAGCGAACCGGGAACCTCCATTGATATCGTGGTGGATGAAGCGGTGAATCAAACCCTGACCCGTTCGATTAATACCAGTCTGACGACGATTTTGCCGTTGCTGGGGATCTTCTTTTTCGGGGGAGAAACCTTGCGCTTTTTCGCCCTGGCCTTGATCATTGGCTTTTTGGCAGGGGTTTATTCGAGTATTTTTGTGGCCAGTACGATGTTAGCTTGGTGGCGAAAACGGCAGGAAAAAGATCTCCCCCTGTCTCCTGCTGTAGCTAATCTTTCCGATGAAACCTAAACGCTAATGCCCGATGATCCCCAATTAGAAGCAAAACTAGCACGGCTCCACCATCTCACGGTGTACGGTCGCTGGTTAGCAGTGGGGTCAGCGTGGCTGATTTTAGCGCCCCCGGCCCTGTGGGCGATGCGCGAACAGATTACCCTGATGCGGGAATATTTCACCTGGGCGGCCCTGCGCTATGGTTTGGCGTTTCATCCCTGGAGTGCGATCGCCCTCGCCTTCTGCATTGGCTTCACCGCCAGTGTCCTCGTCTGGCAAAGTCGCAATATTCTCTTCGGATTACCGGAGCGGGAGCGGCAACGTTTAATCCATCAACTCATGGCCATTGAGCGCCAAGGCCCAAAACATCCCTTGGCGCGATGGTTTCCCCCGGAATAACCCCCAAGATCCCCCGATGAAACCGACGTTTAAAACTGCCCAAGCCTGGGAACAGGCCCAGACCCTGATGCAACCGACGTTAATCCGCGTCGTCGATCACCTCCGGCAACTTGTGGAGGCTTCTAACTGGCAAGGGGATTATCAAAAAATTGAGGAACCCTTACCGGGGTTTGAATTGCACCTCACCCAAGGGGAAAAAGTGCATATTTTAAAGCTGTGGGATCTCTGTTTTCAGGTCTGCTTTGTGGATTATCCCACGACAGATCTGGATGTCGATCCCCTGGTGGATATTGACACCCAGTTATTGGATGGGGCGGGGGATGTGGAGTGGGAAGTTTTAGACCGGAAGGTGCGGGAGTTATTGGCAGCGGTGTTTGCGGGTTTGGATGGGGAATAGGCAAGAGGAAAATTCCATGGGGGTAGGGGCGAAAAATTTTTCGCCCCTCCGGTTTTGGGCTTGTCCATTCCCGATCCCCATTTTCCCCGTACCGCCCCCCCATCCGCTAAAATATTAAGAAATCTATAGTTTTTTTGCCCCTCCTTGAGGTCAACCATGTCTCTTCCCATTCGCAACGTCGCCATCATCGCCCACGTCGATCACGGCAAAACCACCCTCGTTGATGCCCTGCTCAAACAATCCGGAATTTTCCGGGAAGGCGAAGATGTCCCCATTTGCGTCATGGACTCCAACGACCTCGAACGAGAGCGAGGTATTACGATTCTTTCTAAAAATACGGCGGTTCGCTACAAAGAAACCCTGATCAACATCGTGGACACCCCCGGCCACGCCGACTTCGGCGGTGAAGTCGAGCGAGTGCTCGGCATGGTGGATGGTTGCATCCTGATCGTTGATGCTAACGAAGGCCCCATGCCCCAAACCCGTTTTGTGCTCAAAAAAGCCTTAGAAAAAGGTCTACGCCCGATCCTCGTCGTCAATAAAATTGACCGCCCCAACGCCGACCCCGATATTGCCGTTGATAAAGTGTTTGATTTATTCGTCGAACTCGGGGCCGATGATGATCAATGCGACTTCACCACCCTCTACGCTTCGGGCCTAGATGGCTACGCTAAACCCACCTTAGCCGAAGAAGGCAAGGATATGGAGCCGCTGTTTAATGCCATCCTCCAGCACGTTCCGCCCCCAGCCGGCGATCCTGAGAAACCGCTGCAATTGCAAGTCACCACCTTAGACTACTCCGAATATCTGGGCCGGATCGTCATTGGACGCATCCACAACGGCAAAATCTTGGCCGGGCAACAAGCTGCCCTCTATAAAGACGATGGCAGCATTGTCAAAATGAGGGTGAGTAAACTTTTAGGGTTTGAAGGCCTGGCACGGGTGGAAATCCCCGAAGCCTCCGCCGGGAATATCGTCGCCGTCGCCGGGTTTGCCGATGCCAATATTGGCGAAACGATCACCTGCCCCGATAATCCCCAAGCTTTACCTCTGATCAATGTGGATGAACCCACATTGCAGATGAATTTCTCGATTAACGATTCCCCCTTTGCGGGCCAAGAGGGTAAGTTTGTGACCTCTCGGCAACTGCGCGATCGCCTCTACCGGGAACTAGAAACCAAC
>JAABSU010000295.1 GCA_011390265.1 Spirulina sp.
CGCCCCCTCAACGCCCTCGTTTGCAACGCCGCCGTTTACTTCCCCCTCCTCAAGGAGCCAGAGCGCAACCCCGATGGCTATGAATTGAGCGTCGCCACCAATCACCTCGGCCACTTCCTGCTCTGTAACTTAATGCTGGCGGACTTCAAACAATCCAACGCCACCGATAAACGCCTCGTCATTTTAGGAACCGTCACCGCCAACCCCAAAGAACTGGGCGGTAAAATCCCCATCCCTGCCCCCCCGGATTTAGGCGATCTCCAAGGCTTTAAAGACGGATTCAAAGCCCCGATTACGATGATCAACGGCAAAAAATTCAAATCCGGCAAAGCCTACAAAGACAGCAAACTCTGCAACGTCTTGACAATGCGCGAACTCCACCGCCGCTACCACGCAGAAACCGACATTACCTTTAGTTCCCTCTACCCCGGTTGTGTCGCCGATACCCCCCTCTTCCGCAACCACTTTGCCCTCTTCCGCACCATCTTCCCCTGGTTCCAGAAGAACATTACCGGCGGCTACGTCACCCAAGAGTTAGCCGGTGAACGGGTGGCCGCCACCGTCTATGATCCTGAACTCAAGGAATCGGGAACCTATTGGAGTTGGGGCAACCGCCAAAAACCCGGCCGGCGTTCCTTTTCCCAAGAAATTTCCGACGAAGCCAGCGACACCGAAAAAGCCCAACTGCTTTGGGATCTCAGCCTTAAACTCGTGAACTTGGCCTAAAAACAGCGTAGGGGCGAAAAACTGATTTTTCGCCCCTACGCCGGTATTTAACGGTACTGCAACCCTTAGATCATTGCTTCAGGCAAAATCAGCATCGCATCCCCAAAGGAATAAAAACGATACTCCTCTGCCAGGGCTTCTTGATAAAGATCGAGTAACCGCTCCCGTCCCACCACAGCACTGACCATCATCAACAGGCTTGATTTCGGCAGGTGGAAGTTCGTGATCATCCCATCAATGATCTTCCATTCGTGGCCGGGATAAATGAACGTATCGAGGAATCCCTCAAAGGGTTCCGTTAAGAGCTTTTTCTTCCCGACTTGCTGCTGCTGGGCCGCTCCTTCCAGGGCACGGACGGAGGTGGTTCCAACGGCAATCACTCGTCCGCCTCGGCTCCGGGTTTCTTTGATCTTCGTCACGGTCTCTGCACTGATGGTTGCCCATTCGGCGTGCATTTTGTGTTCCCGAATATCATCGGTTTCCACCGGCCGGAATGTGCCGACCCCAACGTGCAAGGTGAGGGCTGTTTGATCAACGCCCATGTCCGTCAGTTGGGCTAAGAGTTCCGGCGTAAAGTGCAGGCCGGCTGTCGGGGATGCCGCTGAGCCTGTTGCCTGGGCATAAACGGTCTGGTATTGCTCCGGATCGGCGGTGGTTTCTGTGACGTAGGGCGGAAAGGGAATATACCCCACGGCATCTAACATCTGCTCCATGGTTTTTCCGGGGGGGAGTGTGAACTCCAAGATTCTCCCGCCCGTGGTGAAGTCGCGTTCGATCACCCGTCCCCAGAGGGAGGCATCATCCTGGCCTTCTTCTTTGGGGGAAAAGCAGACTTCAGTACCCATTTTGAACCGTTTACCGGGTTTAACCAAGGCTAACCAACAGTTTTTCCGGACTTCCCGCAGGAGCAGGATTTCTACGGGGGCACCTGTGGACTTGCGGCCATAGAGCCGGGCTGGCAGAACGCGGGTATTGTTCACCACCAGCAAATCACCGGGTTTGAGCCAGTCCGGCAGTTGGTGAAAATGCTGGTGCGTGTGATGGGTGGGGGAATCGACCACAAGCAGACGCGATTGATCCCTAGGAGTTACGGGATTTTGAGCAATCCGCTCCGGAGGTAATTCGTACTGATAACTCGCAAGTATGTGATCTGTTATGGCCATTCGCTTTTTTTAATGGGGTGGTCAGTATTTTAGTGTCTATATCATCCTAATGCGGGGAGTCCCCCCCGTAAAAATACTGTCCGAAAAATTCGGATATCTGGAGGCTGAAGCACAAGGGTGGCTCCGACTGATGGTTTGGGGGTTGGGTAGAGTCACCCATTATAGATCGGGGAACTCTCCCCTACACAGGGTGGGGGCCGGTTAGCGACAATAGAGGTAGATAAGCCCCTAATGTAACGCCTGAGTGAGCCAAACGAATATGTATTACCTCTATTTCTTCGCAAATGCCAGCTTAACCCTCCGCCTCGCTGAATTTTTGATTCAACGGCGATCGCCCTCCGTCGCGTTTGTATCCGTGATTCATCAAATCGATGGTTGGGTTGTTCGCGTCAAACTTGATGACCCGGTCTCGCCCCAACAACATGGAGATTTCGCCGCCTACATGAATGAGTTGGGGATTCCCTACACCCCGGATATTCATGTTCAAATGGCGCTGTGGAGTTTGGAAACGGGCCAGCCCCCGGTGGATGTGATGCGTCGCTACCAGGTGGCGGTGGTTTCCCATGGGGATCCTGACCGCACGGATATTGAAGCATTCCGCCGCCAGTTTACCCGTGGTTTGGGCTATTGCCCCGAAACCTTGGCCTAAAGACTAGGGACTTACCTTGATAGAGGTTTACGGACGCTGGAAGCAGCGTCCGTTCTTGCTGTGGGGGGCATTAAAACCAGCCGCGTTTGGTGAGGAGATAGTTGTTTAAAAAATCTGCATCGGTTTGGGTGAGGTAGATAATGCCTTCGACAAGACCGATGACCCCAAAGACGGCAGCGGCCAATCCACAGGTGAGGATTGTGGCCAGCAGCATAATTAAGCCTTCTGTTTGATAGCCCAGGATGAACTTATGAACCCCAAATGAACCCAGGAGAATCCCGCAAATCCCGGCGGCGACTTTCTTGCTGTTGGCTTCGGCTAAGGTCGGTTCTGGCATGGTTTTCCGTTTGTCCGCATTAGATCTTTTGACAATATAACAAGCAAAATTGATTGAACCGTGATTCCGTAGGAAGTCTTTAGATTTAGCGTTGCCGCTGACGGGCGCGGCGGGATCTCATTGCAAAGTACACCAGGGCAAACCCCCCTTGGAGACTCAAGGTTAAACCGTAGAGCTTGAGCCACTCGTTCACCTCTAGGGTGGAAAAGAGGCCAAAACACCCCATGGCGAGGAGGGT
>JAABSU010000296.1 GCA_011390265.1 Spirulina sp.
AGGGGGATGATTAACCTTTTGTTAACGTAGCTCTTTGTGTTTCAAATATACTACACAATAGCCAAGGCCGTCAATCCTCCAGATCTCCCCGATTGTGACGGGGGGGAGAATCCCTAGACTCCCGATGGATCAAGGGTTTAGGGCGTTGTGGATTTGCCCAAGAGGCGATCACGCAGGGTTTTAATCTGATCCCGATATTGGGCCGCCGCTTCAAACTCTAGATTTTTCGCCGCTGTCTGCATCTGGGCTTCCAACTGCTGAATTAGCTGGGGTAATTGATCCAACGTCACATCTTCCTGAACCTTGTAGGCTTGACCCAATTCCTGAGCCGTGAGCCGTCGGGAGATATCGAGGAAATTTAAGATGCTGTTACTCTGGGTTTTCCTGCCAGCGGGTTGGGGGGTGATGCCGTGGGCTTGGTTGTGGGCGATTTGGAGTGTGCGGCGGCGTTCGGTTTCGGCGATCGCCTCCTCCATACTCTTGGTAATCCGATCAGCATAGAGGATCGCCTGGCCCCGCACATGGCGAGCCGCCCGGCCCATGGTTTGGATCAGCGATCGCGCCGTGCGCAAAAACCCCTCCTTATCCGCATCCATAATCGCCACCAGGGACACCTCCGGCAGATCCAACCCCTCCCGCAACAGGTTCACCCCAATCAGCACATCAAACTCCCCATCTCGCAACCCCTGCAAAATTTCAATCCGTTCAATGGATTGAATCTCAGAATGGAGATAGCGCACCCGCACCTCCCGCTCCTGAAAATAGGCGGTTAAATCCTCCGCCATCCGTTTCGTCAGCGTCGTAATCAGTACCCGTTCCTGTTGGGCGGTGCGATCGCGAATTTCCCCCAACAGATCATCCACCTGCCCCGTCGTCGGCCGCACCAACACATCGGGATCAATCACCCCCGTGGGGCGAATAATTTGCTCAATCACCTGGCCCTCGGACTGCTCAATTTCCCAATCCCCCGGCGTAGCGGACACAAACACACATTGATTCACCTTCTGCCAAAATTCCTCAGCTTTCAAGGGGCGATTATCCGCCGCACTGGGGAGGCGAAACCCATGATCAATCAGCACCTTTTTGCGGGATTGATCGCCGTTATACATCCCCCGCAATTGGGGGATCGTGACATGGGATTCATCAATCATCAGCAGCCAATCAGCGGGGAAATAATCAATTAAACATTCTGGCGGTTCTCCCGGTTGGCGGCCAGCAAGATGGCGAGAATAGTTTTCCACACCATTGCAATAGCCGACGGCTTGTAAAAGTTCGAGATCGTAATGGGTGCGTTGTTGGATGCGTTGGGCTTCGAGGTGTTTCTCCTCGGCTTCAAACTGGGCCAGTTGGGTTTTGAGTTCCGTTTCGATGTCTGCACAGGCGCGGGCGATCGCCTCTCCCGGTGTGACAAAGTGGCGAGCGGGGTAAATATTCACCGCCGTTAAACTGTGCAATACTTCCCCAGAAACCGGATCAACGTAGCGAATACTCTCAAGTTCATCGCCAAAAAACTCAATACGAATAATCCGATCTTCATAGGCCGGCACAATTTCCAACACATCCCCCCGGAGGCGAAAATTGCCCCGCTTTAACTCCACATCATTACGGCTATATTGAATCGAAACCAACGCCCGAATCAATTGCCGGGGATCAAATTCAATCCCCACTTGGAGGGGAACCGCTGCTTTCAGGTATTCTGCGGGCATCCCCAACCCGTAAATACAACTAATTGAAGCCACCACAATCACATCCCGCCGTTCAAAGAGCGATCGCGTCGCTGAATGGCGCAACATATCAATTTCATCATTAATGGACGCGCTTTTTTCAATATAGGTATCACTCACCGGAATATAAGCCTCCGGCTGGTAATAGTCGTAATAACTAATAAAATATTCCACGGCATTGTGGGGGAAAAATTGCCGCAGTTCATTGCAGAGTTGGGCCGCGAGGGTTTTATTGTGGGCGAGGACGAGGGTGGGGCGGTTGAGGTGGGCGATCGCATGGGCCATGGTTAAGGTTTTGCCCGTCCCCGTTGCCCCCAGGAGGGTTTGGCGGGGGTGGCCCGCCCGGAGGGATTGAGTGAGTTGGGCGATCGCCCGGGGCTGATCCCCCGTCGGCTCAAAGGGGGCGCAAAGTTCAAAAGGCATAGGGTATCACAGCAAACCACGTTCCGTATTCTAACCGCTTCCTCTGCGAAACGAATCCTATCCCTCTCCCCAAACCCCCCCACTAAACGCTAGAATCGGGGCGATCTTGCCCCTTCTTCCCTGCACGCAATGTTCCGGATTTCTCTGACGCGAGAGCAAGCGATCGAAATTTTTGAAGTCATCTTTACCCTCGGTGGTATTTTCTTTTTTGCCAAGGGATTTGCTGAAATGGGGGGTGCGATTAACTCCCTGATGCGGTACGGGATATTTTTAATGTCCTGCATCCTGCTGGCGATGCGATGGCGGATGGCGCTGTATACCGTCGTGGGCGATATTCCCCTGTTGCTGCTCCATGTGGTGGCATTTTGCTCCTTTGCTTGGTCAGAATTACCGCCGGTCACGACGCTTCAGGTGCGGGAAATTCTCTATATGTTTTCCTTTGGTCTCTATTTAGCGATGCGATTCCCGCTGCGAAGGCAACTGATCTTTTTATCATGGGCATTAGAAATTGCGGCTTTAATGAGTGCATTTTATGCCATTGTGTTACCGGCAGAGGGTCAAGAAAAAGGTAAGTTTGCAGGAGCATGGAAAGGAATTTATCCTCAAAAAAATGAGCTATCAACGATGATGACCCTAGCTTGTGCTGCCCATTTACCTTTGATATTTGATCCGAAATATAACCGAATTTGGGCTGCTGGTGGTTTGGGGCTTTCCTTGTTTGTCATTTTGATGACTACGTCTAAATCTGGGTTAATCATCTTTTTTGTATTGGTGATTGCCCTGTTTATTTCGCGGACAATTCGTTGGCGAAATCTGGCGATGGTAATGATTTTTTCGACTTTAATTGGCCTTTCAATCCCTAGCTCAATTGTATTTATCACCAATTGGGATCCCATTATGATTGGCATGGGACGCGATCCCACCCTC
>JAABSU010000297.1 GCA_011390265.1 Spirulina sp.
TTCCACTTCGCCAATCAGTACCCGCGCTTGGGGGGGAATCTCAATTTCTGCTAAAGCCGCCAGTTTTTCGACGGTTTGGCCGACAATTTCAGGATTGAGATGGCCATCAATGAGGATTTTGGATGCGAGGCGATCGCGCTCCTCAGGACTCAAAATATAGGCCCCCCGATGGCAAAATTCTGCCTTCACCGCCTCATAGACGGCATCCACCACCACCACCGCCTGCTCACTGGCGCAGATCATGCCATTATCAAAGGTTTTACTGAGAATAATTGAGGAAACCGAAAGTTTTAAATGGGCGGTTTCATCAATTAACGCCGGGGTATTCCCGGCCCCCACCCCCAAGGAAGGATTCCCCGAAGAATAGGCGGCCCGCACCATGCCAGGGCCGCCCGTGGCCAGGATCAGGTTAATATCGCGATGCTGCATCAAAGTTTGGGACAGAGCCACCGTGGGTTCATCAATCCAACTGATAATATCCGGGGGCGCACCGGCTTCCACGGCAGCATCGAGGATAATTTGTGCCGCTGCGATCGTGCATTGTTTGGCGCGGGGATGGGGGGAAAAGATAATCGCGTTGCGGGTTTTGAGGGCGATTAAGGCCTTAAAAATAGCCGTTGAGGTGGGGTTAGTGGTGGGGACAATCCCGGCCAGGATTCCCACCGGTTCGGCAATTTTCTGAATCCCAAAAGCTTTATCTTCTTCGATAATGCCGCAGGTTTTTTCGTGTTTGTATTTGTTGTAAATAATTTCAGAAGCAAAGTGATTTTTAATCACTTTATCCTCGGTCACGCCCATGCCGGTTTCCACCGCCGCAAGTTTGGCGAGGGGGACACGGGCGGCATTGGCGGCCAGGGCGGCCTGTTTGAAAATCTGATCCACCTGCTCTTGTGTGAAGTTGGCATATTGCCGCTGGGCGGTCTTGACCCGTTGGATCATCGCTTCGAGTTCCGGCAGGGTGGTAACGGTTGTAGACATAGGGAGAGATGGAGATAGTGCTAACTCCCTAGATCGTGACGTAGTTTGAAGGGTTTCGGCAATATTTTCTAGATCTGCTTAAGGTTTGCGGAGGGAGAGGGCTGTGCTACTCCCCCATGGACAACGCCAGCTAGCAACCACCACCACAGCCACCGCCACCACCACTAGAGACACCAAAAGCACTCGAAGCGCCCGTGCTAGACGTGATACGGGGAATTATTTCTTGTTTTTCATGGTCATGCCGGCAAGCGACACAATGATATTTAATCCATTGGAGACCTTCCTGTTCTGTGGTTGACTTTGTGATGATCTTTGCTGCTTTTCTCACAAGCGTAAAGGTTTCACAACGGGGACATTCTGAGGGATATTGATTCCGTTTTTTGTGGACAAAGCCGCGAAGATGTAATTGTGAAAAATCATTGTGATGACAATGATGACAATGCCAGCCTTCAAATCGAGTTGATTCAATATATTTGGCTATTTTTTGAGGATGACTAAGATACTTGTTGACAATTTTAGGGTTCACCCTAAACATTTTTCGGCGACAGGCTTCACATTGAGGTAACTTGCGATCAAAGGATTTAAAGAACCAATCATATGTTCCATTAACCAAAATATAGGAAGCATGGAGACCAAAAAGTATGTTCGTGAATTCTTCCCCACGTAAAAAGATAAGCATTCCATTTGCAAGTAGCAAAGTGACCAAAGAAAAGAATCCAAAAATTGCAAACACGAATATATTTAAAATGGTTAAGCCTAAATGATTTGCATTTTTCCTCAGTTTTTGCGAAATTTTGGTAAAGCGATAAATCAAGCAAAAATTACTGACTATAGTGAGAAATGTTACAGCAAGAAACAGGATATTTATATAATTAGCTTGTGACTTAAATGCTAGTTCAAACATCAATAAACCCAACATACTTAAACAGAAAGCTCCACAGCACAGGGTAAACATTAACCATTTTTTTGCTGTGGCAAATTCTGTTTTCTGTTCAGATTGAGATCGCCCCTCTGGACTCAACAAGAAAGCATCCTGAAAGGGGGAAACACTGGGCAATATGCCCATGACCGCTAAGAAAAAAAAGGCAAAAAATAGAAAACCAGTGGCAGCGATGGTTACAGGATGATCACCGGGATTGAGGGGGGTTGGGGTTGATCCCCCATGGCCGGAAGCTACAGCGATGAAGGCAGAAGAACCTTCTTGCAACCCATGGGCGATCACATCACCATGGCTGATTAGGGGAAACCCGATTACGCCAATGGCGAGGAAAAGACCGTAAAACCAGAAACGGTGTTGATGCCTAAAGGAGTAAAGCCATGGGACAGAGCGGCCCGTGACAGGGGGATGATTGGAGAATTTTTTGGGTTTAACCATTATAATGTTAAATACCGATGGAGCAATTAATGAGCCAGCAAAACTCAGCTTGCTTCTGCAATAGGGTGCGATCGCCATCCGTTGCTAGCTGTGGCAGTCCTGCCGAATACAACCATTGAAAAAGTTGATTTATAGCGGTTTTTCGAGGAACTGCCGGATATCCGCTTCACCCTAACATTATATTTTTGCCTCTGTCGAGGTATTTTAATATTTTGTATTGCTTTAGAGCGATTGAGCGATTAATTGGCGTGGGTCAAGATCAGCCCAATTTCGAGATTGTGGGGGGTGGCGTGATTTTTAGGGCAATGAGGCGGCGATCGATGTCCCGCAATACCGCTAAATCTTCCGGGGGAAATACAGGATCATGATCGGGATCGAGGAATTGGAAGGCTTCCCGCCATTGGTGGGGGGTGGCGGCTAAGGGGGCGGCAAAATGGCAGGGAATGATCCGCTCAAAGGGCCAGAGGGCCACCCGCTGCGCCCAAGTTCGCACCTGATCCGGTTGGCGATTTAAAATCAGGGTTTGCAAAATCGGCGCAACCCGGAGTTTTCCGCCCTGGGAAAGGTGGGCGAAGGTATCCCGCCAACCCGATTGCCAAGTGAAGGGGTAAACGCCAAAGTAGTTGCGGCGGGTGCGATCGCTCCCCCCTTTGGCCGCCGCCCAAGCCGGGCCTAAATCAATCGTCGTTAGGGTTTGGGGGCGGAA
>JAABSU010000031.1 GCA_011390265.1 Spirulina sp.
CCTCACCATACCTGACGGCGGCTAAAGCCGCCGAGTCGCTTTTCCGCCCCGCTCTAAAGAGACGGGGCTACCAAGCTACCGAGTTTTTATCGTGTTGCTCCCTTCCTGGTTTGGAGCGAGGTGATGCTATTGAAGATTTTCCCGCATGGTTTGAATCATCACCTCAGGAGGAATCGTTAACTGCTGAAAGATCTGGCAGACCAAGGAAAGGGGTTTGTTTTGGGCGATCGCCTTTTGCCAAGCCAACAAAAACCCCAACAAAATATGCTCAGTATTGATCAAAATTGCCCCAGATTCATTGGCCACAATCAGCGCCGAATTTAAAATTGCCGTCGCCTCCTCACTAAAAGGAATATCATGGGGGGATTCTTTCCCCATGGCGTGACCAATGGCCTCCCGCAACTGGATCGCCGTCAACCCCCATATCTTGAGGTGATGGGTTGCCAGGCCACTCCCTTCCAAAATTAAACCCAATAGTAAATGCTCCGCTTCAATGGCACCATGGCCGGTGCGAATTGCCTCCGATTGGGCCAGGAGCAATGCCTGCAAAACCTTGCCCCCTAAGCGGTCATAAATGGCAGCATCGATAAAGTTTTCCAGACTTTCCTGTTCAACAGTGGCTACCTCTGAAGCCGTTAACCATTGCTCTTTTTTATCATTGACGCGACCCCAATCAATCACGCGCTGTCGCACACAGCATTCTGCATAGAAAAAGGCCAATAAATCTTCCAATAAATTGACATCAACGCGATAATTGGCGGGATCTTCTTCCCGGTGGAGGACACCCTGTTGGCAGAGTTTATTGAGATGTTGATGCAAAATGGGGGCGGGAATTTTAATCCGCGCCTGTAGCTCTGCCGCCGTCAATGCATGGGGATATTTTTTAACCAACAGGCGCACAATGGTGAGGCGGGCAGGAGTCCCTAGGGCAGCAAGAAGGTCAGCGTAGTGGGTGATATTGTCGTGGTGCATGGCCGAAAAATCAAGGGCAACAAGGACGAAATGGGCTTAGGGACGGGGACAGCAATCCTCAGGCATTGATCCTGCTGAATTCCCCGTCAGATCGAAGCAATGATGGACAGATGGCATCGGGTTTATCTCTAGCTCCATTCTAAACACTGGCTATGGGTAGATTCAGAGGCGATCGCCAGCGGATAGAGGGATGTGCTAGCCATCCCACTAGCAATCGGGATAAGATACAAAGCTCATCCTCCCATGCTCTGCTCCCAGATTTCCATGGCTCCTGAACAACTGTGGCACGAGGTCTTAACCCGTTTAGAATACCGCTTGACCCGCCCCACGTTTGAGACTTGGGTGAAACCGACTCAAGCCAAGGCTCTGACGGAGCATTGTTTGGTCTTAGAGGCTCCGAACCTGTTTGCCTGCAATTGGCTCCAAAAGCACTATCTGCAACCCATTGGCGAGGTAATCATTGAAATTCTCGGCCATCCTTTGGAGCTACAGATCACCACGGCCCAGGGGGAAATGCGGGATCAAAGCTGGCATCTGGAAGGAGCACCGTTGGCAGGGGGGGATCAAAACGACGACCCTCAACGGCCCACGGAAACGCCCTTTAACCGCAAATACATCTTTTCGCGGTTTGTGGTGGGGGCGAATAATCGTATGGCCCATGCGGCGGCGCTGGCGGTGGCGGAATCCCCCGGGCGGGAGTTTAACCCGTTGTTTCTCTGTGGGGGGGTGGGGTTGGGCAAAACGCACCTGATGCAGGCGATCGGCAATTATCGCTTAGAGATTGAACCCCAAACCCAGGTGTTTTACGTCTCTACGGAAAAATTCACCAATGATCTGATCACGGCGATCCGCCAGGACAGTATGGAGGAGTTTCGGGAGCATTACCGGGCGGCGGATGTGTTGATGATTGATGATATTCAGTTTATTGAGGGCAAGGAATACACCCAGGAGGAGTTTTTCTATACCTTTAATACGCTCCACGAATCCGGTAAGCAGGTGGTTTTGGCGGCCGATCGCCCCCCCAACCAGATCCCCCGGCTCCAGGAGCGGCTCTGTTCGCGGTTTTCCATGGGGTTGATTGCCGATGTTCAGGCTCCGGATTTTGAAACGCGGATGGCGATTCTAGAAAAGAAGGCCGATGATGAAAATGTGCGGCTCCCCCGAGCGGTGAAGGAATACCTCGCCACCCACTACACCTCCAATATTCGGGAACTGGAGGGGGCGCTCATTCGGACAATCGCCTATACCTCCATTTCGGGACTGCCGATGACGGTGGAGCATATTGGCCCGATGCTCAATCCTCCGGTGGAAAAGGTGGCGGCCACACCGGAGGCGATTTTAGGGGCGATCGCCACCCTCTTTGATGTCTCCATTGAACTGCTCAAAAGCAATTCCCGCCGCCGGGAAATTAGCCAAGCCCGCCAAGTGGGGATGTATCTAATGCGTCAACATACTAATTTGAGCCTACCCCGCATTGGCGAGGAGTTTGGCGGCAAAGATCATACAACTGTTCTGTATAGCTGCGATAAAATTGCCCAACTGCGACAAAAAGACACAAAACTCAATCAAACGTTAATCCAACTGAGCGATCGCATCACCATTTCCCGCTCCCATCCCTATTCCTCGTGATTAATTGGGGAATCCATTGCAGATCTGGTTAACTTTACGAACAAATTTAATAAAGTTTTAAGATTTGCGCAACAATCCCCCAGAGTGAGAGCGATCGCCCTATCGTATTAGTCAAGTTCTCACCGAGAACCCATTGCCCAGGCGGATGGCATTAAACCCCATTCCCCATCAGTAATCCGGAATTATGGAGTCTAGCCATGCGTTTTTCCCTGCAACAGATCCAATCCTTTCTCTTAACAGCACTCTTTAGCTTCACCTTACCCTTGCTCTTGATTGGCAGCTTGTTGGGTGGATTGACCGTTGTGCATTGGTTGCCCGGCCTCACCAGCGGCAGCTATCAAGCCTTTAGCTTTGTCATGGATGTACTTGCGGCCTTTGGTGATGGCCAGGCCCTCAATGGTAGTTTCGTGATTGCGGCGGCCTTTGGGTTTGTTGGTGGCCTCTTCTACGCCTGCACGCCCTACCATATCAGTGATTCAGTCTAAGCTCTGGGCAATTTTTCCCCGCCCCTTTCCAAAAGGGGGGGTTTTGGGAAGGATATAATCAAAAGCCTGGATGTTTTTCAATTAAACGCAATCATGAAGGGTCTAACAGACTGGCTTGTGAAACGGTTAGAAGCCGCCGTCCCCTATGTGGAAAAAATTGTGCCCTACTTCTCCAAGGTGGGGGAATCGGTGTTTTTTACCACCGAGCAATTTCCCTGGGCGAAAACCCTCGAAGCCAATTGGTCTGTGATTCGCCAAGAACTGGATCAAATTCTCGAACGAGTGGAAGATCTGCCCAACTTCCAAGACATTTCCAAACGGCAATACAGTATTGCCAATGACGATCGCTGGAAAACTTACTTTTTTTGGGCCTTTAATTTTCGGGCTGAGAAGAATTGCGATCGCTGCCCCCAAACGACAAAACTCCTCGAAACCATCCCCGGCTTAAAGGTAGCCTTCTTCTCGATCCTCGCCCCCGGCAAACATATCCCCCGCCATTGCGGCAAACATAAAGGTTTCATCCGCTATCACCTCGCCCTCAAAGTCCCCGAACCCCGCGAACAATGCCGGATTCAGATCGCCGATCAGGTGGCAGTGTGGGAAGAGGGCAAAAGCTTGATTTTTGATGATACCTATGATCATGAGGTGTGGAACGACACCGAGGGTTATCGGGCCGTCCTGTTCCTCGATGTGATGCGGCCGCTGCGGTTTCCCCTTTCTTGGGTGAATTGGCTGGCCTGCCATCTCGTAGCGGCTTCCCCCATTATTCAAGATGCCAAGGCCAACCATGAGGCTTGGGAACAAAAATTTGAAGCCCAAGCCGAACCGGTGGCTACTCGCCGCTAAATTCCTCCTCTTCCTCCCCTTCTGTGGGGGGAACGAGGGCGACGGCGGCGATCGCATCTTCCTGATCCAACCGTTGCACCCGCACCCCCGTGGCGCTGCGGGATTGGGGGGAAATCGCATCCACCACCTGACGGATAATAATCCCCCGATGGGTAATCAGCATTAACTCGTCCCCCTGATTCACCACCCCTAAGGCCACCAACTCATCATTGGCAAACTTAAACTTAATCGCCCGCAGCCCCAAACCGGCCCGCCGTTGCAGTCGGAAATGATCCACCGGCACGCGCTTCCCATAGCCCCGCGATGTTACCGCCAGAACCCAGGGGCCATCTCCCACATCGGTAAGCAGTTCCTCATTGGTGCTCAGATCATCCTCTTCCTCACCGTCGGTTTCCGTGAGGTGGGCAATGATTTGACTGGGGAGGATATCCATGCCGATCAGTTCATCCTTAGCCCGCAACTTCATCGACTTCACGCCCCGCGTTGCCCGACCCAAGGGACGCAATTGCTCCCCATCGGCCCGGAAATGGATCGCCATCCCCTGACGGGAACCGATAATGATGCTATCGGTGGATTTGGCCAAGCGCACCCAACGCAGTTGATCCCCTTCCCCTAGGGAAATGGCGATCAGGCCATTGGTGCGGATGTTGCTAAAGGCCGAAAGGGCGGTTTTTTTAATGAACCCCTGTTTCGTGAGCATGACGAGGAAATCCTCATCGGTGAACTCACTCACCTCAATCATGGCGGTGATTTTTTCATTGCGGGGGATGGGGAGCATTTGGACGATGGGCACGCCCCGCGCTTGACGGGAGGCGGTGGGGATTTTGTAGGCGTTGAGGGAATAGACCACGCCGCGATCGCTGAAAAACAGCACGACGTTGTGATCACAACAGGTGAGGAAATGCTCCACCGCATCATCCTCTTTAATTTTCGCCCCCGCCCGGCCACGGGTAGCCCGGTGTTGCGCTTCAAAGGTATTCACCGGCATCCGCTTGATGTAGCCCTGTTCCGTGAGTAGGATTAACACCGCTTCATTGGCAATTAAATCCGTTTCATCCAGATCCCCTTCAGCGGCGAGGATTTCCGTGCGGCGGGGGGTAGCGTGGATTGCTTTGATTTGTTCCGCTTCTTCAACAATGATTTCATCAATGCGCTCCCGTCGGGCGAGGATATCTTCGAGATCGGTGATCGTCGCCAGGAGTTCTAAATGTTCCGCGTCGATTTTGTCCGCTTCGAGGGCAGTGAGGCGGCGCAGTTGCATTTGTAGAATCGCATCCGCTTGAGACAGGGACAGGCTAAAGCCACTGATCAGGGCATCTTTAGCCATGGCACTATCGGCCGCTTGGCGGATTGTGTGAATCACCGCATCGAGATTTCCCAACGCAATTAAGAAGCCTTGAAGGATGTGATCCCGCTCCTGTGCCTTGCGGAGTTTGTAGCGGGTGCGGCGGGTGATGGTTTCGACGCGGAAGCTGAGGAAGACGGTGAGGAATTGCTTGAGGTTGAGCAGTTGGGGTTCCCCATCCACCAGGGCCAGCATATTGGCCCCGAAGTTGTTGCGGATCGGGGTTTGTTTATAGAGGTTATTGAGGACAACACGGGCGATCGCATCCCGTTTCAGTTCAATCACAATGCGCATGCCATCGCGATCGCTCTCATCGCGAATATCGGAAATGCCCTCAATTTTCTTGTCATTCACCAAATCGGCAATCTTCTCAATCAAAGCCGCCTTATTGGTTTGGTAGGGCAACGCCGTGACAATAATCGCCTCGCGATCAGGCCGTCCCGGCTGCTCCATTAACTCAATGCTGGCCACCCCCTGCATCGTGATCGAGCCGCGCCCGGTCATATAAGCATCTTGAATGCCGCTATAGCCGAGGATTTGCGCCCCAGTGGGGAAATCGGGGCCTTTAATGATTTTGCACAGATCCGCCAGTTCTAGCTCCGGATTATGCACCAAAGCCACCAACCCATCCACCAGTTCACTGAGGTTATGGGGGGGGATATTTGTCGCCATCCCCACCGCAATCCCCGATGAGCCATTGAGGAGCAATTGGGGAATTCGGGCCGGCATTACCACCGGCTCCTGTTGGGAGCCATCGAAGTTGTCGGCAAAATCGACGGTTTCCGCTTCCATATCCCGGAGCAGGGCGTTCACCGTCAGCGTGTGGAGGCGGGATTCCGTGTAACGCATCGCCGCTGGGGGATCATTATCCACCGAGCCAAAGTTACCATGGCCCTGAATTAAGGGATCCCGCATCGAAAAATCCTGGGCCATGCGCACCAGGGCATCATAAACCGCTGTATCCCCGTGGGGGTGGTATTTCCCCAATACCTCCCCCACCACCCGGGCGCATTTCCGAAAGGGGCGATCGGGGGTCAGCCCCAATTCATACATGGCGTAAAGAATGCGGCGGTGGACTGGCTTCAGCCCGTCTCTGGCATCGGGCAACGCCCGACCCACAATCACGCTCATGGCGTACTCAAGGTATGACCGCGACATTTCGTTGCGTAAATCTGTCGGGACAATCCGATTTTCGGGGGAAGCCATAGAAAAAACTCCGTTGCGGTCACAGGCTGGCGAATACTGGCAATAAACAGCAAAAAGCAGTGGGCACTGCTCTTTGTCGCCAGTAAACACTGGTGATGGAATGAATTTAGCCTATCCATTCTACCACAGTCGGGGTCTGGCTTCCCGCCGTGGCGATTCCCCCTTAAGCCGTGATTGCTCAAGGTTTGAGGGGGTTAATCCCCCACCCGCACCCGCTGCGTCACCATTGTCATGCCACCACCCCGGATCAGCACCGCCGAAAACCATTGATCTCCCGCATTGGGATCCACCCGCCCCCGTTTGAAGATGCCCCCGGCTTGGAGGAGTTCTAACTCAAAGGTTTCTTTACTGAGATAGTTGGCGCTGACAGCCTCTTCTAAGGCTGCTCCCATTAGGAGATCCCCATCTAGGGGTTCTTGAACAATTACATCAAAATCAAAGGTTTCCCCCGCCCGCACCTGTTCGGGCAAGTTGATATCTACATTGGGGGGGCGTTCCCCCATGAAAATCAGCGTCCGCTCGGTGAGAATTTCTTGGCTGTTGATCTGTTGGGTTTGGGGGTTAATCCGTTGGCGCGATCGCACCTCAGAGCGCAACCGTACCCGTTGCTGTCCTTCAAATCGGGTTCCGGAAATCTGCGTCAGCGTTTCCGCAATCAGTTCCTCCCCCTCCATCTGCCAATCCTGTACTTCAATGTCATAGCTCAGGCCGTTATATTCTCGCCACAGTCCTTCTAATCCTTGGGCCAAAGCACTGGCGGCTAAGTTATCGCTGGTGGTGAAGGTGGGGCTATAAAATTGCATCACCGCGTCAATATCTTGCCGATTGGCGGCGGCCTCCAGTTGACCAAGGGTATTTTCCAATGCTGGGGGCAGGGGTTGGGGATTTTGGGCATGACCGAGGCGGGGAATACCGGTGAGCAATCCCACGGCGAAGAGTCCCGATAAAACCACGCGCTTAAAGGCAAAGTTTCCCATTGATGGTACGTTTGATAACTGGAGTTCCGACAAACTCACTATAACTTATGCACCTATTGATTGCCGCAAGTGGTACCGGCGGGCATATTTTCCCGGCCTTGGCCGTGGCCCAACAGTTGACCGAGGGGAAAATTCATTGGTTAGGGGTTCCCGATCGCCTCGAACAGGTTTTAATTCGCCCCCACTATCCCCTCCACACGATCACCGTCAGCGGCTTTCAAGGGCGGCCGGGCCTCCATTCCCTCAAGATTTTACAACGGCTGATCTTCGCCACCCGGCGCGTTCAGCAATTGATCCGCGAGCATCACATTGAAGCCGTATTTACCACCGGGGGGTACATTGCGGCTCCGGCGATTTTGGCGGCCCGTTGGGCGGGGATTCCGGTGGTGTTGCATGAATCCAATGCCATTCCGGGTAAGGTGACGCGGCTGTTGGCCCGCCTTTGTACGCAAGTGGCGGTGGGGTTGCCCGATGCGGCGCAATATTTGCCCCGTCGTAAAACCCGCTGGACGAGTACGCCGGTAAGGGAAAATTTCCTCACCCCCCAACCTTTGGATTTTCCGATTCCTGAAGCTGTGCCCCTGTTGGTGATTGTGGGCGGTTCTCAGGGGGCGGTGGGGGTGAATCAGTTGGTGCGGGCCTGTGCGCCGGCTTGGTTGGCGGCGGGGGCCTATATTGTCCATTTAACGGGCGATCGCGATCCCGATGTTGCTAGTTTTGAGCACCCCCATTATTTCCCCGTCCCTTTTTATGAAAATATGGCAGGGCTAATGCAGCGGGCCACCCTGGCCATTGGCCGTTCCGGAGCGGGAACCCTCACGGAGTTGGCCATTACCCACACGCCAGCGGTGTTAATTCCCTATCCCTTTGCAGCGGAGGATCACCAGTATCATAACGCCATGGCCATGGTCAATGCCGGGGCGGGGATTGTGTTCCGTCAGGAAAATTTGGCGATCGCCCCCCTCGAAACCACCGTTCTCGATCTCCTCAACGATCCCCAACGTTTAGCCACCATGGCCCAACAGGCGGGAACCTTAGCTGTGCCCGATAGTGCCGCCCAACTCGCCCAAATGCTGCGGGAACTGGGCAAACCCTAGGGGTTTAGCACCGTCGGGCTAGGGGCCGCTGTTGCTGTTCGATCGCCTCAAAAAGTGCTTGAAAATTGCCCGCCCCAAAGCCTTCAGCCTGCGATCGCCGCTCAATCAATTCAATAAAAAACGTCGGCGCGTTAAAAATCGGTTCCGTGAAAATCTGCAATAACAGGGCATCAGGTTGGGGGCAATCGATGAGAATGCCAGCGGCTTGGAGACTGCGCCAAGGGCGATCGCGCCAAGGCAAATGGGGATAGCGCTCTTTAGACTGTTGGTAATAGTCTGCTGGCGGGTCGAGGAACGCCACCCCGGCCGCCTGAAGCCGTTGGGTTAAAGGCAGAATATCCCCGGGCGCAAGGGCAATATGTTGCACCCCAGGGCCGCCGTTGTGGTCGAGAAAGGTTTGAATTTGGGAGTTGGGCGTGGTTGGGGCATTGATGGGCAGTTGTAGGCCGCTGTGGGGATGGCGCAACACTTGGGAATCCAGGCCAGAATCAGCGGTGTGAATCTTAAACCGTTGTTGGGGAACGAGGCCAAACACCGCTGCATACCAAGCCACGGCTTGCCCCAGTTCCCCCGCTGGCACATTGAGCACGAGATGATCAATGGTCAGGGATGAGTGGCGGAGGGGCGGCGGGCTGGTGGTATAGAGGGGGTGACGCATCCCCCAAGGCGTGATGATGGTCGGCTGGGGGGCGGTGGGGTCAAGGTGGCCCCCGTGGGTTTGGGCAAGGCGGGCGATCGCCTCTGGATCTGCTACGGTCAAAGCAACAGCGGCTACACCGGGACTATGGTGGTCTAAATATTGCGCCACGGGACTAGCGATCGCTTGGGGACTGGCAAAATCCAGCCACACCTCCCCACAGGCTGCCCCTCGCCGCAGGGTTTCCCTATCTTCTTCGCCATGGGTGGGGACAAAGCCAAATTTCTGGACAAACCACCCCTGCCAATAGTCAGCATCTTGAACGTAAAACTGGAGATGGTGAATCTGCATGGGTTGGAGCCTCGTCGTCTGGCTCCATCTTAGCGTTTGGAAACTATTTCGCCCCGATCAGGTTTTCCCACCAATAGAGTAAAGGGTGGTTCCGGTGTGGGATGTAGCGGCCCCGTGTTTTGATGGCATTGAGTGCAGATCGTAAAGTTTCTGTGGAAACATTCTCGACTTCTGACCAGTTTTTAACCATTGCTAAGGTTGAAAAAATTTGTAGATGAGGTGCTTCTTTTTGAAAAAAGGAAATTGCCTTTTTATCGTCAGTGGCGATCGCCCACTCTCGATGTACTGCAATGGCACAGGTTGCAGACTCACCATCATCCCCCAATTCAAAGGCATAGTTTACGAAAGTTTCTTCCTCACTTTCAGAATTAAAATCCGTAACAAGCAGGAATCCCTTTTGAATAGCTGCTTCAAACTGATTGATATCCTCATTATTTTCATTTACTAGGCGTTGAAGCGTCAGTAATTCTCTGGCTCTAACGACCTCAGTTATAACGACTTTCGCGGGTATGGATTGTATGATTTGAATCAAATGACCAGAAGCACAGAAGTTCAAGATACAACAAGCATCAAGAATGATATGGGAGTTTTTGATTTCCATAATTTATCTCCCAACATTTTCCGCCTGACGCAAATCTAGGTAAGCAGATTCTGCCAACATCCCACTCGAATGTTCACGTAATGATTCTGCGATGCGTCGAGCTTCTAGGCGATCCACTCCCAGAAAATCCGCAAAGCGTCCTTCTGTGATTAGTCCTTGATCTAACGCTTCAATGGCAAGGTGCTGATAATGGATCGGGGGTTGATCAGCCCGCTGATTGATTGCTTCTAAACCTAGCTCCTGTTGTACCTTCTTAACTTTTAAGCCTCGATCTCGCAAGCGCTCCCAAGTCCCGGAGGGAAGCAGTTCGATATCTTCTAACCGATAAACCAGAGCTTCTATGGATACTCCATAATAATAAGCAAGGGTAAACAAATTAGTGGGCGTGAATTTGCCATGGGTTCGATACATATCATTAAATCGACTCAGTAAGCCACTGGTGGGCATGAGAAAATACTTGGCAAAAGCTTCAGCTAGTCGTTCACTTTCTGGAACCCTTTTGTATTGCCCCTTTAGATCAACAAAATCAATGACAGGCTTTTGTCGATGAGCCAGAAAATGGAGATAGCCATGGGCCATTGACCAACGCCGACGTTCCTCGTAGTGATTCAGGTTTATGGCCATACAGCCACCGAGTTGTTCATCATAGCTATAAATCTCTGAATATGTTCCTGGCATATTGAGGTAAAACACCCGAATTCCTACACTTTGCTCCAAGATGTCTCGCAGCATGGGGATAGGGCTATCTCCTAGGCCAAGTCTTTGCCGCTCTGCGATCGCAATACTTTCCGCTGCTGCTTCTATTGGCATATTGATGACATCATATTCCTGCGGATAGTTACGGGAAATTGGAGCATCCATGATCTCCTCAAGCGCCAAGTAATTGCGGCATAGCTCCTCAAAGCGCTGAATAACGGGGCTGATTTGTGCTTCGTCCCGCTCATTGCGTTGATAAGCAGCGCGGAATTGAACCGAAAAAGGCTCACTTACAGGGGCAGAACGCCCAACAAAATCACTGACAGATCGCCCGTAAGCACGAGCTAATTTGATTAATTCATTGGCTTTAAGTCGTCGCTCTCCCTTTTCAATCGCAACAATGGTAGTCCGCGCCGCATCAATGACTTTAGCAGCATCGGCTTGGGTCATCCCCATTTTTTTGCGAGCTTGCTGTAGGAGCGCTCCTAAATTTCGTAAATCAATACTGTCGAGAATGTTAGTCGCCATAGCATTTTTCTTTTACCCCTACTGAATAGTAAGCTGGAAGTCTTGAAATTTTATGATCGACCATCACCCCATCTGGCACGACAGCCTCCGCCTCTTGGCGTTTTTTGATACCTTCACGATAACCAAAAATTCTGACATTGTCAACCAAGAAGACCATTTTAAATAAAAAATGTCAAGGCGAGCTTCAAGGAAAAGCTAAAATCCCTTATTTACAAAGGATCTGAGGTTTGACATTGATCTGAAAAGCAGGATTATTACAGACCGGCTTTTTGGAAGAGTTGGGTGGGGGTGAGGGTGAGGCCGGGGAAGAGGGGGTCGGTGAGGGGGGTATCGGCTCGATAGGTGATGGCCATGGCATCGGGGTGAAAGACGGTGATCGTTTGGGCACGGGGATCGATGACCCATACCCGGAGCACACCGCTGATCAGGTAATCCATGGCTTTGGCGGCCATATCGCCAAACCGTTGGCCAGGGGAAATGATTTCGACGACGAGATCTGGGGGGACGGGACAGGGTTCGTCTTCTAGGGGACGGGGGGGGAGGCTGGGTACGCTGACGCGGATCGCTCCCCACATATAAAGCATCGGGGATGGGAACCCAATCTTCCCCCTGACGTTGGAGCACCACCGACCATTCCACGCCAATTTCCCCCCGATCTTCGCCCCAATCCTCAAGGATGCGGAGGATGGCCCGTTGGGTTTTGGAGTGAAAGCGTTGGGGAGCCATTTTGGGGATAATTTTGCCTGCGATCAGTTCAGCACGGTCGGCGATCGCCCCCTCCATCGGCAACGTGAGAAATTGGGCGAGGCTGACCGGCTCTGGGATTGTTGAAGTTGGATTAACCATGGTGCTGATCCTGGGCTGAGTTGGATCGGTTGGGGGAAGAACTTAAACCATCGTCAGTTCCCCCACCACCTCTAACCGTTTGTGGTCATCGATTTTCATGAACTGCTCCGCTAACACTTCGGCAATGGGGGGCGTGAGCCAACCCAGTTGGCGCAGGAGGTGGATGGCGATCGCATATTTTGCCCGTTTCGCCCCATCCCGCACCTTAATCGCCAAACCGAGGCCCTGACCCACCCGGCCAATACATTGAATCCCCTCTGCCCCAGATTTACTAACCAACTCGCCCTCCGTCAGGCGCATGATCTCCGTATCAAAGGCCCCTTCACCGGCCACCATGCGGGGATGGTGGGTCATGGCCCGCAAAATTCGCTCCAAGTCTAAATTATCCCCCGAAGCCAATTGGGCGTAGAGCCGCGCCATTTGGATCATGGGCATCGAATAGGTGGGCGCTCCGCAATCATCGCGGGCGCGGATGAATTCTTCAGCGGGCATCGCCAGCAGTTCGCTCACCTTGGTGATGATCAACTTTTGCACCGGATGGCTACGGTGGAGATAGGTTTCGAGGGGAAAATAGCGTTGTTGGGACACCGCCAGCATCCCGGCGTGTTTGCCGGAGCAATTGTGTTGGAGGGGGCTATCTTGATCCTTGGGGGTGGGGCATTGGAGGGCGGTGGGGTCGATGTCGCAGCGCCAGAGGATATGAAACACTTGGCGGGATTGCTCCACCGTGCCTTGGTGGGAACCACACATGATGGCGAGATCGCGATCGCTCAAGCCAAACCGCTCTAACGTCCCGGTACTGGTGACAGCGAGGGCTTGGAAGGGTTTGAGGGCGGAGCGAATAAATGTGCTCATTTCGCCATCGCCCGCTTGGGAGAGGAGCCGGCCGCGATGGTCGGTGATCACGGCGGTGACTTTGTGGGTGGATTCCAGGATGCCCTCCCGCAACAGTTGGACTTCAAGTTCTGGGGTGGTGTTGCGCAGGCTACGACTCATAGGAATTTTGCTTAAAATGAGGATTGAATGGGGGCGATTGCACCGGCCAAAAGCCAAAGACCCAGGCCACAACCGGAGGCGATCGCGATCCCAAGCAAGGTTTTTTGTAACCGTTGGAGGATGGGTTGTACTTGATAGGATACAACGAGGCGATCGCGCATCAGCACTTCTGGGGGTTTGGGCCATTTTTGGCCATCGTACCAGCCGGATTCTTCATAGACCACCTCCGGTTTTTGGAGGCGATCGCCCACATAGCGCCAACCGAGATACAACCGCACCACCAGCAATAGCACGAAAAACAACGCCCCCCCACTGGCCACAAGGGTGAAGCGGATCGGCCAGCGCTCCGGCGCAAAACTGGCCGCCGCTGTCGGCCCGGCAATCAGCCAACTCCAGGCCCAAACCCAAGCCAATTTCCGCACATACACCCAGCGAGGCTGTACCGGCCAATTAAACAGCCAAGCCTCCCGCATTTGTTCATATTCTTTGAGCGGCTGCTGGTCTTCCGGGACAGGACAAAAAGCAGCAGAATCGGGAGCGGTCATCATCCCTAAGCCTCAACGGTGGGGGCGAAATCGAGGCGATCGCCATGGCCCCAAAAGGCTTCTAGATTATAAAACTCCCGTTCCGTGGGGAGCAACACATGGACAATCACCTCGCCAAAATCCAACAACACCCAACTGCCTTCGGATTTCCCCTCGGTTCGCAATGGGTAACGTTGCCACTGGATTTCCATTTGAGCCTCCACCTCATCGGCGATCGCCCGCACCTGGGTCCGCGAAAACCCCGTCACCACCACAAAATAATCACTTAGATAGCAAACATCCGTCACCCGCAGCAGCGTAATATCGACGGCCTTGCGATCATCAGCAGCCACCGCCGCCGTCCAAGCCAGTTGGCCCGCAGGGTCTGCCGCTAGGGTATCGGGAAGCGGTGGGGGAGACAGGGGAGATTGGGATTGGGTCATGCACTCAGGGCTAAAAAACATCCCCCTGATCATAACAAGCCTGTTGAGGCCGAACCCAATTTTTTCAATTTTCCTGCTCAACCGCTAAATTTTGTCTTGAGGTTGCACCCCCACTAAGGCCGGTTGCGGTTGCACCAATTTTTCAAACAGGGCTTCATAGCGATCGAGCGCACATTGAAAGGCATAGGTTCCCATGGCGTGGCGGCGGCCCCGTTCCCCTAAGCGCTCCACCTCCTCCGGGTGCGCATGGAGCAGTTTCACCGCCTCCGCCAGAGCACGGGAATCATCGGGAGGAATCAACATTCCGCCCCCACTGGCCCGAATCGCCATTGCCGCCGTGCCTTTACTGGGAACCGCCGCCAGGATCGCCCGACCACTGGCCAGTAACACCTGAATTTTCGAGGGCATATTAAACGAAATCACATTCTTCTTCTGCACCACTAACCCCACATTGGCCGCTGCCAGCATCTCCGGTAACTGCTCTCGCGGCTGGAACGTCAAGAGCCGCACATTCTCAAGCTGTTTCTGCTGACACCGCTGGCGCAGGGGCTGTAAGGCATCTGCCTCCCCAACGATCACAAACACCACATCGGGAAGATGGCGTAAAAATTCCGCCGCATCAATCACTTTATTGAGGGGTTGGGTGAGGGCAATATTCCCGGAGTAAAGGACGACAAACTTCCCTTCTAAGCCATGGTCACGGCGAAATTGATTATCTTCACGGGGGAGGGGTTGGATAAAGTGAACATCGACCCAATTAGGGATGAGGGCAATTTTGTCCGGGTTTACGCCTTTCTCGACTAAGTTTTCCGTGAAGCCTTCGGAAATGACGGAAATTTTTGTCGCGATTCGGTAGTTGAATTTTTCGAGGGCGGTAAAAATGTGGATCGCCAGTTTATTGGTGAGCAGGCCGACGTGAACCGCCGCATCGGGGAGAATGTCCTGCAAGTTAAGCACCACCGGACAGCGGTAAATTGCCCCCAACACTGCCGCCGGAATCCCCACGGGCAAGCCCGGAACCGTGAGTAAAATCACATCGGGCCGCCACCCCCGCAACGCTTGAAAGAAACTCAACACCATAAAGCTGAGTTCAAACAAACCCCGATTGATGAGGTTGCGATTTTTGGTGATCCGCACATAGCAGCGTTGGATTTTTACGCCTTTTTGGATTTCGGTGTAGTAGAGTTTGCCCTGGTAGGGGGGGAAGATGGCGCTGTTGGGATACCAAGGCATGGCGGTGATCACCCGCACCTGATGGCCACGTTTCACGAGTCCTTCGGCCAGTTCGGTCATGAGGGGAGCGATGCCAATGGGTTCGGGGTGATAGTTATAGGAGTAAATCAGAATACGCATGACAGCAAGGACAAGGGGGTGGCGATCGCACGGGCGAAGGGTTCAAAACCATATCAAGACAGGACAGATAGCACCACAATGGCAAAATGGCTCAATGGCAAGATGAGCTTTCCCCAGGAAAACAGAGCTTTGATACTCTATCCTCCCTTTTATCGTACAGAATTGGGCATAAATATTCCTTAAGAGAAAAACAACCTCCGAATCCATGGCCCACAATGGGGGTGTTTCACCCATCCAACTCGGAGTTTTTCAATGAAGATTAGTAAACTGCGTACAGGACTGACGGCGCTGTGTTTAGCCTTTTTCCTTCTACTCTCCGCTTGCACCGCAGCGCCCCCCTCGGAGTTTGATCAGGCTCAACGGGAGAGTACGGAGCGCGGCGCAGATGCGGTATCAGATGATGCGGTCAGTGGGAGCAGTTTTAACCGCTTTTTCCCCGCCACGACGGGAAACGATGATCTCGTCTATACCCAGGAGAAAACTGGTTTTGCCCAAGCGAAGCTGATCCAGTCTGGGGAGGAAGTGGCGCTGCTCTCGATTTCTGATGTCAGCAGTAACCCCAATGCGGCGGATAAGTTTACCGCCAGCACCCAAAGTATTAATAACTTTCCGGTGGTCGCTGAGGGCAACCGGGGCACGGCAATGCTGGTAGCCAATCGCTTTCAGGTCAAGATTCAGTCTACTGAGAATGGCTTAACAGAAGGCGATCGCCTTGATTGGCTCCAACAGTTTAACCTTCAAGGCCTCGCAGCCCTCGCTCAATAATTCCCTGATTCCCCTATCCTCCTACTCCTACCACGACCATGAGCAAAACAATTTTTGAACTCGTTGATGAACTCCCCGAACAGAATTTAACGATTCGCGCCCTCAAGACCCTGGATTTTGTCGTACCGGGGAAATGGAACAATCTCGTGGGGTTTAAAAACACAATCCGCACGGTGACGGGCGAGACTGACGAAGCTTTAATTAAAACCATAGGCGATCGCGCCGTCTGGCTCTTTAACGACAAATCCGAAGGCTATCAACGCGCCCTCTGGCTCTATCAAACCATCGACAGCACCGGCACGGCTCTAGGCACAGCGGCTCTAGCGAACAAAATCGGGGAAAAAGTCCCCCTCTTGGGCTTTATGAGCAAACTCACCCCTAAAGCAGACAAGGCCCAAACCCTGGATCTGACCTTAAAGCTGGTGGTGGAGGTGGTGGCCTTTTGCCAGATTAACGGCATCCCTGGGGATAGTATTGGTGATTTTGTCAAATCTCTCAGCAACTATGGGGGAGAATCGCTGATGCGGATGGCCGCCCTCGTCTCCTTTGATGCCCTCATTCCCCTCGGCCCCGACTTTATCCAAATCGTTCAGACGAAACTCAATAGCTTTGGCCCCAAAGATCTAGAGGATAACTCTGGCTTTAGTCAGATCAAAGGCATGATTCCGGGGAAAAATACCGCTGCCCAGCTTGACTTTATTGGTCAAAGTTTTGACAGTACGAAGAGCTGGATGGGGGGATTGGTGCAAAAGCATAACCTCACGCCGGGCAAGGTGGCGGGTAATCTCAGCAGCTTTATTGAAGGCTCCGATAGCAAGTTAGATTACCTAGCCGCGTTCCTGGATATGTCCACGAACTACTACGAACACACCGGGATTCAAACCCTAGCCCGCCGTCTCATCGAACGGGCCGCCGCCGAAGTTTAAAACCTTCAACCCGTAGGGGCGAAAAATTTTTCGCCCCCACACCAACCATTACGCAGGATTGAGCACCTTCTCCCGCAACAACATCGCCACCTCCATGATCACCGGCCCCCAATCCCCTAAATCCCGTTGACGAAACAGGTTCATCGTCGGATACCAAGGGCTATCATGGCGATCCTCCAGCCAGCGCCAATCTGCCCGCTGGGCCAACAGCACCCACACCGGCAACCCCAAAGCCCCCGCTAAATGGGCAATGCCGGTATCTACAGCAATGAGCAGATCTAACTGTTGCAACAGGTGGGCCGTATCGCCAAAATCGTTGATTTGGGGAGCTAAATCCTGTACCGCAACCTCCGGTGGCAGAGCGTTCAATTCTGCCCGCCGGTTTCCCGTCGCTTCATCTTTTTGAAAACTAAAAAACGTCACCCCTGGAACTTGGAGAATGGGCAACCAATCGGTTAACCGGGTGGAGCGGTGGTGATCCTGCTTGTGGGTGGGACTGCCGCCCCAGACGATGCCGACTTTGAGGCCCGAGCCTTGGAGCGTGAGGGAAGGCGTGCCTTCTGGGGTGAGGTAGGGAACTTCAGCGGCGAGATTCGCCAACGTAATGCCGAGACAGTGGGGGAGGCTCATCAGGGGGGCGTAGACATCGAAGCTATTGGAGTCGAGGGGGCCAGGGGGAAGCATTTCAGCAATGCCGGGAATATTGCGGAAGAGGGGCATGAGGACGGGGAGACAAACGAGGATGAGGCGATCTGCGTTGGCGGCGGCTAAGGGGATAAACCGGCTAAATTGAATCGCATCCCCAGCCCCCTGTTCCGTATGCACTAACAGCGTTTTTCCTTGAATATCTTCCCCCTGCCAACGGGGTTGGGGGCAATCAAAGGGGGTAAATTCTTCCGTCTGCCAGCGCCATTCTGATTCAGCCCAACCTTGTTCGTATTTCCCTAGGCGGAGGAGGAGCATTCCGAGGTTGAAATGGGCGATCGCAAATTGGGGGTCAAGGGCGATCGCCCGCTCAAAATCCGCCCTGGCATCCTGCCAATGGCCGCGGCCTTGGGCAATAATCCCCAAGTTGTTATAGAGGGCGGGGTTATGGGGTTCGAGGGCAAGGATCATTTTAAATTCCGCTTCTGCTTCCGCCCACCGTTCCCGTTCGCGGTAGATCACCCCCAGGTTATAGCGGGCTAGTTGAAAGTCCGGCTTGAGGGTGAGGCATTGTTGATAATGGGCGATCGCCCCCTCCCATTGGCCGGCATTGTAGCGATCGTTCCCCGCCCGGAATTGAAATTGGGCTTCTTCATCGTGATCAAATTCCAGCGGCCCCTGGTACACATCCGCCAGAGCCGCATCGGGTAAAACATAGGAACTCCCCAGCAATTCCTCATTGTCATTGAGCAATTCCGGAAAGCGAATCCCCGGCAACACCTGCACCGCAAAAATTTCCTGCACCGCCTCTTCAAACCGCAAAAACCCAACAATTTGGCCCGTCGCTAAATGCACCACCCAAACACCACAGTTGCGCTCGGTTTGTTGGGTGATGGGCAGACCGCTAAACACGGCAGTTTCCCGGACTTGGGAGAGGCCAATGAAGGCAAAACCTTGGTAGAAATCGAGGCCACGGGTGAAGCCGGGGAGGTAGGCGACGGTTTCTACCTGGCCCGTGGCGGGGTCTACGGTGGCGAGGGAGCCTTTGCCAGATTCCAAAACCCAAAGGCGTTGATCATGCCAGCGGGGGGAATGGGGCATGGATAGCCCTTGGGTAATGAATTGATTGCTTTGCACATCCATGAGGATGCCGCCGCTGGCTTTATGTTTGCGCCAACCGGCGGGGCTGTCGGTGGCCCCCAAGGCGGTGATGTAGCGGGGTTTGTTGTCAACTACGGCTAATCCGTTGAGGTGGCAGCGATCGCTCAAATCATAGGCGGAAATAAAGGGGGGCCGCCAACGGGGGACGAAGCTACAGGTGGGGTCTTCGAGGGTACAGAGGCAGGAAAAACGGGTATTGACAAACCACAGTTCAGATCCCCCATAGGCCATTTCATGGATATCAATATCCCCGGTAATGTGGCTTTGGCGGGGGAGATAGCAAGCATCATGTTTGCCAGGGGGATCCAGTTTGGCGGCAACGGCGGGGACGTTGCGCAGTTGCCAGATTTGCAGCGTCGAGCCGATCGCCATTTTTTCATGATCCGCTGCTAGCCCCATGGCCTTGGGGAAAATGCGAAAGTGGGTGTTAACCCGATCGCCATCGGCCCGCACAAAAATCACTTTCCCCGCCTGATATGTGGAGACAACGAGGGAAACCCCCAGTTGGCTGAGGATATCGACGAAGTTCGTGGTGTGGACGCTGCGGAGGGGGGCGTTGGGGTCGTTCATGGGAGCAAAACAATCAAAGTTAACGCTCCTTAATTTGTACGAGGCGGTTGAGGGTGTTCATCCCGAAAGAAATAACCATATTGATCGACAAATAGACCGCCGCGATGATGATCATCACATCAATGGGACGGCCCGATTGGTTATAGGTCGTGTTTGCCACATTGTAGAGTTCAGCGTAGGCGATCGCCGCCCCCAAACTGGAATTCTTCGCCAAATTTTGATACTGACTATTCAACGGCGGAATAATCACCCGCAACGCCTGGGGAAACACCACCAACCGCATCGTTAAATTCGAGTGTAGCCCCAAGGCCCGAGCCGCTTCCCATTGACCCGTTGCCACCGATTGAATCCCCGCCCGAACAATCTCCGCAATGAATGCCGCCGTATACAACACCAAGCCCGCCAACAACGCCGAAAACTCCAAGGACAACCGTAGCCCCTGCTGAAATTCCCCCGGTTCAATTTCCTGAGGCACTTTCCACCCCAACCCAAAACAGAAAATCAGTAGCAAAACCACCGCCAAAATCCCCAAACCATACAATTGTGGCTGGCCGGACTGCCCCCGCTCCACAATCACAAAAGTTCGCCATTTCCACAACGCCAAAAAGCCAATCTTACCCACCACCAACAGCCCTAAGCTGATCCACAGTAACGGCGTATTCGTGGGCCAGATCATGAATAGACCCCGCTTACTGGCATAGAGAATGCCCAAAATATTGAGCCGATCCTCAGATCTTGGCAATTGTGAAAAAACCGCTGAATACCAGAAAAATAATTGCAACAATAAGGGCGTATTGCGGATAATTTCAATATACAGTTCACTGCCTTTCCGCAGTAGCCAGTTATCCGAAAACTGTAAAACCCCCACGATAATCCCCACAATTGTTGTGAGAATAATCCCTGAAATCATCATCACCAGGGTATTGATCAAGCCTGCCTGCAAAACCCGGCCGTAGCTATCCGTAGAAACATAGGGAAAAAAGCTGCGGTAGGAGGTGCGATTGACATCGTAGGGAGCCACACTATCCAGGATCGAAAAAGAGGCTTGATTCCCTAAAAAATCGAACCCAAACTTCAACCCTGCCCGCTGCATATTGACGCTGAGATTGTAAATCAACAACCAACCCACAGAAACAACAAAGACAACGGCCAAAATCTGCAACGCAATCTTCCAGAAGCGTTCATCGCGCCAGAGGGGAATTTGATGATCAGAATGGGTGGTCATGATTAACCCGAGGGAAGGGAGCAGGGGGGATGGCGAAACGATGCCACCTGATGAGGATAAACCCAGTATGGTTACTGGGTTGTGGCATCTTTAGCGGAAAGGCGGTGCATAAAGCAGGCCGCCATCTTTCCAGAGGGCATTGAGACCGCGCTCAAGCTTAAACTCGGAGTCTCCGCCGAGGTTGCGATCGTAAACTTCGCTGTAGTTGCCCACGGCTTCAATCACTTTCACCATGAAGTCATCTTCTAAACCTGCGCCGGAACCGAGTTCCCCTTCCGTGCCCAAAAAGCGGCGAATGGTGGGGTCTTCACTCTCAAGCATTTCTGAAACGTTGTCTGAGGTGATCCCCAATTCTTCGGCTTCGATCAGGCCGTAGGTCACCCATTTGACCACATCAAACCAAGCGGAGTCATTGTTGATCGTCGCGGGGCCGAGGGGTTCTTTGGAAAGGGTGATGTCTAGGATGATGTGATCTTCGGGGGTGGATAGGGTGGTGCGCCGGGCGAGGAGTTGGGATTTATCGGAGGTGAAGCCGTCGCAGAGTTCATCATCATAGGCGGCGTAGGCGGGGTCGGCTTGCTGGAAGGTTTTTACTTCGGGATCAACGCCGGCTTTGCGCATTCCATCGGTGATATTGAGTTCGGTGGTGGTTCCGGATTCAACGCAGATGGATTTACCTTCAAAATCTTCTAACGTTGCGATGCCGCTGTCGGCACGCACCATCACGCCTTGACCGTCGTAAAAGGTGGTGGGGGCAAATTCTAACCCGACGGAGGTGTCGCGGCTTAAAGTCCAGGTGGTATTCCGGGAGAGCATATCGACTTCGCCACCGGCTAGGGCGGTGAAGCGTTCGGTGGAGTCAAGGCGACGGTACTCAACGGCATCGGCATCGCCTAAAACTGCGGCGGCAACGGCTTTACAAATATCAACATCAAGGCCGGAATAATTACCGGATTCATCCACAAAACTAAAACCAGGAATGCCGCCATCAACGCCGCAAACCAATGTGCCTCGTTCTTTGACCGTATCTAAACGGCTCCCACTGGTATTGGGGGAAGAACCATCGGCGGAATCGCTTCCTCCTTCCGGTGCTGGGGTGGCGCAGGCGGCCAAGCTCCCTGCGAGCAAAGCGGATAAACCGAGAGCATGCAATTTTTTAATAACAGTCATGAGCGTCACACCACAATGGATCAAAAGTTTATACCTAACCACTATATACACTTGGTGATCTTCTGCGGTTTTGGTGTATATTTCGCTACAAAGCGTTAGAGAGTTTGAGGTGGTTTAACAGTTTAACAGGGTCAACCTGTGGAGGACTCGAAGTGTTTTAGCGCACGGGTGATGGGCCGATCGCCTCATTTTCCGTCGCCCTGAGAAAATTTTAGTGGGTGGCCGCAATTTCCCGAATCAGGGGGGTGCGGGCCCGGATGTAATGGCTGACCATTTCCACTTCGTCGCTGGCGAGCGATCGCTGTTCAGCAAGTTGGCTGAGGAGCCATTCCACTAAGCTGGGGTCATCTTGGTTGAGGATCGTGGTGGCCTGGGCATCTTCAACCAAAGACCAGATTTGACGTAGCATTACAGGAGTCATAAACGACCTACCAATCTCATGCGATGGGGGTATTATGCCATAGGCATTGGGGCAAAAGAGGCTAAAATGGTCACAAAATTTAATGTTTTTTTAAGATTTTTCGCCTCTCTTTTGTACCCTAGCGGATTCTTGCGTCGCTTGTGGGGTTTGTATCAAGGGTGATACATCCCGTAATCAAGCAACAAGTTGTTTAATTCATTTCGTATCAAGAGCGTTAAGGGATGTTACAGGGAATCAGTGTGTTTCTGGTTGGTTTAATGGGCACGGGAAAAACGACTGTCGGTCAAAGGTTGGCGCAGTTGCTCGAATACCGTTTTTTTGATAGCGATCGCCTCATTGAAAGGGTGGCGGGCCAAAGTATTGCCGAAATTTTTGCCGCTGACGGTGAGCCAGCTTTCCGGGCGTTAGAAAGTCAAGTCCTAGAGCAACTCTGCGCCTATAACCAGAGCGTCATTGCCACGGGCGGGGGGATTGTCGTAGCGCCCAAAAATTGGAGCTATCTCCAACAGGGCCTAGTGGTGTGGATTGATACCCCCGTGGCGGTGATTGCCCAACGTTTGGCGGCGGTGGAGGATGTCAGCCGCCCCCTACTCAACCCCGCCGATCGCCTCCCCCGGTTAACGGAACTCTACAACCAACGGCGCGATCGCTATGCCCAAGCGGATCTCCACGTTCAACCCAGCGCCGATGATACCCCGGAGGCGATCGCCCAAACCATCCTCCAGCAAATCCCCACCATCCTCAAAACGCCAAAAACCCCAAGGATGAGCGATTCCTGACCATTACTTTTGACTTTTCCCATCCCCCTTGCGTAAAATGACCCTCTGATCAAATCCTCATGGGGGAACAATCATGGGTCGCGCCGATAAAGTTGTACTTGCGTATTCTGGGGGGGTTGACACCTCCGTCTGTATTCCATATCTCAAAGAAGAATGGGGGGTCAAAGAAGTGATCACCCTAGCCGCCGACCTCGGTCAAGGGGATGAACTGGGCCCGATCCAACAAAAAGCCCTCGACTCTGGGGCGATTGAATCCCTAGTCGTGGATGGCAAAGAGGAGTTTGTGCGCAATTACGCCTTCCCCGCCATCCAAGCCAACGCCCTCTACGAAGCCCGCTACCCCCTCTCCACAGCCCTGGCGCGGCCCCTGATTGCCAAAATGCTCGTTGAAGCGGCGGAAAAATATGGTGCGGATGCTGTCGCCCATGGCTGTACCGGCAAAGGCAATGACCAAGTGCGCTTTGATGTGGGCATTGTCGCCCTCAACCCGAAATTAAAAGTCCTCGCCCCCGCCCGGGAATGGGGCATGAGCCGGGAAGCCACCATCGCCTACGGTGAAAAATTCGGCATTCCTTCCCCGGTGAAAAAATCTTCTCCTTTTAGTATTGACCGCAACCTTCTCGGCCGCAGTGTGGAAGCGGGCCCCCTGGAAGATCCGATGGTGGAAGCTCCGGAAGAGGTGTTTGTGATGACGAAGGCGATCGCCGACACC
>JAABSU010000298.1 GCA_011390265.1 Spirulina sp.
CCTAAACCCAGTTGTTGCCGAAAGCGATCGCCCCCATCGGTTTCCAACCCCAAAAATCCCCCGATTAAGACAATGGGCTGCTGCGCCCATACGGGCCGTAAAGCCTCACTCACTTCCATCGGGGCGGTGTGGAGCATGACGGCATGACTTTCGGGATCGCGGCTTGACCAATGGAGTTGCCCGGTTTGGGGCCAACGGTGTTGAAAATCGCCCCAGGGGCCGGGGAGGGCTGGGGTGGGTAAGAGGTCGTAGAGTTGCCCTAATAATTCCCGTTCGTGGCTGTTGAGGGGATGGCTGTGGTAGGGGTTGGGGGGGCGGCGACGGATCGAGGTGGTGAGGTGTTGGTAGAGGGAATGGAGGGCTTCCCCTTGGGCGGGGATGTGGATGAGGAGTTGATCCCAATCGGAGGGGGTGAGGGTGAGGGTGAGTTGATCGCGGGTGAGTTTGGCCCAGTCGTCGGCGGGGTCGATGAGGGTGGGAATGTGGGGGGGGAAGTGGTGGCCCTGGGTGAGGCGGTCGCCTAGCCACGCCTGAGGGGTGGTGAGGAGGAGGCCGCGAAAATGGGGGGAGAGGCGATCGCCCTGCGCCACTTCCTTCCTAATCCCTAAACCCTGGAGCAGGCGGGGAATTTCCACGCTGAGTAAATGCTCCTGATGTTGCAGGGGGGTGACAATCACCACGGCTTCGGGCCAGAGGAGGCAGGCGGCGAGATAGCTGAGGCAATAGGTGGCGGGGCGGGTGGCGGTTTGGATCAGGGCGGAACGGCCCAAGCGCAAAGCCCGCGTCACCAACCGAGCGAGGGTGAGGTGATGTTGCCAGGGGGTTGGGCCGGTCTGCAAGCGCAGAAATGCCAACAATGATTGATGTACCTCAGCCTCTGTAACCATGAATGCAATGAAAGTGGAAAACCCCGCAACCGTTTTATCTTAACCGTTGCGGGGTTCTGGCGGATTAAGGGCGGTTACTGAACGTAAGCCGCTAGGGCATCCGCCACCAGTTGCGTCATCGAGATGCCCCGCTCTGCTGCCGCTGCCTTGAGCGTGGCATAGGTGTGATCATGGAGGCCGACGCGATAGCGGATGCGCCGACTTTTTGCCTTCGGTTCATAGCTGACGGCAAAGGCCCGTAGTTCATCGAATCCGATGCGGTGGCAGAATTCCCCGAAACTTTCCCCGGTTTGACGGCGATCGCGGAAACACACGAGTAACGGCTCTAAAAACGTTTCTAAATCCTGCTCTAACACCTTTTGGGCGTAGGGTTCCGCCAAACAGGTTTGGTTGGGATTCCCCCCTAGCCAAATTTGATAGGCTCCCGGCGCAATGCCCACAAAGCCCAATTCTGCCATGTAGGGCCGGGCGCAACCATTGGGGCAGCCGGTCATCCGAATCACAAAGGTTTCGTCCCCTAAACCCAACTGTTTCAGCAAAACCTGAATCCGATCCACCATACTCGGCAGCACCCGCTCCGATTCCGACACCGCTAAACCGCACAGGGGCAGGGCGGGGCAGGCCATAGCGGTACGGTGGAGGGGGGCAATTTCCGCCGGATTGCTGACGATGCCGTGCTGTTGCCAGATGGCATTGATGCGATCGCGCCAAGCCGGGTCAATTTCGTAAAAAATAATATTGTGGTTGGCCGTCAGGCGCATTGGAAGATTGAATTCCTCCACCACGGTGCGCAGTGCCGTTTTGAGGCGAAAATCCCCCGCATCTTTAACGCGGCCATTTTCCACAGAGAGGCCAAAAAACAGCTTGCCATCCCCCTGTTGATGCCAGCCGAGGTAATCGAAATATTGCCAAGTGGGGAGGGTTTTGGCGGGGGCAATGGCTTTGCCAAAATACTGCTCAACTTGGGCCTTAAACTTAGCCACACCCCAATCATTAATCAGGTATTTCATTCGGGCATGGCGGCGATTGGTGCGATCGCCATAGTCCCGCTGGGTAGCCACGACGGCCTTCACCAAATCATAAACATCGGCCTTGGCCACATAGCCAATTTCATCCGCCAACCGGGCAAAAGTCTCCTCTTTATTATGGGTGCGACCCATGCCGCCGCCAGCAAAAACGTTAAAGCCCTGCAATTCCCCCTGGCCATCGGTGATCACGACTAAACCCAAATCATGGGTATAGAGATCAATGGAGTTATCCCCTGGCACGGTGACCACGCATTTAAACTTGCGGGGCATATATTGCGTGCCATAGATCGGCTCCTCCGCATCCTTTACATTGGTGTTATGGGTATTTTTGGCCCGGGCCGCCTTCACTTCCGGGGCCTCTTCGCCGCTGATCACCTTCTCGCCATCGAGCCAAATTTCATAATAGGCCCCCGTTTGGGGGGTGAGGAGGTCGGCAATTTTGTCGGCGTAGTCCCAGGCGTGGCGATATTCGGGGCGGTCTTTGTAGGGGGCGGGGGGAGCCATGACGTTACGGTTCAAATCGCCGCAGGCCCCGAGGGTAGACCCCATATTTTGGACGATTTCCTGAATCACGGTTTGGAGGTTCCGCTTTAACACGCCATGGATTTGGAAACCTTGGCGGGTGGTGGTGCGCAGCGTTTGGTTGCCGTAGGCTTCGGAGAGGCGATCGAGGGTCAGATAGAGTTCTGGGGGGATGAAACCGCCGGGGCTACGGGTGCGGAGCATCATCTGATAGTCCTTTTCCTGGCCTTTAACGCGGTTATCGCGGTTATCCTGTTGGTAGGAGCCATGGAATTTAAGGATCTGGATCGCGTTCTCGCTGAAGTGGGTGGTGTCCTGGTGGAGTTCGGTGGCGAGGGGTTCGCGGAGGTGGTTGCTGGCGGTTTTGAGGCCTTCAACTTTGGCGAGTTTGGGGGGGATAGGGGTTTGAACCATAGGATTTATCATACGGATAGAGACGACGGGAGGGCGAAAAATCTTTCGCCCCTACAGATTTTGCCTGGGCGATCGCCCTGGGGGGACAATCCACAATGTTAATTTTTATTTCCGGTAAGTCGGTCGGGATTGTGGTCTTTCATTATACCAAAGCGGGGGGCGATCGCACCCGCCGATCAGGGCCGGTTCACCGGGCGGGGG
>JAABSU010000299.1 GCA_011390265.1 Spirulina sp.
AGAGCGATCGCTGGCAACTCTCCGAATTCCAAATCCTCAAACAAACCGACAGCGCCGACTACTACCTCGGCTCCCAACCCACCTTTTGGCGCGACCAAACCCCCGGCGACTTCTGGGGCTTCACCACCATCCAACGCCAAGGCTATAACCCCTTCCCCCAACGCAGCTTCAGCGGCGGCGCAAACCCCGACCTCCGCCGCCAACCCGAACAAGTCACCGCCACCATCACCGGCCGCGCCGAACCCGGAACCCTCGTCCAACTCGTCACCGACCTCAGAGGCCGCGAAGTTTTAGGGGAAGCACTCGTCGATGGTTCCGGCATCTATCGCTTCAACAGCGTCCCCATCGGCCGCGGCATCCAACGGGACTACTACCTCCTCCTCTTCCCCAACGGCTCCCTCGCCGCCGAACCCACCATCGAAGCCGCCCGCTTCACCCTCCTCCCCGAACAACTCCCCAGCGGCACATCCGCCCTGATCGCCGCCGCCGGGTGGCGACGAGACACCAAACCCAATAAATTCTTTGGCGAACTCCAAGACTTTGGCGGCGGCGTTTCCTACCGCTATGGCATCAGTAACGACCTCACCCTGGGCGTAGGCGGCATCTATGACGGCGGCCTCCAGGGCCTCGTTGAAGCCTTCTATCAACCCAAACGCACCCCCCTGCGTTTAGCCGTCTCCGGTTTAATTAGTAACGATGTAGACGTAGAAGCCGAAATGGTTTGGGATCAACGGGATTTGTATATCACCGTCAACACCGATTTAGACCGCACCCGCTACACCCTCAATTGGCGCATCTTCCCCAGCTTGAGCTTCTCCAGCCGAGGCACCATCGACGACTTTGCCCGCTTTGGCCTGCAATATTCCCAATCCCAGCGGCAATCCTCAACGATCATCGGCGTGAATTGGCAAACCGATCGCCAATGGGATTGGCGCATTTATCAACGGTGCTTAGACTTCACCCTCACCCATCAAGGGGACGATCGCCCCGACCTGTTTAGCACCACCACCGAACTCAGCTACCGCCTCAACCGTGCCGAATACCTCATGCTCCAACTCGATACGGAAACCGCCCGCACCAAAAACCATCTCCTCACCGCTGGCTGGCAATACCGCTCCGACGCACGGAACAGCATCGGCCAATCCCTCTGGCAAGCCGAACTCGGCTATGGCATGGGTTCCCAAGGCCACGGCCCCTACGCCCTCCTCGGCACTACCCTCATTCCCGGCACTCTCCTTGAAGCCCGCTACGATACCGTCACCCTCCGAGCCAACCGCGATCGCTTTAGCCTCCAACTGCGCTCCAGCTTGGGGCTACAAGGGGGCATTGGGGGGGGCGATCGCCGCCCCGAACGCCTCCGCACCCAAGGCGGCCTCTGGCTCCAACCCTTCTACGACTTCAACGGCAATGGTCAACGCGATCCTGATGAACGCATTTATCGGGAAAGCAACGACTTCCTGATCCTCAATAACGAAGTCGTGCGCGGTAGCCAAATTGAACAGGAAGGCGATCGCCTCCTTTTACCCCTGCCCCCCGGCCGCCATCGCATCGACCTCGAAGAAGCCGGCTTCCCCCCCGACTTTCAACCCGTGATTAATAGTTTTGCCGTCGAAGTCGTCGAAGGCAGTTATACCCCCGTCCTCATCCCCCTCCAAGCCTCCTACACCCTCATGGGCGTTGTCACCAATGCCGCAGGGGAACCCGTCGCCGGAGCCAGAGTTGAAGCCGTCGATACCAATGGCACCGTGATCAGCTTTTCCATCACCAACAGTGCCGGCGTTTATTACCTCGAACAACTACGCCTCGGCCAGTACCAAATCAAAATCAACGGCCAACCTGCCAACGGCCCCAACGAAGTCATCTTCGACCCCGACTCCGAAACCCTCGAAGAACTCGACCTCCAATCCCGTTCCCGTCAAGGCGAAACCTATACCGGCATTCTGAAGCGCCAAAAAATCCCCTGGATGGCCAGGGATTAGGGCGATCGCTTGGCAACCATTCGTGAACACTTCTCAAAAAAGCGATCGCCTCCAACATTACCCCTAGCATGGAAAAAGCGATCACATCTTACAAAAACGATCGCCCCCTAACCCAAAATAATCGTAGGGGTGCAACGCTTGCACCCTCGCATTCGCGCCCATCAGGTTTGGTTTCTTGCGGGGTGTTGTGTCGCAGCGGGTTTGAGTTACAATTTTAATCGGCAAAACTTATAATCACATCTCATGCCAGAAATCACGCGATTTTACGGGATTGTTATCAAAATGTTTTTTGGAGATCATTCTCCACCTCATTTTCACGCAGTTTATGGTGAGTACAATGCTTTAGTCAGTATTGAATCCCTACAGATTATTGAGGGGGATTTGCCTAATCGTGCCGAAAAAATGGTCTTGGAGTGGGCAACTTTGTACCAGAAGGATTTGCTCAATATTTGGAATAGTCAAAAGTTTGTTAAACTTCCACCCCTAAAATAATTACCATAAAATATATGAAACCTCCTCATATCATTTCTGCCAAAGCAATTGATGATTACACATTACTCCTTAAGTTCTCTAATCAAGATGTCCGAAAATATGATATTTCTCGGCTGTCAGAAAACCCCTTGTTTTCTTTGCTCAAAAATCCTCAATTTTTCAGAAATTTTACCATTGAAGTGGGAGGATATGCCTTGGTTTGGACTGAGGATATTGATATTAGTGAATATGAGTTGTGGAAAAATGGTACTCCTGTCACTGAGGAAGAGATTAACCACAATTTAGAATATAGCGGCAATCTTTGACATTGCAATGAGCAAAAAAGCGATCGCCCCCCAATCCTAGAGCCGGGAAGAGCGATCGCCCCTCGATATTGCACACTACAAATAATTGTAGGGGCGCAACGCTTGCGCCCTCTATTTTGCATCCCCTGTATAGTGTATGGTGAGAATTGGTATGTGGGGAGCAGATGCGATCGGGCGGATGCGATCCGCCCCTACAGGAATTGATCAAAAATTTAAGTTGAGTGGCAATTCTGTAAAGTG
>JAABSU010000300.1 GCA_011390265.1 Spirulina sp.
CCATGAAAAACCCCTCTTCATCCTCCATGGGCATCACCATCTGCACGACAATTAAGAGGTGATCGTTATAGTCCTCCACCTTGGGGCGTTGGGGAACATTGACCACATCCTCCAACAACAAAGGATGGAGATGGCACAGATAGCCCATTTTTTTCAACACATCCTCACTGCCCAGGCCCCGCACATCAATCCAGGACACCGACGGGGATTGTAAGTAAGCGAGGCAATCTTCTGGGGTAATTTCGCTTTGGCGCTGGGCTTGTTCCGGGGTGTAGTCGATCAGGACAATCTCCGACGGGGGGGCATCGGGGTCAATGCTGAGGGTTCCCGGCTCGCTGCCCGGTGTATCGAAGTAGTAATCAAAATAGTCTTCTTCTTCCTCGACGGCGATCGCCGGTTCTGCCGGCCAGGGGTTCTGAGTCATGAGCAGCCTCAACAATGCTAAATCCTTGAGGGCCAGTTTAGCAGGGAGGATCGCCGTGATCCCCCCCTTCCCGTTCCCAGAGGTCAGGGTTGCCCCTGGCCTCTGGCCTGGAACCCTAGGGGTTTAAGCCTTGATCGTCACCTTATTTTTATAGAACGCCACATAGCCCTCGATGTGCTTGGCCCGCTCCCTGGTTTGGGGATAGTACCAAGCGGCATCCTTGATTTCTTGGCCCCCCACCACCAAGTTGTAGTAACTGGCTTGGCCCTTCCAGGGACAGGTGGTGTGGGTGGTGCTGGGGGTGAAGTAGTCGGACTTGAGGGCATCGGGGGGGAAATAATAATTCCCTTCCACCTGTTCACAGCGATCGCTACTGGCAACCACCACATCATTAACAAGAACTTGGGTCATGGTGTTCGTTAAAAAAAATTGCAGATTTCCCTTGCATTTTGACAAAAAAATACAAACTTTGAACAAATGTGAAGATTTTGACGGTTTGGGGGGTGGGGGCGATCGCTCCCTAGGTAGGTTTGATCCCTAAGGCGAAAGGGATCACCCCATCGGCCCATCCCCCATTCTGCCGTGATCCCCCTAGCCGTCACCCAAGATCCGATGTAGCATAATGCCAACGCAACTTTAATAAATTCCCTTTAACGATGCTCAATGTCACTGATGAAACCTTTGCGGATCATGTCCTCACTGCGACGAATCCGGTGCTGGTCTACTTTTGGGCCCCTTGGTGCAAGCTCTGCCACCTGGTAGAACCCACCCTGATCAAAATGCAGGGAGAATTTGCCCACCCCATCGATCTGGTCAGTGTGAACGCCGATGAAAATTTGAAACTCAGCACCACCCATCGCCTCAAAATTTTACCCACGGTTCTTGTCTTTGCCGGGGGTAAGGTCATTTATCGTCTAGAAGGCTTTCCCGGTCGAGATGAATTACAACGGAGCCTCAAACAGATGGGTTTAAACCTCTTCGCCGCCTCCGCCTAACCCCAAGATTCCCCAACCCCTGCACCCGAGCCACCGAGGTTGGTTGCCCCCTCGGTGTTTTCCCCTGTGTGAGCAAAGCTAGACCTTAACAGAATCCCCAGCAAAATTTATATAACCCAGCAAAAACAGAAATTTTGAGATGGTGGAATTTTGCTGACCGGGACAGTCCCCCCCCCTGAGTTAACGGTGAGAGGAAGTAAGCCTTCGAGAAGAAGCGCAGCGGTTCCGTAAGGGTAGCTGCTGCCTGCTACCGATGGAGCGCCCATGGAATACCCCGCAAAGGGAATCCCTAAGGGTAAGGGCGGGATCTGATTGGCCGTCAAGAATTCGCTGTCACTCCCAAAATGCTCACCGGGGTCTGATTCGGATAAAACGATCGCCCTTCCTTGGGGATTCACTAGCACCGAACCCCTAGCAGAGATAAACCGCTCCAGGCGATCATCGGCATAGTCACAGCCTAACGCGCCACTCACTCCAAGGATAACCTGAGACTTCACGCCAAATGCAGGGGCAAAATACTGCACCCCGCCCTCTTCAAAAAAAGGTTCAGAAAATACCCGGTCTGCCAACACCAGCGATCCAATTAGGGGATAAGTTCCCCCACCATCCCCACCGCTGCAAAGGGGGATGTCAAGGGTAGAGGCGATCGCACAATCCAACTGGACTAATTGGTCAATGGCTTTCTTCGACCGCAACCGGCCCCAAAGCTCATAGCGGTAATTTTCCGGCTCTAGCGAGGTGAACCGGCAAACCCAGCGGTTATCGTTTTCGATCCCGTAAAGCCGTTGGTAGGCCGCCGCCACATAACCCAGATACGTTCCCCCGCTGAAGCATTTAACCTGAAGCTCCACATAGCCCCAAGCATTGGGGGCGATGGTATTGAGCTTAAAGTTAACCTTGACGCTGCTATGTTGGGGCAACGCCAGGAGCCGCAAGTTTGGGAACGTGCTGGGTGTCCTTTTGCCGATGGGGTTCAACAGGATGCTAGGCATCTACCAGCCGGGGGTGACTTTGATGATGTTGCCGCCGTGGTACTTTTTCCCCAACAGATCAGAGATCTTTTTGTTGCTGGCGACCCACAGCTTCGCCGTGCCGACGTAATCCTTACCATCCTCGTATTGGATGGTACAAGGCTGGATAATCCCCATTCGGGCCAATCCCTTTGCGCTTGCTGAACCCGCCGCCCCATCTTTCCCCGGTTTGATCGCCTTATCGCTCACGCCCATATCTTTCCAAAGGGCTTTAGACGATGCTTCTTTCAGTCGGAGAATGAAAACATCATTCCCCCGCTTCAGGTACACACGAGCGATCGCATTAATCTTGTCCCCAGGTTTTCCGACTTTATCCTTAGCCATTTGTTATCTCCAAAATCTAAATAAATCCTAACACACAGAAACGGCTGTGATGTAGTCCTGGTAAGGGTTTGAGTCTTTACAGTTTTTTGGAAACCTTAAGGGTTTCCGATTTTGTGAAAAAAATTATATTTGAGTATTTACAGCTTGTTCAGTATTTAGCTAGTACAGTAGCAGCATTTAGCAAACCAGTTCTTAAACGTATTTGTTCCAATCAA
>JAABSU010000301.1 GCA_011390265.1 Spirulina sp.
AATGCTGAAAATATTGGTAATTATCAGAGCCAAATTGCCCAATGGGGGGAACAGTTGGGGCCGAATGCGGCGCTGTTAATTTACAGTTGTTTTACGGCGTTGGGGGCGATTGGGGAAGGTTTTGTAAATACCCTTGTGGATTTAACGGGGGTGACGGTTGCGGCTTCGACAAATGCGACGGGAAGCGCAAATTATGGGGGGAATTGGCATTTAGAATATCAAACGGGAAATCTTGAGATTGTTAATCCCTTTACGGTGGAAACGTTGAGGGATTGGGATGGGAAGTTAGCGACGCTAACGGTGAAGAATGCTAATGATAACGGGCCGGATTCGTTGCGGGGGCAGATCGGGGCGGCGTTGGCGGGGGATACGGTGATTTTTGATATGGCGCGGACGGTGACGTTAACGACGGGTGAAATTAGTTGGGCAACGAATAATCTGACGATTAATGGCAATGGTTCAACGGTGAGCGGTAATAATGCCTCACGGGTGTTTTATATCACCGCAAATGTACCCACGACGTTTCAAAACATCACGATTACGGGAGGAAATGTTACTGGCTTCGGAGGCGGCATTCGTAGCAATGGAAATGTGACGCTGATCAATTCGACTGTTTCTGGAAATTCATCCGATGTCCACGGTGGCGGCATTCGCAGCACTGGAGACGTGACACTGATCAATTCGACTGTTTCTGGAAATTCATCCGATGTCCACGGTGGCGGGATTTATACCAATGGAGCGGTGGTGCTGAACAATTCTACCATTGCCTTTAACACTGCTATAAACATTGGTGGGGGGCTTGCACTCGCAAACAACAATATCCACACTTTTAACAACAGCATTATCGCCAACAACACCGCTACAACTGGCGTTGATATTGGTGTTGCCTTTGGTACACACACCTTCAACATTAGTCATAGCCTCATCCTCAACACCAGCGGTATGGAGCCTAACGGCAGCACTGGCATCCCCATCAACGGCGTAAATGGCAACATCGTTGGCCTTGACCCCAACCTTGGCCCCCTCCAAAATAACGGCGGCCCCACCCAAACTCATGCCCTCCTCGCAGGTAGCCCCGCCATCAACGCCGGCAATAATGCCCTCACCACCACAGAAGATCAACGGGGTCAGCCCCGCATCTCCGATCTGATTGTCGATATGGGAGCTTATGAACTCCAAGTAGTACCTCCAGTACCCCCAGTATTGCCCCCGGAACCTCTCCCAGAAAATCCCCCCATTCCTAACTTAACTTTAGAAGGGATTTGCTTTCCAGATTGTGAACCCGAAGCACCATCAGAAGCAGCCGTCAAATTCAGTGAGCAACTTCAAATTGCACCTTCAGAACAAAGCCATTTAGATGTGGGAGTAGAAGGCATTGAGACACAAATCACACAGGAATATCAAGACTATTTAGGAATAGCTCCTGTCCCAGAGATGACATTGACTGAAGCCCAAAGTATGCTTCAGCGGATTACCCAACAAACCGGCCAAACCCCTGCGATCCTTTACATTACCTTTGTCCCTGCGGGTTTAGAAACCAGCGAAGATTTAACCCAGTCACTCCTCGCCAGTGCTGCTCTTAGCGATCCCTTCCCCATCGCCCAACAGAGCCTCACCCCAGGAGAAACCGACGAACTGCAATTAATCCTCGTCACCCCCACCGGCACACCCATTTTAAAACGCCTCCGGGTCAACCGTCGCCAAGCCGCCGCAACAGCGTCTCGATTGACCCGCGCCATTACTCGCCCTTCCAGTCGTAGTTATCTTCAACCTGCTCAAGAACTCTACAATTGGCTGATTGCCCCCCTGGAAGCAGAACTGATTGATTATGAAATCAATCACCTTGGCATTATTGCTGATGCTGGCCTGCGCTTCATTCCCTTTGCGGCACTCCATGATGGCGAACAATTTTTAATCGAGCAGCACAGCGTCGGCTTAATGCCCAGCCTCTCCCTCACTGAACACACCTATCGGCCCCTTCAAGGACTACCCGTTTTAGCCATGGGAGCCTCAGAATTTACCACACAAGAACCCCTCCCGGCTGTTCCTTTGGAATTAAGCCTCATTACCCAGCAAATCGGTATGGGGGAACAACTACTCAATGAAGACTTCACGCTGCAACAGTTACGAGCGGCCCGCGATCGCCTCCCCTACCCGATCATTCATCTGGGAACTCACGGGGAATTTCAAGCAGGGAGTCCAGAGAATTCCTATATTGAACTGTGGGGCGATCGCCTCACCCTCGATCGCATCCGGGAACTGGGCCTAAACAATCCCCCCGTAGAACTCCTCGTCCTCAGTGCCTGTCGTACCGCCTTAGGCAGTAACGAAGCAGAATTAGGCTTTGCCGGGTTTGCCGTCCAGGCCGGGGTGAAATCGGTGTTAGGGAGTCTTTGGTATGTCAGCGATGCCGGAACCTTGGGCCTAATGAGCACGTTTTATCAGCAAATCCAAACTGCCCCCATCAAAGCCGAAGCTCTCCGCCAAGCCCAGTTAGCCATGGCTCAAGGGCAAATTTACCTTGATGGGGTTAATCTCGTGAGTGGTTCCCAAAATATTCCCCTCACTCGCGAGTTAGTTGCTTTAGGCCAAGTAGATCTTTCCCATCCCTACTATTGGAGCGCCTTCACCCTGATTGGTAGCCCTTGGTAAAGGAAAATTTAATGAGTATAGTTGGAGGGGGCAATGGGTGCGCTCATTAGGGATAGTCTCTCAGCCTCATATTGCCTTGATGATTGACTGGATCTGGCCAAGCCCTCTTAAACTTAATAACTTTGATGAAAACGCCATCTACGACCCTAGGACTGATCACTCTGATCAGCATCTTTGGGGGTTTCCAACCCGCCCACAGCCAAACCATCACCCCTGACGGTACCGGCACATTGATCGAATACCAAGGCCAAACCTATCGGATTACCGGCGGCACACAGGCCGGGGCTAATCTTTTTCACAGCTTCCAGCAATTTGGCCTCAGTGC
>JAABSU010000302.1 GCA_011390265.1 Spirulina sp.
GGCGCTCAACCCGATGGTTAGGGTTTGAGTGAGAAAAGAGGATAGAGGAAAGAGAATGGAGTGACGTTTAAGGTTTGGTCTTGTACCTTGTTTTTCTACTGTTAATCCTTCCGGGTTGACTGAAGTTCTGTTCCATTGGAGTTTTTTAATCATGACGATCGCCAATCCGATCCAAAGTATTTTTGAAGATTATGGCCAGAGTATCTGGATGGATAATCTCAGTCGGGATTTGATCCAGTCTGGGCAATTGAAAGAATTGATTACGTCCCGAAATATTTCGGGGATTACGTCGAATCCGGCGATTTTTGAAAAGGCGATCGCTGGCAATGCCATCTATGATCCAGAAATTTCTGTCGGGATCCTGGAGGGAAAATCGGTGATGGAGATTTATGAAACCCTCGTGTTTGAGGATATCCGCGCCGCCTGTGATATTTTTGGGCCGGTGTACGAGGCCACGGGCGGCAAGGATGGCTATGTGAGCATTGAAGTGCCTCCCACCATTTCCGGGGATACGGAAGCGACGATTAGTGAGGCTTTGCGCTATGCGGCAGTGATTAACCGCCCCAATGTGATGATTAAAATTCCGGGGACGGCGGCGGGGTTGCCGGCGGTGACGGCGGTGATTGCGGCGGGGATCAGTGTGAACGTCACCCTGCTGTTTTCGGTGGAGAGTTATATCGAAACGGCTTGGGCCTATATTGCGGGCTTGGAGCAACGTTTGGCGGCCGGTGAACCCATCGATCGCATTGCTTCGGTGGCTAGCTTCTTCCTGAGCCGCATTGATAGCAACATTGACGATCGCCTCGATGCCAAAATTGCCGCCACCGCTGACCCGGATCAACAGGCGAAGTTAAAGGGATTGAAGGGGAAAGTGGCGATCGCCAACGCCAAAATTGCCTATCAGCGGTATAAAGAAATCTTCGGGGGTGAGCGTTGGCAAGCCCTCGCCACCCAAGGCGCAACGATTCAACGCCTCCTCTGGGCCAGCACCAGCACCAAAAACCCCGAATACAGCGATGTCATGTATGTGGATGAACTGGTGGGGCCGGACACCGTGAATACCCTCCCCCCCAACACCATCGAAGCCTGTGCCGACCATTGCAACCCCGCCAACCGCATCGAAACTGATCTGGAAACTGCCCAGGCCCAACTGGCCAGCCTTCAGGATCCTGATGTGGCGATCGACCTCGATGCCGTCATGACAGAACTCCTCGCAGAAGGCATTGACAAATTTGTCAAACCCTTTGAATCTTTAATGGCCTCCCTTGAAGCCAAAGTTCAACATCTGGCCCCCGTCGCCTAACTTACCTTAACCATCCCTCAATCCATGGTCACATTACTCGAAAACCCCCTCCGGGTTGGCCTCCAACAAGAGCGCACCCCAGAACCCTCAATCATCATCATCTTCGGAGCCTCCGGCGACCTCACCCAGCGCAAACTCGTCCCTGCCCTCTATCAACTCAAGCAGGAGCGGCGACTACCCCCGGAAGTAACCATCGTCGGGGTGGCCCGTCGGGATTGGAGCCATGACTACTTCCGGGAGCAAATGCGCGAAGGCGTGGAGCAGTTCGGCACGGGCATCGGCAGCGAAGAGGCTTGGCAGGACTTTGCCGCTGGGCTGTTTTACTGCTCCGGCAACATGGATGAGCAGGCTAGTTATCAAAAACTCAAGCAGTTTTTAGCAGAACTGGATGAAACCCGCAAAACCCGGGGCAATCGCGTCTTTTACCTGGCGGTTTCCCCCAACTTCTTTAAACCGGGGTTACGGCATTTAGGGGCGGCAGGGATGATTGAAGACCCGATTAAAACCCGTGTGGTGATTGAAAAACCCTTTGGTAAAGATTTGGGAACGGCGAAATCCCTCAACCGCGTGGTTCAGCAGGTTTGTCGGGAAGAACAGGTTTACCGCATTGACCATTATTTAGGCAAAGAAACCGTTCAAAATATCCTCGTTTTCCGGTTTGCCAACGCCATTTTTGAACCGCTGTGGAATCGGCAATTCGTCGATCATGTGCAAATCACCGTGGCGGAAACCGTCGGTGTGGAAGACCGGGCGGGCTATTACGAAACCTCCGGGGCCTTGCGGGATATGGTGCAAAACCACCTGATGCAGTTGTTGGCCATTACCGCCATGGAGCCGCCCAACTCCCTGGAAGCCGATGCGATCCGCAATGAAAAGGTGAAGGTGTTGCAGGCGATGCATTTGGCGGATATTCATAATTTGGAGCGATCGGCAATCCGGGGGCAGTATAGTCCCGGCTGGATGAAGGGGCAACCGATTCCCGGCTATCGCCAAGAACCCAATGTTAATCCGGAATCCCTCAATCCGACGTTTGTGGCGATGAAGTTGATGATTGATAACTGGCGGTGGAAGGGGGTTCCCTTCTATCTGCGCACCGGCAAACGGTTGCCGAAAAAGGTGACGGAAATTGCCATTCAATTCAAACAGGTTCCACTGCTGATTTTTAAATCTGCGGCCCAACAGGCCAACCCCAACATTCTCGCCCTACGGATTCAGCCCAACGAGGGGATTGCGCTCCGCTTTGAAGCGAAAATGCCGGGGCCGGATCTACGCACCCGCACCGTCGATATGGACTTCAGCTATGGCTCCTCCTTTGGGATGGCAACGGCGGACGCTTACCACCGCCTCCTCCTCGATGCGATGTTAGGGGATCAAACCCTATTCACCCGTGCCGACGAAGTGGAAGAAGCCTGGCGCGTCGTTACTCCGGCCCTCAGTGCTTGGGAAGCTCCCGCCGACCCCAGCACCGTCCCTCAATACGAGGCCGGCACTTGGCAACCCCCCGAAGCGGAATTCTTGATGAACCGCGACGGCCGCCACTGGCGCAGACTCTAACCCTTGCCTGGTTGATGCCTTCCGATTCCCTGACTAGGAGAGCGCACCAAAGTCCACACAACGAACGCTATTCCCCGTTCCCTGTTCCCCATTCCCCATTCCCTATTCCCTAT
>JAABSU010000303.1 GCA_011390265.1 Spirulina sp.
CGCTCAACGATAAAGCCGATACCTATGAGGCCAGCTTTGCCAACCTAGGAATTACTAAAGTGGTGATCGATGCCGAGACGGTGAAAGCCCATCCCAAGCTATTGGTGAGTGGCGTGTGGTGTATTGCCGATGTGGAATATATTTTTGTTGATGAACGCTCTGTTTCTCCCTGGATTCTCGCCAGCCTCAAACCGATTCAACTCTCCCATTTCGATTTTGAGGGCTATCTCGCCGCCCGCCGCCAATTCACCACTGAAGAATGGATCGATCTGCTGATCCAAAGTATCGGCTTCAATCCTGAATGGTTTGGCCGCCGCAGTAAGTTGCTGCAATTGGTGCGGCTGATCCCCTTTTGTGAGCGCAATTATAATCTCGTCGAATTGGGGCCAAAGGGCACGGGGAAATCCCATATTTTTTCCGAGTTTTCTCCCCATGGCATCCTAATTTCTGGGGGTGAAGTAACAGTGCCGAAGCTGTTTGTCAATAACTCCACGGGGCGGGTGGGGTTGGTGGGTTATTGGGATGTGGTGGCCTTTGATGAGTTTGCCGGGAAGCAGAAGCGGGTGGATAAGTCCTTGGTGGATATTATGAAGAATTATATGGCCAATAAATCCTTTTCCCGGGGGGTGGAAACCTTGGGGGGTGAAGCCTCCATGGCTTTTGTGGGCAACACCAAAAACACTGTCCCCTATATGCTTAAACATAGTGATCTCTTTGAAGAATTGCCCGATAAATTCTATGATTCCGCCTATTTAGACCGCCTCCATTTCTATATCCCCGGTTGGGAGGTGGATATTATTCGCGGCGAAATGTTTTCTGTGGGTTATGGGTTTGTGGTGGATTATTTGGCGGAAATTTTGCGATCGCTCCGTAACCATGACTACGCCCAATGCTATCAGGGGCAATTTCACCTTTCCGAAGAAATGTCAACGCGCGATCGGGATGGCATTCAAAAAACCTTTTCCGGCCTGATGAAAATTCTCTTTCCCCACGGCGAAGCTACCCCCGCCGAAATTGAGGAATTATTAGCCTTTGCCATTGAGGGGCGCAAACGGGTCAAAGACCAAATCTATCGCATTGATGACACCTTCGCGCCGGTAAAATTTGGCTACTCCGATGCCCAGGGCCAATTTCACCCCGTCCAAACCCTAGAGGAACAGGAATATCCCCATCTCTACCACCGCACCACGGCAGCACCCACAGCCATCCAGCCCACCATTACCGCCCCCCCCGAACTTGAGGACAACGAGATCACCATTGCCGACAATCAGCGGGGCGTTTCCTTCGAGGAGCTTTTTCTCCCCTACCTGCGGGGGGCCAAAAGCCTAATCATCACCGATCCCTATATCCGCCGCTTCCACCAAGCCCGCAACCTGATGGAATTGCTGGAGTTATTGGCCCAACACAAACCGGAGGAAGATGCCCTCGTTGTCCGACTTCGCACCACCGTCGATGATGATCGGGATAGTCGTCAGGAGGAGCGATTTACGCAAATTAAGGCCGCTTGTCAAACCGTGGGCATTGATTTTCGCTGGACTTTTGAGGAGGAAAAAACAATGCACAGCCGGTTAATTGAAACCGATACCGGCTGGAAAATCTTTCTGGATCGGGGCTTAGATATTTTCTACCCCTACGAATCGAGAGAGCGTTTTGATTTTGCCAATCGCCTCCAAAAATTCCGCGCCTGTCGCTCCTTTTATGTCATCTATCGGCGGCAGAAAAACCCATAAAAAACCCTGCCCAAACGGGGGCAGGGGTCGCTCTCTCAAGGGGAAGGATTATTGGTGTAGGGGCAAAATTTTTCGCCCCCACATCAAGAAGGGATTCTCAGGATCTAGACTTGGGTTTTTTCCACCTCCGCCACCATCAACAGCGTTTTCAACACAGAATCAGGGTTCAAACTCATCGAATCGATCCCCAACTCCACAAGGAACTGAGCAAATTCGGGGTAATCGCTGGGCGCTTGACCACAGATGCCGATCTTGCGGCCTTTGGCTTTGGCAGTGGCGATCGCCTGAGCCACCATCCGTTTCACCCCTTCATCCCGCTCATCAAACAGGTGCGCCACCAAAGCAGAATCCCGGTCTAACCCCAGGGTCAACTGGGTCAAGTCATTGGAGCCGATGGAGAAACCATCAAACACCTCCGCAAACTGATCCGCCAGGATCACATTACTGGGCAACTCACACATCACATAGACCTGTAAGCCATTCACGCCCCGTTTTAAGCCCTGTTTGCCCATTTCCGCCAACACATGACGACCTTCATCGGGAGTGCGACAGAAGGGAACCATCGGGATCACATTCGTTAAACCCATATCATCCCGCACCCGTTTCAGGGCCTTGCATTCCAGCGCATAGGCTTCGCGGTAGTTGGGGTCATAGTAACGGGATGCGCCCCGCCAGCCGATCATCGGGTTTTCTTCCTTCGGTTCAAACTGACGACCGCCCAAAAGGTTGGCATATTCATTGGATTTGAAATCGGACATCCGCACCACCACCGGTTTCGGATAGAAGGCAGCGGCGATCATCCCGATCCCCCGCGCCAATTTATCGACGAAGAAATCCGGTTTATGGGTATAGCCTAGGGTGAGTTGTTCAATTTCCGCCTTAACCCCTTCATCTTCCAATTGGTCGAATTTCAGCAACGCCATCGGGTGGGCTTTAATGTGGTTGGCAATAATAAATTCCAACCGGGCCAGCCCCACGCCATCAGCGGGAATCCCTGCCAGCGTGAAAGCCTGTTCCGGGTTGCCGATATTCATCAAAATCTGCGTCCGGGTTTTCGGCAGGTTATCCAACTTGGTTTGATGGACTTCAAAGGGCAACAGACCTTCATAGACCAAACCTTCTTCCCCTTCCGAACAGGAAACCGTCACCTCTTGGCCGTTGTGGATCGATTCCGTCGCATCGCCACAACCGACG
>JAABSU010000304.1 GCA_011390265.1 Spirulina sp.
TGCGGTTATAGCGATTGGCAATCATCGGCAGGCTCAACCACAAACCCCCCAGCCCCAAGGTCAGCGCCAGCGTTGTCCCCACCCGCACCTCCTCATGGAAATATTGGGGAATTTTCAACGTGCGCAGCAGTTTTTCAAAGCCTTCTTGCCCCGCTGTGGTTAATTCGCTCCGAGCCTTGAGCAGCGTCAACAGGCTACTAAAGATCACCGTGGAAGCCCCCGCAACCCCTGCCCCTCCCATCAAAAACCGCGAACTGATATCCACCAGCAAACTAATATTAATCGTCCACCCCGTCACCGTCAGCCCTCGCCACAGCCAATCGAGGGTTTCCCAAGGGTGAGGATTCACCGTGGCCCGCTGATCCAAATACCACCACCAAGCTGTGGCGGGTGGGTTGAAGCTCCCGCGCCAATCGGCAAATTGGCTAGCGGATTGTTGGGCTGAGGCATCCACAATCGGATTGGCCAAGCTCTTCAGTTGATGATCCAGGTCAAGCACCTGCCCAAGTTGTTTTGGGGTGATTTGGGGGTCGTCTGTGGTTAATAATTTGGCGAGGCGATCGCGCAGTTTAAGTAGGGTAAAAATCTCGACGAGGGTAATCCCTGGTTTGAGCTTATTGTTGCTTAAGGCTTTAATCGTGGCGATCTCTTCCCCATAGGCCGCCAGCACCGCCGCAAAATTCTCACCCATCGCCTCAAGCTCCCCAACCCTTTTGGCAATAATCCTAACCCTCCTTGGCGCACATCTCGACCCACTAATCCCAATTTTCCCAACCTAAAAGGGATTCAAACTCATGGCGCAGGGTTTCAACGTGGGCAACGCGGGCAACGATGACGTTTTCGCGGCCGGCCAAAGAGAGTTCCTGTTGCCAATAGCGCACCCGGTCTTCATGTTTCAGCCAAAAGTTAACGATGCGCTGAATCACCTCATCCCAATTCCATTCGGGTTTGGCGGGGATCAATTCGGTGGCTCTGATCAAATCATCGAGGGTGCAGTGGGGGCTGCTCAGGTAGGCTTTGCTGCGGTGGGGCTGTTCTTGGGCTTGGTATTGGTATTCAAAGGCGGTGAGGATGGGGGCAACGCCAACAATATCGAAGGTGTAGGCCATAACAACGAAACTCCAAACGAAGAGGGTTATCCAGTTTGGACGGCATTGTAGCGAACAAGTTCAGAAAAAACTGTATTTGTAAATCCCTTTTAACCGAATTTTAAGGTTCGGTTTGCCCTACATTCCTCGTGATGGGGTTCCACCCCGTCACGCTCTACCGGAGGCTCTGAAGTTATTTGTAACATAAGCTACATATAGCTTTTACCGATCAATTTGAGAATCTTGTTGATGATATAAACAGAAATAGCGCCCTTGTAGTGCCATCAGTTCTTCATGGGTTCCTCGTTCCACAATCGCGCCCTGATCCATCATCATGATGACATCAGCATTGCGAATACTGGTTAAGCGGTGGGTGATAAACAGAACAGTACGATCGCAAAAATGGGTTTGTAAATTCAGACAAACTTGACGTTCGGTTTCATAGTCAAGGGCACTGGTTGCTTCATCTAAAATTAATAATCGGGGATTTTGTAAGACGGTGCGTGCAATTGCGATCCGTTGGCGTTGCCCCCCAGAAAGTGCTGAACCTCGTTCTCCAACAGTGCTGTTATAGCCATTGCCTAACCCCATAATAAAATCATGAGCAGCGGCCACTTCTGCCGCTGCAATAATTTCATCAGACGTTGCATCAGGCTGGGTTAGGGCAATATTGTCTTGTATCGAGCCGTCAAAGAGCAAAGAATCCTGTGGTACGATGCCAATTTGGCGGCGTAAGGAATATAACTCGACCTTGCTAATGTCATAACGATCCAGTAAGATTCGCCCCGCATTGGGTTGATATAAACGAGACAATAGTTTGGTCAAGGTACTTTTGCCTGAACCACTTAAACCCACAATACCCACAAAAGATCCAGGTACGACTTCTAAATTGATATTAGCTAATTGTAAGGGGCCGCTTGCACCAAATCGAAACGAAACATTTTCGTATTGAATATGTCCTTTAATTAGGGGTAACGGAATATTGCCGCGATCAGCGATATCTGCCTCTTGAGGCGTATCTAAGATGTCACTTAGTCGCTCTAAGGATAGGGCTGTTTCTTGGAAATTTTGCCATAATTGTGCCAGACGTAAAACTGGGGTAGTGACATAGCTGGAAATGATTCGGAAAGCGATTAACTGACCAAGAGAGAGGTCTCCTTGTAATACAAAATAAGTTCCTACCCACAGAACCAATAGTGCAGAAAATTTACTCAAAAAGTTACTCACAGAGCCTGCTGCTGTAGAGGTCACAACATTATTAAATCCAGCGGAAACATAACGAGCATAATGTTCTTGCCATTGCCAACGGGATTGTAATTCAATATTTTGAGCTTTGACAGTTTGAATACCGGATAGAACTTCTACTAAATAGGATTGAGTTTTGGCATTGCGTTCGGCTTTGATGCGTAGTTGGCGGCGCACAATGGGCGATATCGCTATTGTTAACAGAACAAATAAAGGAATCGTAATCAGTGCCACGATGGTTAAAGTGATGCTATAAAACAGCATGACACCGATATAAATCACGGAAAATACTGCATCAAGAACTACAGTTAGAGCGGTTCCTGTGAGAAATTGCCGAATTTTTTCCAGTTCATTGACACGGCTAGACAGTTCGCCAACTGGACGTTTTTCAAAGTAGCGCAGGGGTAAACGTAACAAATGATCAATGATCTGCGAACCGAGAGTCATATCAATGCGGTTGGTTGTATCCACAAAAAGATAGGTTCTCAGACTGCCAAGAACTGCTTCACCAATAGCAATAATGATCAGAAATATTCCTAAAACTTGCAAAGTATCGACACTGTTTTGCACAATGACGCTA
>JAABSU010000305.1 GCA_011390265.1 Spirulina sp.
GCAGGTGCTGCCATAGAACTGATAAATTTGCGGGTAAAGGTGATGGGGAATTTCTGATCCTGTCAGGGTTTCAATGCGAAGATTGGCCTGTTGGACGGCTTTGCGTTCCCGTTTGATATTTTTGCGCTGGTTGGAGTTGAAAATTTTTAAATAATCATCGAAGGTTTGAAATTCACGATTTGACCAGATGTAACTGTGATGGAGCCAAGAATCGAGGCCACAGGCTTCTAGATGGGGCCGCCATTGGGGATCGACAAAGAGGAAGTTTGCGCCGGAAATTTGGTTGCGATCGCAAAACCGATCAATTTCCCGCATCATCTGGGCCGTCACCGCCGCCTCATCTTCCCCCGGCGCAATCAGGAACCGATACCCCACCGCAGGGGTAATCGGGGTCATCCCCACCAGTTTGGGATAGTAGGCGGCCCCCAAGCGATGGGAAAGATCCGCCCATTGGTGATCAAAGACAAATTCGCCATAACTATGGCTTTTGAGATAGAGGGGAGCCGCGCCGATGAGGGTGCGATCGCGCCATAGGGTAAGGTGGCAAGGCTGCCAGCCGGCCCGCGCTGTCACACTCCCGGAGCTTTCGAGGTTGTGGAGCCATTCCCATTCGAGAAAGGGGGTGGCGAGGGGGAGAGCGAGGGCATCCCAATCGGGTTGGGGGATTTCAGCAAGATTACTATGCCAGGACAAACGGTAATGGGGAGGGGCCATCAAACCAGAGGGGGAAAACCACTGCTTTAGGTTAACTTAACTTGCCCAATGGGTGGTGGATCCCCCCTGCCCCCCTTAAAAAGGGGGGTTCAAGAGTACACCCCCTTTTTAAGGGGGTCGGCGGAGCCGGGGGGATCGTCAGCTTGGCAACTAGGATAAAAGTTGCGCTTTCGCGGATTTAATCGCGTTGCGGACTTGTTCAAAGCCCGTGCCGCCATAACTGTTGCGGGCCGCCACCACTTGACGAGGGGCGATCGCCTCATAAATATCCGCTTCAAACTGGGGATGCAACGCCTGCCATTCTTCCAACGTCAGATCTTTGAGCAGTTTTCCCGCCGCCAAGCTAGTTTTCACCACCTTGCCCACGAGGTTATAGGCCTCCCGGAAGGGAACCCCCTTCGCCGCCAGATAATCCGCCACATCGGTAGCGTTGGAAAAGTCCTCATTAACCGCCGCTTCCAAGCGTTCGGTGCGAAATTCAATCCCCTCCCGCAGCAGGATCGTCATTGCTTCTAGGCAACCCTGAATGGTTTTCACCCCGTCGAAAATCGCCTCTTTATCTTCTTGGAGATCTTTGTTATAGGCCAGGGGTAGCCCTTTCATAATCGTGAGCAGGGCTTGAAGATGACCGAAAACGCGGCCAGTTTTGCCCCGCACCAGTTCGGGAATATCGGGGTTTTTCTTTTGGGGCATGATGCTGGAGCCGGTGGAGCAACTATCTTGGAATTTAATAAAGCTAAATTCATGGGAACCCCAGAGAATCATTTCCTCACTAAGGCGGCTGAGATGCACCATGATCAGGCTGGCGGCACAGAGAAATTCAATGGCAAAGTCGCGATCGCTCACCCCATCGAGGCTATTGGCATAGACCCCGCCAAATTTCAACTCCGCAGCGGTGTAATGGCGATCGATGGGGAATGTCGTTCCCGCTAACGCGCCGCTCCCCAAGGGGGAAACATTCGTCCGTTGATAAATTTCCCCCAAACGCTCCCAATCCCGTTGGGCCATTTGGAAGTAGGCGAGGAGGTGATGGGCGAGGCTAACGGGTTGGGCCCGTTGGAGGTGGGTATAGCCGGGGATCAGGGTTTCGATGTGGGTTTCGGCGTGTTTGAGCAAGACCCCTTGCCATTCCCGCAGTTGGATGCGGATGGTTTGAATTTGATCCCGGAGGTAGAGGCGGATATCGGTGCCCACTTGGTCATTGCGCGATCGCGCCGTGTGGAGTTTTTTGCCCACATCCCCCATTAATTCCGTCAGCCGCCGTTCAACGGCAAAATGGACATCTTCGGCATCAATGCCGGGGTTAAACCGTCCTTCCTGATATTCGAGGCGGATCTGCTCCAGGCCGGTGATCAGTTGCTGCCCCTCTTCTTTACTGATGATGCCGGTGTGGGCGAGCATCTTGGCATGGGCGATGGAGCCGGTGATATCGTATTCAATCAGTTCGATATCGAAGCCAATGCTGGCATTAAAGCGGGCGATCGCCGGATGAAGGGCACTTTCAAAGCGATCGCTCCAGGTTTTTTTCCCTTGATTCATAAAGCCCCAATCACAACGCAGCAAACAACGCCCTCTATCTTAGCGGTTGCTCTGGGAGGAAACTAGCCCATGGGGCACAAATCAGGCCAGAATTTTGCCTCAAAACTGCCGTGCTGATCCTGCCCTCAGACCTTAAAATTGGGGGGTTGGGAGCAGGCATAGGGACTATGGATAGCATTAAGATTGAATGGATGAAGGCGTTGGACGGGGCGGAATTGGATCAGGTGGGGGGCATGGCCACCGACCAGAGCGCCACCCTCTATCTCACTGGCTATCAACCCACCGTAGACCCGCCCCTCGCTTGGGTGGCTGCCCATGATTTGGAGGGGGCGAGTCTGTGGCGCTGTGCCTTGGAGAGCGACCGCCACCTCCAACCCCAGGCGATCGCCTATGATCCCAACGGCTATCTTTATCTAGTGGGTACGGCCTACGCCTCAGAGAGCGACGGAGAAAGCAAACCCACGCCGGAGGTTTGGCTGGCTCAATGTGACCTGAAGGGGCAAGTGCAATGGCTGAAAATCCTCCAAAGCATTCACCCCCAACAACCCAGCAGCCTCGCCCTCGATCCCCGTGGGGATCTCTATCTCACGGGGTTTAATCTGCCCTCGGGCCAGGAGGGGGAAGCTTGGCTGGCAAAATATAGTCCTAAGGGCGATCGC
>JAABSU010000306.1 GCA_011390265.1 Spirulina sp.
CCGCTTTAGCCCAAGCAGAAAGCGATGTGCGCATTGCCCAAGCTCAATGGAATCAGGTGCAAGCGGGAGCAAAACCGGGAGCGATCGCCGCCCAACAAGCGGAAATTGACCGCATTACCGCCGAACGTCAGGCCCAATTGCAAGCTCAACAGGCGATCGTTGCGGAAAGAGAGGCGGAACTCGCCAACGCCCGAACGGAATTAGCCCGTTATCAATCCCTCTACGAAGCAGGGGCGATCGCCGCCATTGAGCGCGATCGCCACCAACTGGCCCAAGACACCGCCCAGCGTCGCCTCGAAACCGCCCAAGCCGAACTGACCCGCCTCCAAACCACCCAAGCCCCCGAACAGGCCCGCGCCGCCGCCACCCTCGATCAACTGGCGGAAGTGCGGGGGGTGGATCTGCAATTAGCCCAAGCCCAGATTGGCCGGGCTGAGGCGGCCCGCCAACAGGCTCAGGCAAATTTAGATCAGCTTTATGTGCGATCGCCCCGCAGTGGTGTGGTTTTAGATGTCTATAGCCAAGGGGGGGAAGTGGTGGCCCCGGAGGGGATTATTGAGTTGGGGGAAACAGCCCAAATGGTGGCGATCGCCGAAGTCTATCAAAGCGATATTCACACCGTCCGCCCCGGTCAAACCGCCACAATCACCAGCCCCGCCCTCCCCGAACCTTTAACAGGAACCGTCACCCAAATCGGGGCCAAAATTCAACCCCAAAACATCGTCAACACCGACCCCAGCAGCAACATCGATGGCCGCATCATCGAGGTGATCATTGCCCTCGATCCCGATGCCAGCCCACAGGCCGAAGGCTTCACCAACCTCCAAGTTGAAATCCAAATCGCCTTAGATTAAACGCAAACCCACCCCTATGCTCTCCTCCCTCCGTCGTCGCACCTGGCTCGGTTGGCTCCAACTCAGCCATGAACCCAGTCGCCTCCTTGTCGCCCTAGCAGGCATTGCCTTTGCGGATGTCTTGATGTTTATGCAGTTGGGGTTTCAAGCCTCCCTGTTTAATAGCAATACCCGCATCGCCCGCAGCCTCAACGCTGATATTATCCTCGTCAGCCCCAAAGCCAAAAACGCCCAAAACCTTTCCACCTTCAGCCGTCGCCGCCTCTACCAAGCGCGGGATGTGGCGGGAGTAACAGAGGCGATGCCCCTTTATTCCAATATTTTGACCTGGAAAAACCCCCAAACCCGCCAAGATACCCTGATCCAATTGATGGGATTTGATCCCGCCCATGATGTTTTTATGTTGCCAGAACTCAACCAGCAGCAGGATATCCTCAAACTCCCGGATGTGGTGCTGTTTGACCGCCGCTCGCGGGGACGCTATGGAGAGGCGATCGCCCAACTGGAAGCCGGGGAATTTGTCACCACTGAAGCAGAGGGTCGCACGCTCACGATTCGAGGCTTGATCAGTTTGGGGGCCTCCTTTGGCACCGATGGCAGCTTAATGGCTAGCGATCAGACCTTTTTGCGCCTCTTGCCCCGCCGCAATCCCGGCAGTATTAGCTTGGGGCTGTTGCAGGTAGAGCCGGGGGTGGATGTGGAGGGGGTGGTGGTGCAATTGCGGCAGATATTGCCCTCGGATGTGATGGTTCTCAGTCAAGCCGAATTTATCGCCCGCGAACAAGAGTATTGGCAGAGAGAAAGCCCCATCGGGTTTATCTTCACCATGGGAACGGCCATGGCCTTTATCGTCGGCGTGGTGATTGTCTATCAAGTCTTATCAACAGATGTCAACGCCCATTTGCAGGAATACGCCACGTTTAAGGCCATGGGTTATCGCCATCGTTATTTGTTGGGGGTGATTTTTGAGGAGGCGGTGATTTTGGCGGTGTTGGGGTTTTTGCCGGGGGTGGTGTTGCCCATCGGCCTATACCGGATGGCGGCCCGGGCGACGGCGTTACCCATTGCGATGACGTTCTCTCGGGCCGCCCTGGTATTTGGCTTAACGCTGTTGATGTGTTTGCTTTCTGGGGCGATCGCCACCCGCCGTCTCCAAGGGGCAGATCCCGCTGATATGTTTTAGAGAAAAAAACTAAAAAACTATGGCCATTCAAGAAGCCCAAACTAACCCCAAAATAGAGGGGCAAAGCGTGATGGCGATCGCCCACCTCACCCATCACTTCGGCACGGGGGAACTACGCAAACAGGTTTTATACGATATTGATTTAACAATTGCTGCCGGGGAAATTGTGATTATGACCGGGCCATCGGGATCGGGGAAAACTACACTTTTAACCCTCATGGGAGGCTTGCGATCCGTGCAAAGCGGTAGCTTGCAATTCCTCGGCGTGGAACTTTGCGGCGCAACGGCAGCCCAGCGGGTCTATATTCGTCGCCACATTGGCTATATTTTCCAAGCCCATAACCTCCATGGCAGCTTGACGGCCCTGCAAAATGTCCGCATGGGTTTAGAACTCCATTCCCAATACACCATCGCCCAAATGCGCGATCGCGCCACCCATGCCCTCGAAGCGGTGGGCTTAGGCGATCGCCTCGATTATTACCCCGCTAACTTATCCGGGGGGCAACGGCAACGGGTAGCGATCGCCCGCGCCCTCGTCAGTCAGCCCAAGCTCCTCCTCGCCGACGAACCCACCGCCGCCCTCGATCGCCAATCGGGCCGGGATGTGGTCACATTGATGCAACAACTAGCCCAAGAGCAGGGCTGTACCATCCTCCTCGTCACCCATGACAACCGCATTTTAGATGTAGCCGATCGCATCGTTGCGATGGAAGATGGCCGCCTTGTGGGTGGATCTGCTGAACAGAACGCTTAAAAAACACGATAAAAACTCGGGAGCTTGGTAGCCCCGTCTCTTTAGAGCGGGGCGGAAAAGCGACTCGGCGGCTTTAGCCGCCGTCAGGTATGGTGAGG
>JAABSU010000307.1 GCA_011390265.1 Spirulina sp.
ACCTTTCGCCTCGCCATGGAAGCAGCGGGGGATAAGGAGTTTGTCCAGATGCGCAAGGGGGATAAGTTTTTAGAAACGGTGGTGGCGATCGCCCCCCTCTTAGGCCTCCTGGGAACCGTCACCGGCCTAATTACCACGTTTAACAACCTCAACATTGGCGGCGGCGGCAGCACCGCCGAAGCCTCCCAAGCCGCCGCCGGGATTGGCGAAGCCCTGATCACCACTGCCGCCGGGATGATCGTCGCCATTATTGCCCTGTTGGTGTTACGGATTATGGTGACGCTCCAGGCCCAACAGATGGATTATTTTTCCGAAGTGGGCAGTGAGTTAGAGTTAATCTACCGGCAAGTGTGGTACGAACCCGCCCAAACCAGTCAGCCCGCCGCCCTGCCCAGTCCGCACCCCTTTTCCAGTTAGGAGATCGCCATGGCTTTTCGGAACCGTGCTCGGTCGGCGGCTATTCCTCAGGTGAATCTCGTGCCGATGATGGATGTCTTGATGTCTGTCCTGACGTTTTTTATCATCACCTCCATGAGCCTAACGGGGGAACGGATCGATCGCGTCGCCCTGCCGGGGAATCCGGGGGAAAATGGCACCACAGCGATCCCGGAGGATGTCCAGCAGTTAATGATTGGCTTAACCGAGGATGAACGCATTGTTCTCGATGGCCAGGTGTTGACGGAGGCGGAACTTTTGGCGGCCATGGAGGCGTTTATCGCGGCCCATGCAACCGGGGTCATTGTCCTCAACGCCGATCGCACCCTACCCTATGAAAAGATTGCCGCCCTCCTCAATGTCATGGCTCAGGTGGGGGGCAATCGCGTTTCCTTAGCCATCCAACGCAGCTAACCCTACACCCATTCCCCCATGCGCTTTCGCACCCGCGTTGAATCCACCATCCCCGACATCGACCTCACGCCGATGTTGAATGTGATGATGGCGGTTTTAGCCTTTTTTGTTCTGATCTCGATGACCTTGGGAGTGGCCCCCGAAGGCATTGAGGTGGAATTGCCCGATCCCCAGGGTGGGGAGAATGCCGAAGCGGCGATCCCGCCCTTGGTGGTGCGGCTCCACAATGCCGAGCAGGCGGATGTGGGGGAGGGGCAACGGGTGAACCAAAGCCAGGTTTTGCAGGCGATCGCCAACTATTTACAAGCCCAACCAACGGGCAGTGTCATCCTCATAGCGGAACCCCAAGTGGCCTACGATGATGTGATCCAATGGTTGACCCAAATGCGGGCCATCGGTGGTGATCTGGTTTCCTTGGGGGTAGAACCCGCTGCCCCCGCTGATGTGGAGAATGATTAAACAATGCCCACCTTCTCAACTGCTAACCTGCCCCGCTATGGCCGCCATTATGCCTGGATCGGGGGAATCGTTGCCTTCTGTTTGGCCCTGTTATTCGGGCGAGGCCTCTGGCATAGTGTCACCCTAGATGTGGAGCAACATCCCCAAATCTATACCGTCCAGCCCCAGATCATTGCGGTGGAAATAAACACAGGGAGCGTCGAGCGGGCCCGCCAAGTGGCCCATTCTCCTCAGCCGGGCGATCGCCTCATTGACCGCAATGATGGCCAATGGGTGCGGCGTTTGGGACAGATGATTGGCAACCCCGTCGGCCCCGATCAAGATTTGCTCTACGGCTTTGATCAGTACAGCGGTGAACCCCTCAACACCGAAGCAAGCGCTCTCCTCGATACCTATCGCCTCCAATCTGAAGACGACCCCCAATATCAAACCCCCCAAACCCCGATCGCGGTTTATCGCAAAACCAAACCCACGGATCTGGCCGAGGTGGGTCGTTCTGAGCAGCAATGGCCCCTGCGCCATCGTCTCTACCTCCAATTTGCCCAACCCCTGAGCCAGGGCAAAACCTACACATTGAGGTTTCCCGGCTTGGGCCGTCAACCGCTAACCTTACGCTACGATCCCCAACACCATTGGAGTGAAGCCGTCCATGTATCTCAGGTGGGCTTCCGGCCTGATGATCCGGTTAAGGTGGGGTTTTTGTCCCTGTGGATGGGCAATGGCGGCGGGTTAGCCTATGCGGATCAGTTGCAATTTACCCTCGTGGATGAAGCAAAAGATCGCCCCTTGTTCACGGGCCAAGCAAAACATCGCAAGGGCCCCCAAGAGCCTGAAGATCCCCGCGATCGCAACTATACCCAAACCGACGTTTATACCCTTGATTTCAGCACCTTCCGCCGCCCCGGCCGCTATCGCCTCTGTGTGGCGGGGGTGGGGTGTAGTTGGCCCTTTGAAATTGCCGGTGATGTATGGGAAAAGGTGTTTTACACCGTGGCGCGGGGCTTTTATCACCAACGCAGCGGTATTGCTTTAACCGCCCCCTATACCGATTGGCTCCGGCCCCGCCCCTTCCATCCCCAAGATACGCCCATCTATCAATCCCAGGTTTCCCTAATGGAAACGAATATGGGCATTGGCGATCGCGATGTTTTTGAAGCGTTGCAGGCAGAAACCAGCACCACCCCCGTACCGGAAGCTTGGGGAGGATATTTTGATGCGGGGGATTGGGATCGCCGCATTCAGCATTTAGAAGCAACGCGGTTAATGTTGGAATTGGTGGAAATTAGCCCCCAAATTGCTGATGTTAACCTCAATATCCCCGAATCCGATAATGATCTACCAGACATTATCGACGAGGCGTTATGGAATTTAAGTTTTTATCAACGGCTCCAACTCCCCAACGGCGGCATTCGCGGCGGCATTGAATCCAACTCCCACCCAAAACGGGGGGAAGCCAGTTGGCAAAATAGCCTTCCTACCTATGTCTATGCCCCGGATCCTTGGTCGAGTTATCTCTATGCCAGTGGGGCAGCACAGGCGGCGTTT
>JAABSU010000003.1 GCA_011390265.1 Spirulina sp.
TGATTAATGATGGGGCGCTGCGGCGGATCCCCTTGGGGGCATTGCAGGATGGCCAGCGGTTTTTAATTGAAGACTATGCGATCGCCACTACCCCCAGCCTTAGCCTCACGACGGGCGGAACGCCGCAGGATCAGACGGAAATTAAGGCCCTCAGTGTGGGCCTGACGGTGGGCCGGGATGCCTTTGCGCCGTTAAGTAATGTGGCGCAGGAAATTACCACGGTACAAAGCCTGATGGGGGGGCCGAAGCTCCTGGATCAGGATTTCACGATCGCCAACCTCAGGGAAAACCTTTTAAATGAAGACTTTGCCGTGATCCACATGGCCACCCATGGCAAGTTTGGCATTGATGCGGAAAATACATTTTTGCTGGGCTATGATCAGACGCTGAGTTTGGCGGAATTGGATAGTATTTTGCGATCGCGGGCCAGTGGCAAAAGCAACCCGCAACCCGTGGCCCTGTTGACGATGAGTGCTTGCCAAACGGCGGCGGGGGATAACCGTTCGGCCCTGGGGATCGCGGGGGCTGCTGTCCGGGCGGGAGTACAGGCGACCTTAGCAACGTTGTGGTATATCAACGATGAGGCGACGGTTCCCCTGATTGAGGAGTTTTATCGTCAATGGCGGGGCGGGGCGATCACCAAAGCCGAAGCGTTACGCCGCGCTCAATTGCGGATGATCAATGACCCCAGTTTTAACCATCCGGCAGTGTGGTCGCCTTTTGTGTTGGTGGGCAATTGGCTTTAGGGGATTTGATCTAAGCGTTTCTGATTGGGAGGATCTGGGGGCAGGGATTCCATGGCAAAATATGCAGTACAAGACTCCTTAAATTTAGCGGTATAACTCTGAGCAGTAAAGGCTTGAAGCCCTTTAAGGCTAAGGTGCATATCTGCTTGATTCCGTATAACATTCACCTTTTTAAGGAGTAAAACCCTTACCGGTTAAGGGTTTTGGTGAACCATGAAGTTTTGTATATGGTAGATCTAGCAATTTTTGTATATGGTAGATCTAGCAATTTTTGACATCTCAATATTGATGTGCTAGAGTCCTGGTGAGGTTTGGTTATGGAGGGTTCAGCTCCCCAAATCTTAAGTATGTTGGGCTGCTGATCGCTGCCTAATCAGTAGTTATCTAGAACCAGGACAACATGATATACAAATTAATAAAAACTAAATCCTCACCAGACAAAAGAATACTTGATCAACGCAGAGAAGTGTATATTTTAGAGTTTGGCTATGAGGAATGTGAATCAGACCTTTATGACTTGTGGTCATTTCATTATGGGTTAGTTGATGAAAGCGATGGTCATGACCCCAAAATTGCCGGATCAGTGAGGATGATAATTAGTAACGAACACGGTTTTCCGTATGAAAAAATACCAAATATTAGCTATTCTATCCCCAGCCATGTCGTTGAAAAAAGAGGCGTTTCTTCCGAGATATCGCGACTAATAGTATCAAGCGAGAACAGAAAAATGAGAACAGTTTTGTATGAGTTGTTTAAAGTTATATATCAGGAAAGTAAAATTCAAGGCATATCCGTTTGGTTTATGGTGGCAGAGCCGAAACTAATGAAAACACTAAAAAGAGTTGGAATAAATTTCAAAGCTGTATCTGATGCATTTTTTTTCAGAGGCGAACGCTGCATTTATTACGCGAGTGTTGAGATAATTGAACAAGATATGCTTAACAAAAACCCCAAAATGTCTGATTATTTTCTCAACAATTTGCCCGAAATGTTTCACCCAGAAAAATCGACACGAGAAATGCAGGAATAACACGTAACAATAATTAACATAACAAGGCGTTCAACGGTGACGTTTTTACGTCGCTCAATTTTGCACTATCTCATAGCACAAAATTAGTCAACTACAAAAACGCCCGTTAACGTGGCGTTAGCTGGCTCCGCACGTAATCCTTGCACTCGTTGCTTAAATCATTAGGTTGCTTTTTGTTTTTAGGTGTGCATCCGATTTTGGATCGCTACACCCATTGAAACCTCGTGCGATAGATATAAATTTTTGAGCTTGCTCAACATTGCGAATTATTAAGGTGGCGCTGCACCTAAAAATATATCTGAATCCTGAAAACCTTGCTGGATAACACTTTCAGGGACTCGATTTTTGTATGCACATCAAAAAAACAATGTCAACCTGCGGAATATTGGTATAACATTCACCTTTTTAAGGACTAAAACCCTTACCAGTTAAGGGTTTTGATGAACCATGAAGTTTTGTATATGGTAGATCTAGCAATTTTTGACACCTCAATATTGATGTGCTAGAGTCCCGGTAAGGCTTGGTTATGGAGGGTTCAGCTCCCCAAATCTTAGGTATGTTGGGCTGCTAATCGCTGCCTAATCAATAGTTAGCCCTACAAAATTATCATGGGTAAACAGATTGTTCTTATTTCATGTGTGAGTCAGAAGCTAGGGCAGCGAGCAAAGGCGAAGGATCTTTATGTGAGTACACTTTTCAAGCTGAATCTTAGATATGCTCAAAAACTAGCCCCAGACGAAATTCTTATTCTGTCAGCAAAGCACGGTCTACTATCATTAGATCAAGAAATTGACCCCTATGAACAGACCCTTAAAACCATACCCGCCCTTGAGGTTAAGCAATGGGCTGATCAAGTTCTAGGTCAAATTCGTGCAAAATGCTCTATTGACGAGACGGCTTTCATTTTTCTTGCAGGGGAAAGATACAGGAAATATTTACTACCACACTTGAAGAATGTACAGATTCCTCTAAAGGGTTTAGGTATCGGAAGACAACTGCAAAAATTGAAAGAGTTAATTGATGAGTACTGAATGCACAGAAATCCATAAAATCACTAATAGCATTGGGCGACATGGATTTCCTTTTGATGAGACGAGAATACCCCTCAATGGAATTTATATTCTGTTTCAAAAAGGTGAGAAGGCTCATGGACAGGACAGAATTGTGAGGATCGGTACTCATACTGGTGATCACCAACTCCGTCCAAGACTGAAACAACACTTTCTAAGTGAGAATAAAGACCGTAGTATCTTTAGGAAGAATATTGGTAGAGCGCTCTTGAAGAAGCAGAATGATCCATTTCTTCAGTTGTGGGAACTTGATCTCACAACTCGAAAAGCGAAAGATAACTACTCGCAGCAGATTGATTTTGACTACCAACAAAAAATTGAAAGTCAGGTTAGTAAGTACATTCGCGATAATTTCTCCTTTGGTGTATTTGAAGTTGCAAGCAAAGAAGAACGCTTAGAGATTGAGTCTAAACTCATCTCAACTGTATCTTGGTGTGATGAGTGTAAGCCTTCTAGCGCTTGGCTTGGGAACAGTTCACCCAAGGAAAAGGTTGTTCAGAGTGGTTTATGGTTAGTAAATGAGCTTTATAAAACCCCATGTAATGCTTCAGATATTGAACACTTATCTCGGCTCATTGATGGCTAACAAATCATTGGAGCGGACGGATGTTGTATTCTCGTGGTGAGTTGAAGGTTGAATGCTTCTCGTCGCCGCTCAATTCAACCGTTATACTGCGGCGGGTTTTTCTCATTATTTGGCTCTGCCTCCCTCCCCCCAACAGGCGGCAGAACCGCCTAATACCCATGCCATGGCTCTGCCATAGCACGAGATAAAATTTTCAGAAACAAGAAACATTCCTTTTGTCAAAGTCTGTTAAATCTGTATAGAATTGAGGTGATAAGAACTAAATCAACCTATGCCTGTTTTAGCACCTAAATCTTATGTAGAGTATCGGAATGATGCTTATCGGGTAGAGGGAACTCGAATTTCCCTCGATTCCATCGTCTATGCTTTTCAAAAAGGACTATCCCCTGAAAGCATTGTTCAATCTTTTCCATTGCTAACCCTTGAACAGGTTTATGGCGCGATCGCATTTTATCTTGCCAATCGTGCTGAGATCGACACTTATTTAGCAGTCGAAGAAACAGCTTTCGACGCTATGCCTCAACCGCTAGAAACCACTGATCCTGTTTTGTATGGCAAACTGATGGCGGCTAAGACAGCAAGGCAGCAGGTAGAATCGTGATCGTTTGTTATCAAGCCGATGCCGATTTAAACCAGGCAATTGTCACAGGGGTTTTACGACGAGAACCAACAATTGACTTTCAAACTGCCTTTGCCGCTGGATTGGAAGGTGTCCAAGATCCAGAAGTATTAGCAATTGCTGCACAACAGGAACGTATTCTGGTCAGCCATGATCGTAGAACAATGCCATTGGAGTTCGCCACGTTTATTACCAGCAGCCAAAGCTCAGGAATTATCATCGTTTCCAGAAAGCTAGCGATTGAAGTGGTTATCGAGGAATTGCTGCTGATTTGGGCAGCATCCAGTGCAGAGGAGTGGGTCAATCGTATTGCAAAGCTACCCCTTTGACTCAGAAACCCTAGGAGAGCGATCGCTGTGGTTTCTATAAGAATTGATCTTTCGGACAGCCAATTCCAAAAACCACAAAAGTTAGCAAGAGTGCATGGCATTGCGACTGAAGTGCCTTTGAAGGCAAGCTTAGAAGATTGGCTAAATCTACAAAAAGGCGATTTTGTTGATGCAGTCGATCATGTGTTGGAGAAAAATGCTAAATTATATCGGTGTTTGGCATGATCCACTATTTGACAATAAATCCATGCCCAGGAAGATTCGAGAGTTGAAAGCCCAGATTGCGCGTGAAGGATTTGTTTACTTGCCCAAACGCGGCAAAGGGAGCCATGAACGTTGGCGACATCCTTTGATCGGAAAAACACTAACAATTCCCGGCAAGGATGGAGATGATGTTCCACTTTACCTCGAAAAACAACTAGAAAATTTACTCACTGTACTGGAAGAGTTAAGAGAGGACGAGGATTCATGAATCGATATAGCATGATTGTTCAGTGGTCTGATGAAGATGAGCTTTTCTTGGTTACAATTCCGGAGTTTACTGATCTTGTCGTCATGCCTTGCACTCACGGAAAAACTCGTGAAGAAGCAATTCATAACGGTGAAGAAGTCATAGAAATGTATTTGGAATCTTGGCAGGCAGAAGGCGAACCTATACCTGAACCGAGGACGCTTCAGGTTGCCTAATGATTGTGGTAAGGTTGTCGGTGATCTGGGGGCGAAAAAATTAAACCTTCGCCCCCAATTCCCACTACTTAACGATCGCCCCGAAGTCGCCCAAAATCCGGGCGTGGTTGCGGATTAAGCCTAATAAATTGAGGCGATTGGCTTGGATTGCGGGATCATCAGCCATCACTAATACGCTGTCTTCTCCATCAAAGAACCTTGTTACGGCGGGGGAAATCGCCGCTAACCCATCCACCAACCGCTGATAATCTCGATCCGCTTGGGCCTGCTCCGTTTGGGGAACCAATGCACAGAGGGCGGTATAGAGGGCCTGTTCCGATTCCTGCTCAAAGAGATCCGGTTGAATCACCACTTGGGGATCGAGGGTGTCGGTGGGGAGAGTGCCCTTAGCCGCGAGGCGGGTGGAGCGGTTGACGGTTTCGTACAAGAGATCAAGGTTATTGCTATTGCGCAGATGTTGGATGAATTGGGCACGATCGCGCAGATCCAATAAATCCTGAAGGGCGAGGCTGTGGTATTCGGGATCATTTTCCCCCAAGACCGCATTCACGAGGTCGTAATCAATGCCCAATTCATCCTGGAGGAGGGTGCGCGATCGCTGCACAAAGAAACTGATCAACGCCGTCAACGGGGAACCATAATCGGAATGGCCGCTGACAAAGGCCGCCGAAAATTGGGTGAGCAAATCCAAGAGATTTAACTCCAAATTGCCATCCCAAATAATATTCACCACCGCATTAGCGGCCCGCCGTAGGGCAAAGGGATCGGAGGAGCCGGTGGGGATCAGGCCTAAACCGAAAATACTGATCAAAGAATCGAGGCGATCGCCTAAACCCACCAATTGCCCCGGCAGGGTTTGGGGCAAATCATCATCGGCCCCACGGGGAAGGTAATGCTCAAAAATCCCCCGTGCTACTGCCGCCGATTCCCCACTCACCAGGGCGTATTTTTCCCCCATAATCCCCTGCAATTCCGGGAACTCATAGACCATTTGGGACACCAGATCCGCTTTACAGAGCAGGGCGGTGCGCTCAATCGTGACCGTTTCCGATGGGGGTAAATCCAGTTGCCGACACATTTCAGCGGTGAGATCGAGAATGCGATCGACTTTGATCTGCATCGATCCTAAATCCGCTTGGAACGTGATCGTTTCCAACTGGGGCAAATTCGCCTCTAGGGGTTCATCACAATCGGCATCGTAGAAAAATTTACCGTCGGCAAGGCGGGCGCGGATTACCCTGGCGTTCCCCGTGGCGATCAGGTCAGCTTTAGTGGGATCCCCGTTGGCGATCGTGATGAAGTGGGGTAGGAGGGAGCCATCGGAGCTTTGGATTGGGAAATAGCGCTGGTGCGTCACCATCACCGTGGTGATCACCTCCGGGGGAAGTTTAAGGAATTCCGCCTCAAAGTTGCCCACGACAGCCTGGGGAGCCTCCACCAGGTTAATCACTTCATCGAGGAGATCCACGGGGATAATCGCTTCCCCTTGAACCGATTGGGCGGCGGTTTCGATTTGGGCGATAATTGTCTCCCGGCGTTCGTCAGGATCGACGATCACCCCCGCCGCCGCTAGAGTTTCCCCATAGGCTGCCGGATTAGAAATACTCACAGCTTCAGGATGGAGAACCCGGTGGCCCCAGGAGGTGCGATCGCTCTCGATCCGCTCCGAACCATTCACCAATACCACCGGCAACACCGCCTCATCCCACAGGGCCACCAACCACCGAATCGGCCGAGGGAACCGTAACTCCCCATCCCCCCAGCGCATAAACCGGCGGCCCTCCAACTGGGTGATCCATTGGGGGATCAGGTCTTGGAGAATATCGGGGGCTGGTTGGCCGGGGATCTGTTTATCAATAAAAATAAATTCCCCCTTGGGGGTGTCTCGCTGGGTGAAATCCGCCACCGTGACCCCCTGTTTTTGGGCAAACCCGAGGGCGGCGGCGGTGGGTTCCCCATCGCGATAGGCGGCTTTCACGGGGGGGCCTTTGATTTCTTCGTGGCGATCAGGTTGTTGGGTCGGAACCCCCGTGAGGAGCACCGCCAAGCGGCGGGGGGTGGCGTAGAGGGTGACGGCCTCAGGGGTGAGGTGAGCTTCCCCCAGGCTGTTGGGGATCAGGCGTTGCCATTGGGCGATCGCACTGGCAACAAAATCAGCGGGTAATTCTTCAGTACCCACTTCCAGGAGAAAATTCGGCATTGTGGTTGATGGCGGTTGAGGATCTTGGGGTTGAGGTGGGGACACCTCGACGTTTCCCCTTAACAGTTTAGAGGTTTAGGGGGCATTGCCTAGGGGCGGCTCAGTTGGAGCCAGTCCCGGCCCAGTTGGATCGTAATATCTGAGCTTAACTCCCCGGTACTTTCCACCCGCACCTCGCCAATCCCCAGAGCCAACTGAATCTGAGCCGCCACCCCCTGATCCCCCTTTTGGGCAATGATTCGCGTCGTTTCCAGAGGTTCATTCCAATTACTGCCCATGAAAAAATTGCCGTAGCCTTGAGCCCGTAAACTGTCCTGGAGGGCGGCGATCGCCCCATCACTCCCCGTACTATTTTGGATCCCAATCCGCACCCTTTCCGGCGTGCCATCGGCCACCGTCCCCATCCCCTGCTCAAAATGATTGGCCATGATCTGCCGAATTCCCTGCTGATTGGGGAGCCAATAGCTCACTTCCGTTTCCCCAGTGCCATTAAAGGCCCCCGGTAGCATTAACATCTGCACATCATCCCGCTTCGTATTGGCCGCAAACCCCACCAGGGCCGCTAATTCTTCCACGGTCAGGTTGGTATCAATATTTTCTTGAATGACATTGAAAATTTTCGGCAGTTTCAGCAGGGTTTGGGGGCGCACCGCCTGCTCAATCACCGCCCGGATCAAGAGTTGCTGCCGTTGTACCCGACCAATATCGCCAAAGCGATCGTAGCGAAACCGCAAAAACTGGGAGGCTTTGTCGCCGTCCAAATGCTGCTCCCCTTGCTTGAGATCAATGTAGAGGTGTTGGCTATGGTCGGTGTATTTCATATCGTTGGGGACGTAGAGCGTCACGCCCCCCAAGGCATCGATTAACTTTTCCACCGCCTGGACATTAATGCGCACATAGCGGTCAATGGGGACACCACCGAGCAATTGACTGACAGCACGAGCCGTTAGGGGCGCTCCCCCCTCCAGATTGACCGCATTAATTTTCATCTCCCCATACCCCGGCAGCCTTACAGGGGTATCCCGTGGAATCGACAGGGCCGTGAGTTTGTAGCGGCTGGGGTCAAACCGAACCAGGATCATCGTATCTGATAGGCCCTCCACGGAATCCACCACTTGGTGATAGCCCAGATCCGGGGGCGTATGATCAAGATCACCACTGAGCACCTTTGTCCCCAAGATTAAGACATTAACCGGACGGGTCAGTTTGGGCAGGCTGAGGCTATCGGAGGTCATGGAACCCCCTTGGGAGAAGAGGGCGTTATCCTCCGAAGAAAGGAGGATACGACGGAGGGGGGTGGCGGAGAGAGAAATGGCTAAAATTGCCCCTGCCATCGCCGAAACGATCCCAATACCCGTGAGTCCTAACCAAATCCAAACCCAACGGGGGTTTTGTTTCCCGTGGGCACGGCTTTTTTTGCGATATTTTCGCGGTGCTGTGCCAGGGCGGACGGGCTTAGATTTGACGTGACTTGGTTTAACCACAAATTTTTACCACACCATTCAACAGGCAAATTTCCCAGTAATGTAAACGCAACAGAAAAGGGTTTGCAAGGTTTACCACATCATCATTGCAGCAGTTTTGGGACAAAATCGGGATGAGAAGCACGAAAAATGGGCCAAAGTCCGCAGGATGTTTTTTCGATTGTACGGTACGGGTTGAAATTGGCATAGATGGGAGATAAAAGATCGCGCCTTTGCTATTCTCCCCCCGGTAATCGAGGGGTTTTTCCCTGCCACACCTGAAACATTAACCCGACGCAGGTTAAGACGTAAATACTGCTGAGGGTTCCCTCGAAAAATAAGAGACGGAATTGCCAGATCTGGTCTGGGGTTTGGGTTGCACCGAGGCTTAAAATGCTGATCAGTCCCAGCCAAATCAGCAATAAACGCAGGGCGAGGCGGCTGGTTTGCTGTTGTTGGGGAGAGCTTTGGGGTTGCCAGAGAAACCAGAGGGCCGGCACTGTGCCGAGGAAGGGAATCAGGGTGAACCAAAGTTGCAGCTTAGTGAGTGGGCGTTCTGCGAAGGGATCGGGGGGATGCATGGGGGATTCGTGATTTTGGGGCTAACGGCTTTGGAAGATATTCTGTACCATCGGTTTTGCCAGGGCTGCGGCTTGATCGAGGGCAGCGACTTCGCCCTCATGGAGTCGCCACCCGATCGCACCGGCATTTTCCTGAGCTTGGGCAATGGTTTTCGCGCCAGGGATGGGCATCGCGCCTTTGCAGATGCACCAATTGAGGGCGATTTGGGCGATGGTTTTGTTTTTCGCTTCGGCTAAGGCGGCTAAACATTGTTGCAGTGGTGCCATTTTTGGCAAAATTTGCCGACAAACCACCCCCCGCAATCCCGATGGATAGGGGCCGGTTGGGCCATATTTGCCGGTGAGTAACCCTAGGGCAAGGGGGCTATAGGCAATCAACTGGATGCCGAGGCGATCGCACTGCGCCTTTAACCCCAATTCCGTCACGGGATAGGTAGAGAGGAGGGAATATTGGACTTGCAGGGAGGCGATGGGGATATGGCGATCGCCCAACCGCTCATTAGCCCACTGCAACCGCCGCGGCCCAAAATTCGATAACCCCACCCCCCTCACCAAACCCTCCTGATACAGTTGGGCCAACCCATCCAAGAGCGGCCCCTCCTGCCAAGGAAAATAATTCGCCGTTGACCAATGCAATTGCACCAAATCAATGGGCCGCCCCAACCGCTCCACCGAAGCCGCCGCCGCCTTCACCATCGCGCCCGCCGTTAACCGCCAAGGGTAGGGGGCCAATTTTGTCCCAATGCAAATTTTTTCCCGGTTCGGCCCTGAGTATTCTCGGGCAAACCGCCCTAACAGGATCTCACTTTGCCCTTTTAGTTTCCCCGTACCGTAGGAATCCCCCGTATCAAAAAACGTCACCCCCCGCCCCACCGCGTAGTTAAAGGCCGCTTGAAGGTCATCATCCATTTCAGGGCGGTAATCCCAAAGGAGGCGATTGCCCCAAGCCCAAGTGCCGCAGCCCAGTTCTGGCCAGGTGAGGGCAGGGGAGGATGGAGGCAAGGATGGCTTTATCTGCATCGCGTCGTTAGATTAGCTTTTCTCTCTTATCTTGGCACCATTACTCAGGAAATGAGCGTACTTGGAAAAGTGGGTAGTACGAGAAGACTATTTTGCCACAATCACGGCGGCGTGGGCGATGTGGCCCGGAGCGTAAGCCCGAGAAGACAGGGAAAAAATTTAGAATTCCCAGGGTGCATTTTCTCCAAAATTAGCTACTATAGTGCTTGTTCAAGCAATGATCCATTTTGGATGGAGAATAAGGCGGCGATTGAGCCAGTTGTTGCCCGGGTCAACGGGAGTGCGCGATTACTGAATCAACTTTCAAAGCTATTCTCTTTTTGCTCAATAATTAAAACGATTTGGAGAACATTTGCTGATGAAACGCTCTATTGCTTTTTTGGCCCTGTTGCTTGCTGTCTCTTCTGTCGCTTTAACTGCCTGTGGTGGTGGCGGTGAGGCTCCTACGGCAGAACCGCCTGCGGAAGAGACTGCCCCTGAATAAATTAACGATGTATTAACCTGAAAAATCGCGCTTAATCGTTATATTTCGATGCAGTTGAGCGCGATTTTTTGTCGATTTTAACGATTTTAACGATAGACCGGCAAAGTAAATTGGAAGCAACTCCCCTTTTGGGGTGTGCTATCCACCCAAATATTGCCATAGTGGGCCTGGATCACCTTCCGACAGAGGGCTAAACCGATCCCAAAACCCTCTTGGGCTTCGTCGCGTTTGAGGCGAAAATGCCCTTCAAAAATTAAATCCCGCTTCTCTGGGGGAATGCCTAAGCCTGTATCTGTGACACTAATTTGGACTTTTTGGGCCGTGCGGTGCAGAATTGCCAGGGTGATCGTGCCTTGGGGCGGGGTGTATTTAATCGCATTTTCAAGGAGATTAATCAACACTTGGCGAATTAATTCCCCATCGGCATAAACCACAGGTAAATCCTGGGGAATATCTTGAACGAGGGTTAAATCCTTGGCGGTAAAGCGAGCGGTTAACTGGCTGAGGACATCTTCACAAAGGGGTTGGAGTTGTAAGCTGCGCAGTTGCAAGTTTAGGCCGCTGTTTTTGCCCTGGGCCGCCTGCAAAATATCGTTGATCATCCGGTTCATCACCCGGAATTGGGTGCGGGCGTGTTTATAAAGTTGGTGTTTTAATTGGGCGGCGCGTTCGGGGTCTTCGTGGGTGTGGGCCAGTTCGAGGGTTTCGACGGCGATCGCCGCCGCCGTTAACGGACTCCGCAAATCATGGGCCAACATCGCCAACACCTGATCCTTAAATTGCAATTGCTCATTGAGTTCGGCATTTTCCCGCTTGAGGCGAAACAGATCCTCCGCTAAACGAATTTGGGCCACAGAATAGCGATCGCTCTCCGCCTGATCCCCCGCCTGACTATTGACATCCCGCTGCCACTGGGGCCACCACCGCTTCACCTGGGCCACCAAATCCCCCCCCGCCAAGGTTTGGCGCGGGGCCGGGTAAATTTTCACCAAAGAAGGGGCCGCCACCAACCGAAAATGCTCCGCCAGATCAGGATTCTCGCTAATTTCCAGAATCTCCAATCCAAAGTCATGCTGTTGCTGTAACCCCTGCAAATAGGCTTGAATTTCCTGGGCATAGCCTTGGGTTGCCACCCGCTCATCCACAAACAGCAGCAGCTTCAGATGGTCGGAAGTCTCCAATGGCGGCGTAACACAGGAAGTCGGCTCAGGGGGGTTAGAAGATCGCACAGCAACAATATCCTTGAGGAATTAGGGATGAGCGGGGAGACCCGGATGGAAAATGTCAAGATCAATTAATCTTATTTTAATATCTTCCCGCTGGCCGCTAACCTCACCCCCGAGGAGTTTGGTTGGGAATCTCCGTTTCGGCTTAGAATCTGAAGATAGCCTAAAGGCCCGGCCGGGTGACAGCCCCCTACGCCCAAAGGATCCGTAGGGGCGGTGCATTCCCAGTCTTTTTCCGCTGAACCTTTGACCCAACCCCCAAATTCCCATGGCTCTCGGCTACCTCGCCCTCGTTTTGCACGCTCATCTTCCCTTTGTTCGCCATCCAGAGAGTGACTACGTTCTCGAAGAAGAATGGCTCTTTGAGGCGATCACAGAAACCTACATCCCCCTCCTGAATATCTTCACAGGCCTGCGACGGGACGGCGTAGATTTCAAAATGACCATGAGCCTCACGCCCCCCCTAGTCTCGATGTTGCAAGATCCCCTCTTGCAGGAGCGATATCTCAAGCACTTGGGGCAGTTGCAAGAACTGGCAGAAAAAGAAGTGGATCGCAATCGCCACAATGGCCACCTGCGCTACTTAGCCGAGCACTATGTCCAAGAATTTGATACGGTGCGCCAAACCTGGGAGGGTTATCAAGGGGATCTGATCACGGCCTTTAAAAGCTTCCTCGATAGCAATAACCTCGACATCATCACCTGTGGCGCAACCCATGGTTATTTTCCCCTGATGAAAATGTATCCTCAGGCGGTATGGGCGCAAATCAAGGTGGCCTGTGATCATTATGAGGAAACCTTTGGCCGGCCGCCGAAGGGGATGTGGTTGCCGGAATGCGCCTATTACAACGGCGTGGAGCGATTGGTGGCGGATGCGGGTTTACGCTATTTCCTCACCGATGGCCATGGGGTGATCTATGCCCGGCCACGCCCCCGCTTTGGCACCTATGCACCGATCTTTACGGAAACGGGGGTGGCGGTGTTTGGTCGGGATCAGGAATCTTCCCAACAGGTTTGGTCTTCGGAGGTGGGCTATCCGGGGGATCCGGAGTATCGGGAATTTTATAAAGATATTGGCTGGGAATCGGAGTACGAGTACATTAAGCCCTATGTGATGCCCAATGGTCAGCGCAAAAATGTCGGGATCAAGTACCACAAGATCACGAGCCGGGGGGCGGGGTTGAGTGATAAGTCCCTCTATGATCCCTATTGGGCGAAGGAGAAGGCGGCGGAACATGCGGGGAATTTTATGTTTAACCGGGTGAACCAGATCCAGCATTTAGAGGGGATCATGGAGCGGCCGCCCTTGGTGATGTCCCCCTATGATGCGGAGTTGTTTGGCCATTGGTGGTATGAGGGGCCGTGGTTTTTAGATTATCTGTTCCGCAAGAGTTGGTTTGATCAATCCACCTATGCCCTCACCCATTTGTCGGAATATTTGCAATTAGAACCCCATCAACAGGTTTGCCGCCCGGCTCAATCCAGTTGGGGTTATCAGGGGTTCCATGAGTTTTGGCTCAATCAAACCAATGCTTGGATCTATCCCCATTTGCATAAGGCGGCGGAGCGGATGATTGAGTTGAGCGGCCGGGAAGCCGCCGATGCGTTGCAGGAAAAGGCTCTGAATCAGGCGGCGCGGGAGTTGCTCCTGGCGCAGTCGTCGGATTGGGCGTTCATTATGCGGACGGGGACGATGGTTCCCTATGCGGTGCGGCGGACGCGATCGCACTTGATGCGCTTCAATAAAATTTATGAAGATTTGCAACAGGAAAAGGTCGATGCGGGCTGGCTCGAAAAGGTGGAGCAGATCGATAATATTTTCCCAAACCTGGATTATCGGGTCTATCGGGCTTATCAGGTTTAAGAGCGCTTCCCCCGAATTGCTGGGGAATCCTGGAAATGTTGCAAGTGATGGCTAAATGTAACGTAGGATGAAGGGGTGATCCAAAGCTTCTCATTCATTCTGTCGTTTTATGAAAATTCGTTGCGCTGCGTCTGAACCGGTTACGCTTCATGTTGAAGAGGAAATCATCCCGATCCATCATTACCTACGCCAGCCGCAGCGGTTGGTGCATGCGATCGCCAACCCCAAGTTAATGGAAGTGCTGGGGGGCGATCGCTATCGCCTCAAACTCAATCCCCTCAATCTTCTCAACCTCTACCATTTCCAACCGACGGTAATCCTAGAGGTGAAGGCGGATAGTTACGGGATGATTTCCATTCGTTCCTTGGGCTGTGAAATTCGCGGCATTGATTACATTAACAATCGCTTCAGTCTCGAACTGAAGGGCCGACTGATCCCCGCCAGGCGCAAGGGCCAAACCTATTTAGAAGGGCGGGCAGATGTGGTGGTGACGGTGGATGTGCCGCCAGCTTTGTTGTTGGCTCCGCTGCCGATGCTGGAGACGGCGGGGGTCGGTTTAGTCCAGAGCGTACTGGGCCGGATTAAAGAGCGCATCCTCTCCCATCTCTTGGCGGATTACCACCACTGGGCCCACCAAGAAACCACCACCGCCAATCCGCTTTGGCTCAATGGGGCAGAAAACCCAGCGGGTTAAGCCCCCACACCAGCCCCCTTTTTAAGGGGGCAGCGCAGCGGGGGATCCTGTGCCTTAAAACTCGATGCCAGCTTGGGCTTTGACCCCTTGCTCCTTAAAGGGATGTTTAAGCAGCGTCATCTCCGTGGCGAGATCGGCGCGATCGATCAGTTCCGGGGGTGCGCCTCGGCCGGTGAGGATGACATGGGAATCGGCGGGTTTCGTTTCCAGGCCGGCGAGGACGGTGGCCACATCGAGATAGCCCAGTTTGAGGGCAATATTCACCTCATCAAGGAGCACTAAACGGTAATCCGGATCTTGGATGAATGTCAGGGCCGTTTCCCAAGCGGTTTGGGCGTTGGCAATATCGCGATCGCGATCTTGGGTTTCCCAGGTGAAGCCCTCCCCCATGGCCCGGAACACCAATTGATCCCCGAACCGCTCCAACACCGCTTTTTCCGCCGGTTCCCAAGCCCCTTTAATAAATTGGACGATCGCCACCCGATAACCATGGCCCAGCGATCGCATGACCATCCCCAAGGCGGCGGTGGTTTTGCCCTTACCATTGCCCGTGTTGACAATAATCAGGCCTTTCTCCTGATTGGCAGCGGCTACCCTTTCCGCCTGTACCGCTTTGCGGCGCTGCATCTTCTGTTGATATTGTTCGGGGCTGAGGTTATCGGTCATGGTGATTAGGGTTCGGGGATAATGGTTAAACGGCCTTGGAGTTGCAGCGCGGTGGGGGTGATGGCCAGCATCGTTAACTGAACATCTGGCCCCAAATCTAGCTCAAAGGCAGGCAGGGCGTAGGGTGTGGCTCCGAGGCTAAACTGGAGCGGTGCGAGGCGCAGGATTTGGGGGCTTGCCAATTCTAAACCGCTGCGGAGCGTGATCCCCCTTTGCCCTTGGGGATCAGCCATTTGGCCCTGAAGTTCAATGCCCTCGGGCTTGAAAATTGCTGTTTCCCAGGCGATCGCCCCCAATTGTAACCCGATGTCGGGGGGGATCATTTGGGCGATCGCCTCCCCTAAACCTTGGGCCAACAATGCAGACCCTAAAGAGGCTTGTAAATCCGTCGCCGTTAATCCCACGGAGCCACTCAACGGCACTGGCGCTAAGAGGCGAAAGGGCTGGCCTTTGAGCATTTCCCCGACATTGATTTGAATATCCTCAGCGGTCATCTCCCCATGACTGAGGTGAATGCCTTGATAGACCGCCTGATCCGCCTTGAGGGTAACGTGGGGAATCTGCCCCCGTAGCAATTGTTGATTTTTACTGGTGATCTGAATTTGCAGATTATCAACGTGATCTAGTTGCGATCGCAACCACAGCGTAACCGCAGGAGATAAAACCCCACTCACCCAACCCGACACCGGCAGCATTTTCATCAAGATTTCTGTGCAAACTTCTCAAACTGTTGATGTTTTTTAATCAGTCGATCTCGGAATATGACCAGATCCCGATAATTGGCCCATGACACCCCTAAAAGCTGCCAAAAGATCCTGTAATATTTGTACATAGTTTAAATGCCCAGGGTTCAGTTTGCTCTCGACCACCTGGATTTTGACCGGCTCGCCCGATTTTGCACCATTCATGGCCGAACGCATCCAAAAAATTCTGGCTCAATGGGGAATTGTTTCCCGACGACGCGCTGAACAGTTGATTTCAGCGGGACAGGTGCGTGTTAACGGCCAAGTGGCAACCCTGGGACAACAGGCAGATCCAAGGAGTGATCGCCTAGAACTCAATGGCCAAATCCTCACCCCCAACCTCACCCCCGATCTTATTTACATTCTGCTCAATAAACCCCGTGGAGTCGTGTCCACCTGTGCCGATCCCCAAGGACGGCGAACCGTCTTGGACTGTCTCGAACCCCACTGGTGTAGGGATTACCGCCTTTACCCCGTGGGCCGTCTCGACACCGACTCAACAGGTGCTATTCTACTAACGAATGATGGTGTACTCACCCTCAAGTTGACCCACCCCCGCTATCATCTCGCCAAAACGTATCATGTCTGGGTTCAGGGCCATCCGCCCCCTGAGATTCTCCAACAATGGCGGCAGGGTATGCGACTTGACCACCATTGGACTCAACCGGCTCAGGTGACGATTCTTAAAACGAAACCAGAGCGAACCCACCTGCGCATTGTGTTAAAAGAAGGGCGAAACCGCCAAATTCGGCGCATGGCCACAGAACTGGGGTATCCCGTTTTACAATTGCACCGGGTGGCGATCGGGACCTTAAGCCTTGATGCGTCCCGTACCAAGCCCTTGGCGATCGGGCAATATCGAGTGCTGACCCCCACCGAACTCGCCCACCATTTCACGAATCACGATTCTCTCAACCCTCACTTGCCTAACCCTATTGCGGAGAAGCCTCTATGCAAACCCGAAACCAGCCTTTAACACCAGAGCAGGGGGAAAAGCTCAAAGAACTGGGTCTTTATCTCCATGAAGTGCGCCGCAAACGCGCCCTCTCAACGGAGGCTTTAGCAACACAAACCAGCATCCCCCTCCGCTTAATCAAAGCCATTGAAGCCGCCGATGACTCGGCTTTACCAGAGCCGATCTATATTCAAGCCTTGGTGCGCCGCATTGCCAATGCGCTCTATCTCAACGGCCAAGAATTGGCGGCGGCTTTTCCGGTGGAAACCCATTGGCAATCGATTCGTCCCACCTGGAAACCTGTATCCACTTCCCAGTTGCGCCCCTTTCATATGTATTTGGTGTATATCGCCGTCTTGATTGGGGCCGTGAGTGGGTTATCGCTCTTGATTAAGCCATCGGGGCCACAGTTGGCCAGCGACAACGCCAGCGTTTCGGTGGAATCTGACCCCATTTCTGCCACGCCGGTGCAACCAGTACAAAATATTTCCAATCCATCCTCAACCCAAGCGCCTCCCAGTCAACACACCGAGGCACAAATTTCCAATGATCGTGTTGTGGTGTCCATGACCCTCCAGGATGATTGCTGGTTGCGGGTGGTGGCGGATGGCGAGGTTGCCTTTGAGGGCACGTTACCGAAGGGCGAGAAACGCACTTGGGAAGCCAAAGAGCAGATCACGATTATGGCGGGGAATGCTGGCGGTGTTGTGGTGGCCATTAACAACGAAGAGGCGAAACCCCTAGGGAATCCCGGCGCAGTTCAAACCGTCACCTATCGTCCCCCCAGCGGGGATCAATCCTAAGGGTGGGGTGATATTCTTCGCACTATTGAGGGATTCTTGAGGGATGGGGGCGCGTTAACCGCGCTCCCTTTTTTGGTCAGGAGGTCGGATGATGGAGGGGGAGTTCCAGGGTGAAGGTGCTGCCTTCTCCTGGGGTGGAGGTGCAGTAGAGTCGGCCCCGGTGGGTGTTGGTCATAATTTGGTAACTGGTGGAGAGTCCCATGCCGGTGCCGGTGCCGATGGGCTTGGTGGTGAAGAAGGGGTTAAAGATTTTGGCTTGGATGTCCGGCGTGATCCCGATGCCGTTGTCCTCAATGGCGATCGCCACTTGATCCTCACCTAAACGGGTCGTATGGATGACGATCCGACCTTGGTAGGTCTCGGCCCATTGGGGATCAAGGCTGTGCTGGCGCTCGTTAATGGCATCAATGGCATTGGCCAGCAAATTCATAAAGACTTGATTCAACAGGCCACCGTAGCACTCCACCCGAGGCAAGGCCCCATAGTGTTTCTCGATCTGAATTTCCCGTTTGCCGCTGCGGCCATTGGTGCGGTTTTGCAAAATGACCATGGTGCTGTCGAGACTTTCGTGAATGTCCATGGCCTTGAGTTCTGCCTCATCAAGGCGGGAGAAGGTGCGCAGGGATTTGATAATGTCCCGAATGCGAGCGGCACCAATTTGCATCGACTTGAGGGTTTTGGGGAGATCCCGAGCAATAAACTCCAGATCAACATCTTCCATCAGGGCTGCGATCGCCGCTGGAGGATCAGGATATACCGTTTGGTAAAGATGAATCAGTTCGAGGAGATCGTGGGCATAGTTGGCGGTATGGGTGAGGTTGCCATAGATAAAACTCACTGGGTTATTGATTTCATGGGCAATCCCCGCCACCAACTGCCCCAAGCTGGACATTTTTTCCGCTTGGATGAGTTGAATCTGGGTTTCTTGGAGTTCCCGATAGGCCTGCTCTAGCTGTTGACTTTTGGATTGAGACTCTTGATAGAGTTGGGCTTGATAGATGGCGATCGCCACCTGATTCCCGAGGCTGTGCAATAACTCAATTTCATCCTCCTGCCAGGGGCGATCGCGCCCCACCCGGCCCATTTCAAACGCGCCAATTTTGCCCCCGGCAGTATGAATCGGCAGCATGAAATAGAGGTCAACCTTAACCTGCTCACAGAACACTTTTAAGGCGTGATCCGTTGTATTTTCAACATCTAACCGATAGGTTTCACCTGCAAAAATATGCTCAAATAAAATAGGAAATGCGCTCAGGGGATAATTTCCTAACCAACTGTTCATTTCCGGTCGATGTTTCTCAACAATAACATTCCACTCGGGAGGATCTCGATCCTGCTCATACCACCCAAAGGTACAAATATCGACCCCAACCTCAACAAAAATTGCATTAACAGCATTTTGAACAATCGTCGCTAAATCGAGGGAATTACGCACTTCAGTGCTAACTTCATTTAAGAGTTGACTCCGTTTCACTAATGCTTTTAACGCGGCTTCTACCTGCAATCGGTGCGTAATATCTCTTGCCGCTGCATAGATTGAATTTTCATAGGGAGCAGCAGACCATTCAATATAACGATAGCCGCCATTTTTAGCACGATAGCGATTCACAAATGACGTAACATTATTCTGATCCCCTAAATCAGCGATCGCCGCCAAAGTCGATTCAACATCATCGGGATGGACAAAATTAAGAAACGGTTGCCCCTCCAGTTCTGTTAAATCATAGCCTAACGTCCGTGACCAGGCTTGATTAAGGCGGCAAAAATTACCCTGTAGATCTGCAATACAGAGCAGTTCTAAGCCAACGTTAAAAAACTGCTCTAGTTCAAGCTGGGCTTGTTTTCGTTCACTAATATCACTGAATAAACCAATAAATTTGACGGGACGGCCCGCTTCATCTCGCTCCAAAATTTTGCCCCGGGACAATATCCATTTATAGGAGCCATCACTGTGGCAAAGACGATGCTCACTTTCATAAACGGCTGTTTTTCCCTCAAGATAGTCAGACATCTCTGCATAGGCCTGTTGCCGATCATCAGGATGAAGACGACTATCCCAATCTGCTGTTGTATAGGTTAACTCCGCCTCGCTACAGCCCAACAGCAGGAGCCACTCCCGCGAATAATTCACTGCATTGGTTTGGAGATTCCACTCCCAAACCCCATCGCCTACCCCCTCTAGGAGAAAATCTAAACGGGCTTTACTTTCTTGCAGGGCAATTTCTGCCTGTTTGCGATCATCAATATAACTGGCAAGGCCTAGGCAAACGATCTCTTGATCAGGCCCTTCCTGTAACGGTGCTAAGTTGGCGCGATGCCAATAATATTGCCCATCGGCGTGTAAAACTCGATATTCTAAACCCCGCACCCGCTCACCGCCTAAAACCGCCATAAAACCATTGACACAAATGGGTAAATCTTCAGGATGAACCACATCCACAAACGGACGTTGAATTAAAACAGTGAGTTCATATCCCATCACTGTTTTAAAGGTGGGGCTGACATAGCTAAATTGACCATTGCGATCAGCAATAAAGATCATATCATTGATGTTTTCAATGATATTGCGTAATTTATTTTCATTGGCTTGGAGAGCCAATTGATTGATTTTTTCGGTGGTAATATTGCGGATATAACCATACCAAGTGGTGCCTCCATCTTTTTGTCGTTGGGGCGTGGCATAGCCTAATAACCACAGTTGTTGACCATCGGGATGATTGACGCGATATTCACAATGCCAAGGGGTTAATTGGGCCGCAGAGTCCATAATGGACGCAAACACGCGATCAAAATCATCGGGGTGAATCACGCCGAGAACGACTTGGCAATCTTCCTGAACGGCTTCTGGACTCACGCCGTAGATCTGTCGAATGCCCTCACTGGCATAGGGAAACGACATGGTGTCATCGGGAGCAATGGAGAATTGAAAAAGCGCACCGGGAACATGGTGGGCAATTTGTTGCAGGCGATATTGACCGTCGGCGAGTTTTTTTTGTGCCTGGGTGCTCGATGCACTGGATTGTGCTGTTGGGGCTGGGGTGATATCCCGGAGGATGGAGAGGTGGAGGTGGGGTAAAAAATGGGCGATCGCCGTATAGGCAATGAGGCGGCGATCGCCCTCCCCTCGCAGCAGGTAAAATTCCCCCTCACTTTTGCCCTCAGTGAGGAACTGTTGCCATGTTTGTTGAAAATCCCGTTCCGAACCGGTCAAATCGGGAATCGATTGCCCCACAATTGCGGCTACGGGGAAGCCAAACAGATCCCCAGCGATGGCATTTGCTGCGACATACTCCCCCTGATCATTGGCAATCAAGAGACCATCTAAGCTGGCGTTGAAAAGGGCTTGAAATGCTAGATTATGCCCACCGATCGCCCCGTCCTCTGCTGTAAGGCTTAGGACTGTGCCGCTGTCACCGATCCTTTGGTCAGAACTGGGATTCCCATCTGATTTCATGTTTTGACGGGAGAAAATTTTTGGCGAAACTTGGCGAGGGTAGGGCATAACTTAACAAACGACAGACAATTTAAACCTTAACTGATCCTATTATCGATATTGCCGATCTTGGATCAATCCTTAACACCTAAAGATCGCTGTTCCCGGCCTTGGTAATGGGGACGTTGTTCAATCTGCCTGATTAGGATTGGGTTCAGGCTCGGCCTCTGGGGCAGCGGTGGGGGCCGCCTCATCAGGCGCTTTTTCCGGCAGGATGTTGCCTGCTTCGGTTTGCTCCAGTTCATCAAAAAAGGGTCGAACATCCTTGCGAAGAACGGGATCCGAGAGCAGGGGTTTGCCGCGATCAATACTGGAAGGGGCAACATTCGGTAAAACTTCGTTAACCCCGGCTTCGGTGACGGTGCGCCCGCGACTGACAAAAAGGACAAGCTTGAGCGATCGCCCCACCTGTTGGCTAATGAATTTCTGCATCTCCTGCACCTGCTTGGGGGTGATCTCTTCCACCAGGTCACTGGCCACCTGGATATTGAGGTAAACCACTGGGGTCTGGGCTGACCAGTCGATGCGGGTATCTAAGAGGGTGACATCTCGTTGGCCGATGGTAATCGTGTTCCGTACCAACAGGGCGCGAATATAGTCTTCTGCCCGGACGCGGCGAATTTGGGCGGCAAAGTTGGTTCCTAAGGGGATTGCGAGGATCAAAACGGAGATCACAGCCCAGAGCAGGGAATGGCTCATTTCGGTGTAGCCGGCCAACATAAACACCACCATGCAGGCGAGAACAATGCCGATGAGGTTGGTGAGATAGAGTAGGAAAGCCTGTTGACTAAAGACCCAAAAGCTCGGGGTTGAGAAGGCCCGAGACATGGCCAAGCCCACGACACAAATGGGGGGCATCAGGGCCACGGCGATCGCCGTCCCCGCTAATACGTCACTAATGCCGGTGCGCACCTTCGCAAACCCACTAATGCCCCCAGCGGCGATCGCAATCCCTAAATCCACTAAACTCGGTTGAACCCGGGCCTGAAATTCGGAACCAAAGGAGGGAATCGGCGTGATTAGCCCCAGGGTCATGGAAAGGGCAATGGCCAGCACCGTGCCGCCGATGATCGACAGCAGCGATCGCCGCAGTAATTCTAAATCGCCTTCCAATGCCGCAAAGGCCAAACCCCGCAACGGCAACATCAACGGCGCAATAATCATCGCCCCAATAATCACCGCCGTACTATTGCTAATCAGGCCAAAGGTGGCAATGGCACAGGAACTGACGATCAAAACCACATAGTTCAGACTCCAGCGGGCATCGACACTTAATTCCTGATGAAGTTGCTCCGTCGGTTTTTCCCGCATTGATGCAGGCAGGCGGCGAAGTTTTTGATAGTAGGGGGAAAAGCGCGATCGCATGGCCTCACCGTAGACGAAGGATATTGTTATCCTAAGCTCCGGGGGTCAATCTTGGCCCCAGTTAGAGGGAGTAGGTGCGGGATGGCAATTGCGATTCCATTTTAAACTCGCGCATTTCTGAGCTTTGGGCCGCTTTGCGAATCAGATAGGCAAGGGCATAGTCGCCGTGGGGATGCTGATTGAGCGTCATCGCCAGGGCGAAAATTTGCTCCGCTAACTCCGGCCCCAATTTTTCGATCATCCCCTGGCGCTCACTGGCCACCGCCGCCTGTTCCCGGATTTGCATTTGCCATTCCCGCTCAAAAAACTGCTCTAAGGAACCGCTCACCCCTAACCGGGTCAATACATCCCATTCACCGCGATCGCACCAATACCCCTCACATTCTGGACAGCGTTCGAGATAAAAGGGGGTGAGATAGTCTACCTTCGTGCGGGTGAGGTAGCGTTGGCATTCTGGGCACAGGCCGGCCTTGCGATCGCTCTCCCCTGGTGCAAAGTCGGCGATCGTCGGCTGGTTTAGGGTTGCGGTCGTCGCCGTTTGCGGGGAGGTTTTTCCCTGCCATTGGCGATAGGTTGGGGCCGGCAACCACTGGCCTTCGCAGGTGCCACAGCGTTGAACCCTGAGATCACCCCCGAGGGGTGTTTCGAGTAAAGCGGCGTTTCGACACTTCGGACAATCCACAATCAAGCTTGTCTTGAGTTAGTTTACGGTATCAATTTTAAAGGGTGATGTCCCTCCTCTCACCATCCTCAGGAGGGGTTTTGAAAAATTGTCACTCAGCCTGTTGAGAGATGGGCGGGATCAACCATCGGTGAGCAAAGATTGGGCAATGGCTAAAATTTGGTCAAAATCGTAGTTTTCGACAATTTTCAAAAGATGGTGATGGAGTTCTTCCCCCTCTGCCGGCAAGTATTGGAGGAGGCGACGAATCTCCTGCTCGTTGCATTGTTCCGCCGCCTCGCGGAGGGCGGCGGGCCAATCCGTGGGCATTTGCGGTTGTAATTCGGCAATGATGTCTATGGGGGACTGGGGGCGAGAGTCGCCATAGATATAGTCGAGTTTCAGGTGCTGACCAATGCTCTGGAGTAGGGTTTGACTCTGAAAGGGTTTACTCAAGAAACCATTACAACCTGCCGCCAAAGCCGCTTGGCGATCGCTCTCAAACGCAAAAGCCGTCAGGGCAATAATCGGCGTATCCGGGTCTTGCTGGCGAATCTTCGCCGCCACCTGTAAACCATCCATTCCCGGCAGTTGAATATCGAGAAGAACGAGGTGGGGTTGCCATGTTGACCACAGAGCGAGCACCCCCGTGCCATCACTACAACACAGGACTTCAAAACCAATCGATTCGAGGAGATACGTCACTAAAAATTGACCATCGGGTTCGTCATCGACTACTAAAATGCGGGGACGTTGGGGCAACTCTTGAAAACCGATGATGGTGTGGCCGGGCCGCCCCTGGAGGGGCAGCGGACAGGAAGATGCTGCGGTGAAAGGCAGTGTCAGCGTAAAGCAAGACCCCTGGCCGGGGGTACTGGTGACGGTAATATCCCCCCCCATCAATTGGGCAAATTGGCGGCTAATCGGCAACCCTAAGCCGGTGCTGTCAGGGGTTTTTTGGCCGGTGGCGGTTTGGGTAAAGGCCTCAAAAATAGCCTCAAGGGCGGTGGGGGGAATGCCGCAGCCCGTATCCGTAATGCTGAGTTGCAAATGGTGGGGATGAGGGGAGGTAAGGGAGGGCATGGGGGGGCGATTCTCCTGTGGAGACGTTGCTTGATCGCAGACCCTCAATTCCACCTTGCCCTGGGTCGTAAATTTCAACGCATTGCCCAACAAATTAATCAAAATCTGACGCAATTTACGCTCATCCCCATGGAGGTGATGGGGCACAGCCGGGTCAATGATCACCCGCAATACGATGCCTTGCTCCTGAGCACGGAGATAAAACAGAGATTTTAAATTATCAATGAGTTGATAAAAATCAAAATCATGACAGTTTAAACTCACCCGTCCCGCTTCAATTTTGGAAAGTTCTAACACATCATTGATCAACATCAGCAGATGTTCACCGCTTTGATTCACGATTTCTAAATAGTGTTTTTGGGTGCGCCCCAAACTGGGATCGGCATTGAGTAATTGGGTAAAGCCCAGAATTGCATTTAAAGGGGTGCGCAGTTCGTGGCTCATATTGGCCAGAAATTGGCTTTTGGCCGCATTGGCTGCATCGGCCGCTTCCTTTGCCCGTTGGAGATCTTCCGCCTGTTTGCGGGTGTAATCAAGCACATAGGCCTGTTGAATGGCGATCGTTAATTGCGCACTCAGATGCAAAAGCATGGTAATTTCGGGCTGTTGCCACATCCGGGGGCCAGTATTTTGATAAACCCCCACCAAACCCCAGAGAGCCGGCCCCACAAAGATCGGCACAATCACATAGGCTTTGGCCTGAACCCTGAGCAAAAATTGATAATAGCAATCAGTAAACCCGGCGACACTGACATCATCGACACAGCGATAGTCATAGCGACTTTGAAAAGCCTGTCCCTGGATGGCTTGTAGATGGGTGTCGGTAATGCGCTCGGACTTTTGAATTAAGGTGGCTAAATTGCAATTTTCGATTTGATAAAATTGCTCATTGGGCAGGAGTTGATCCGACAGGGGTTGCCAAGTGGGGGCCACGGATTCGGCCACAATTTCCCCGCTCCAATCGGAACTAAAACGATAAATAATGGTGCGATCGCATTGCAATTGTTCCCGCACGGCTTGAGTCATGGCCGAAAAAATGTGCTCAAGCTCCAAACTGTGGCGAATGCCCTCAATGGCGTAGTGGATTAACCGCTCCCGCTCCGCTGCGATGGCTAACGCCGATTCTGCTTCTTTCTGGGTCGTGATATCGGTGATCAGGCCATGCCAAAGCAGCGTTCCATCGGGCTGCTGTTCCGGGCGGGCCTGGGTCTGTACCCAGTGGAGTTTGCCCCCCGGCATTAAAACCCGCCAAGCGGCTTGCCAAGGGCATCGGTCTTGGGTCGCAGCCCCTAAGGTGGCTTGAATACTGGCGAGATCATCGGGGTGGGCTGTGGCGAAGAGGGCGAACCCCTGGCTGGCCATCAACACCTCTGAGGTGATGCCCAATAATTCAGCACTGGCCGGACTGACGTAGGGAAACGTGATTTCTCCCGTGGGCGTTAATTCTAATTGATAAAGCACGCCCGGCAAATGATGGGAGAGATCCAGCATCATTTGGGCTGTGTCTGAAGAAAAAGGTGATCGTTTGTGGGGCATTTCAGCTTTCTAGGTCTACCCTCGGCTAAGATACGAGAATTCTGGATCTGTCCAGGAGGTAGCAAAAACATCGGCGATCGCACAGACTGTAATCCAGTTTTTGAGACAGTTTTTTTGAAAAGTCTGGTCTCAGTATACCCCAGCAGAACCGCTCTGAGGGGAAAGACCCTCCGGCCGACTCACTGATGGGTGCATCTCACTTTTACCAGCACTTCAGATAACCCACCCCGATCCCAAGAGGGGCTTTTTCAATATTTCCCCCGTGGTCGGGGTGGGTTCAAGTTCAATGTTGCCTAACTGCGGCCCATCCCCCCCCAGGGGCTTAGGGGCAGGGGGAAGCGATCAAACTCGCGGCAGCCTAGACCAAACGGCGCAGGGTTTTTTTGAGTAGCTCAATATCCACCGGCTTCGCCAGATAATCATCAGCTCCTAACATCGTTCCCCAGGTTTTATCAACTTCAGTGCCCTTGGTGGAGCAAATCACCACGGGGATTTTTTTAGTGTCTGGATTTCCTTTCAGTTCCCGACAAAATTCAAACCCACTTTGTCCGGGTAAAATCACATCCAGAAAAATAATATTAGGGGGATTTGGGGTTAATTTACCCTTCGCTTCTTCAACACTAGAGGTGCTAATGACATTAAAGCCAGCTTCTTTGAGCGATCGCGTCATATATTCCCGATCTGTCAGGCTATCCTCTACAACTAGGGCAATTTTCATGGGTTCAAGATTACAATAAAAGCTGAGGTTTAGGGACAAGGGATTCTAACACAGTTGGCATCGAGAATTCTCCGCCTTAATGCTGGTCAACGCATCGTCAACGGTGAATTAGACTGAAGAAATTCAGCTATTGTACGGGTCTACCACGTTCAATCTATCATACGCAATCAAGCTTAGGACTTTCAAGGTCTTGAATTTTTACTGAGGCAACAGCGGATCTTGACCCTTGGCCTGCCCTTGATCCGATGGGGTTCAATCCTCAACGGTATTGATGGGCAAAAAGATTTGCGACGGTTGGTTTTGCCCCGATCCGATCGTGAGGGTAATCACAGCAGCCTCCTGGATGGGGGTGAGGGGAGCCGGTGTAGCAACTCCGCCATTAATGGGGTAGGCGGGGAAATTGGCGGCGCTGATGCTGAGGCGTAGACAATGGCCGGGGGGCAATTGGATGCAGGTGGCTTGGAGGGGGATGCGGATCGGCTGGGTGGTGGTGGTGTGGCGGCGGTAGCCTTGGCAGATGTTATAGACCTGGCCATCGGGATAGACATCCGCCAAAATGACGCAGAGATCATAACTGGGGGTGCTGGCGGTGCAGTGGAGTTCAACGATCGCCTCCCCAGCGATCGCCAATGTTTCCCCCAAGGGTGGCGTAGTGTAGGTGAGGATATCGGTGCGGTGATCGAGGGCGGTGCGGGCCATGGCGCCGCTGGGGTGGCTGGCGTGGCCGCCGTGGCTGGGGACGGGCCGCCAAGGGTCGTGGATCAGCGTATCCTGTTGATTGGGGATGCCTTCGGCGGTGAAGGGGATCAACGTGCCGCCATCGGTGCGGACGCTGGCCAAGCCATTGCTGGCTAAATAGCAGGATTGATAATTGGCTTGGGGAAAATCGCTAAAGGATCGCCATTGGTTTGTGCCCATTTCAAAGAGCCATACGGGATCATCAGCCATTAAGCCGGTATCTTTGCCCTTGAGCCAATGGTCAAACCAACGAATTTGTAACCCATCCACAGGGCTAAGGGCGGCGGCCCCATAGTCCAAATCCCCCCCTGGGGGACTCCAGGGTAAATGGCCCCAAGGGCCGACGAGGAGGAGTTGGGGGGCATCGGTTTGCGATCGCATTTGTCGATAGAGGCGGAGATTGCCCCGCAAATAGGAGTCATACCAGCCGCCGATGTGGAGCATGGGCAGTTCTAACCCGGTTAATTGGGGTTGGCGCTGTTGCCAATAGTCGTCGTAGTGGGAGTGGTGGAGCCAGTCGAAATAGAAGGGGGCGTATTTATGGAGGCTCTCGATGAAGTGGTGGGGGGGGCTATAGAAGGGGAGATGGCGGGAAGCGGTGTAGAGGCTCTCGAAGGCGGGGCGATCGCCCTGAATCCGGGCCGCTTCCGCCGCCAATTGCACCGCCCAACCGAGGTTAGCCTGGAGGCAAAAAGCACCGTTTTCATAGACCCAATCCCGGTAGAGGTCATAGCCCACCATGGCGGGGGCGATGGCCTTCAGGGCCGGGGGGCGGTTTTGGGCGGCATAGAGTTGGGTCATCCCCTGATAGGAAAACCCATACATCCCCACCGCGCCGCTACTTCCCGGCAGGGCAGCCGCCCAGGCCACCGCATCCTCCCCGTCTGCCTGTTCATGGCAAAAAGGCTCAAAAATGCCCTCGGAACTGCCCCGGCCCCGCACATCTTGAATGACGACGATGTAACCCTGAGCCGCATACCAACGGGGGGGAGCGTAAACCACCGTTGAAGCAATGGCCCGGCCGTAGGGTTGCCGCATCAGGAGCACGGGATAATCCCCCTCATCTTCAGGGCGATAAATATCCGCATCAAGGCGCACCCCGTCGCGGGTCTGCATGGATCGAGTTTCACAACAAATTTTCACGCTCAACGGCTCTCCTTCCCCGGTTTTGATCCATAGCCCATCATAACCTCCCGATCCCCCATGGTTTCCGGCCCTAACAAGTCAACTTGTCAGATGGAAAGGCAACTTGCACCCCAATGTCTGGAGTTGTTGCCATACTGGGAACGAGCAAAAGTCAACTTTAAGATGGAAGGGCAACTTGCACCCCCACCCCTATGGCCCCTTTGAAAATTCTCATTTCTGCCTATGCCTGTCGTCCCCATCAAGGCTCGGAGCCGGGGGTGGGTTGGAATACGATCGCGGCGATCGCCCCTGATCATCAAATATGGGTCTTAACGCGGCGGGACAATCTCCCCAGCATCATGGCGGAATTAGCCGTCAACCCGATGCCCACGGTGGAGATCCTCCCCTGTGGGCTGTGGGGGGAACGGGGGTGGAAGCGTGCTTTGCCTTTGGTGCATCTCCATTATTACCTTTGGCAGATGCGGGCCTATTTCCTGGCGCGACGCTATCACCGCGCCGTCGGCTTTGACGTTGCCCACCATGTCACCTATGTGCGCTATTCCACCCCCAGTTTTTTGGCCCGGTTGCCGATCCCCTTGCTATGGGGGCCGGTGGGGGGGGCGGAGGCGGCTCCCGCTGCTTTTTTTGAAGATTTTCGCTGGCAGGGGAAGCTTTATGAATGGGTGCGATCGCTCGCCCATCGTTGCGGTAGCCTTGATCCCTTCACCCAACAAACCGCCCGACGCAGTGCCTTAGCCCGGGCCACCACCGAGGAAACAGCGATCCGTCTACGGCAATTGGGGGCAAAACGGGTGGAGGTGATGACGGCGATCGCCATTGCTCCCGGCGAATTTGCCCAAATGAGCCAATGCCCGCCGCCCCCGGTGGCTCCCTTTCGGCTGATTACGATGGCGCGGCTCTTGCATTGGAAGGGGATTCATTTGGGGTTGCGGGCGGTGGCGGCGGCGGGGTTGCCGGAGGTGGAATATTGGTTGGTGGGGGATGGCCCGGAGCGATCGCCCCTAGCCCAATTGGCCCAAAGGTTAGGGATTCATGAACGGGTGAAGTTTTGGGGGAAAACGACAAGGGAAGAGGCGATCGCCCATTTGGGCCAATGCCATGTCCTCCTCCATCCCAGCCTCCACGATTCCGGGGCTTTGGTCTGTATGGAGGCGATGGCGGCGGCTCGGCCGGTGATCTGTTTAGCCCTTGGGGGGCCGGCGTTACAAGTCACGCCAGCAACCGGCTTGAGTATTCCCGCCCACAATCCCAAGCAGGCGGTGCAGGATTTAGCTGAGGCGATCCGCACCCTTGCCGGCGATGGGGATTTGTGCCAACGGATGGGGGCAGCCGGTCAAGCCCGTGTGCAAACCCACTACAGTTGGAGCGAGCGGGGTCAAGCCCTCCGCCAAACCTATAGGGAGTTAGCCCAACCCTAGAGCAAGGCGATCGCGCCTAGCTCTCCCAATCCTGTCGGGGCGAAAAATGTTTCGCCCCCACACTGATCAAGATCTCAATCTACGCAGATTCCAGATCAATAGCGGATTTCCAGCGTCACTGAGGCCCGGACGGTTTGATCCCCCCCCACGATCGCATCGGCAGCTTCAAAGGCCATGGTATTGGCCTGCATCCGGGGACTAAAATCCACGCCACTATTGTTAATCTGAATCCCGGTGATCTCCTGTTCCCGTAGTCCGAGGGAGGCCAAGACGATCGCCGCTTCGGCCCGAGCATTGGCCGTTGCTTGGCGCAGGGCTTCGGCCCTGGCTGTTTCAATGGCCGCATCGGTGGCTAAAAATTCCACCCCATCAATACGGCTCACCCCTGTACCCACGGCCTGATCAATCACATCCCCAGCGGCTTCGGTGGCGATGCGAAAGGCGACGCTATTGGAGCCGACATAGCCGATGAGGCGGGGTTCCCGTTGATTGTCGCGGGATTCGTAGCGGGGTTGGAGGCTGAGGCCGGTGGTTTGGAGTCGTTCAACGCCCTGCGATCGCAGCAGGGCAATGACCTGGGCAGTTTGGCGGGCCACTTCCCGTTGCACGGTTGCGGCATCTTGTCCCTGCACTTCCACGGCGAGGCGCACCCTTGTGATTGTGGTGGGGATCATTTCTACGCCGGTTCCGGTGACGGTGAGGAGGCGGGAGCGTTGTTCTTGGGCCCAAGCGGGGAGGGCAAAGGGGGCTATGAGCAGGGAGCAGGCGAGGGCAAGGGGGGCCAAGCGTTGGGAAAAGTGGGTCAACATCGGCGTTTAGGGTAAGAGGATGGGCAAGGCGCGTTTGTCCTTGCGTTTACCGTTATAGGGGATTCTCCCGCCAGTTTTAGCGCTGATACCATTTTGGCAACGAAGTATGAAGCGGGCCGCAATGTTTTTTTGGTTAAATTGGGGGGTTGGGGGTGATTCCCTTGGGGGTGGTGTTGGTGGTAAACTAATAAACTTGATCTTCCTGGAACAGTATTTATGGATGCTTTAGAGCGCGATCGCCTCCAAAACTTTGTCAATTTTTGCGATTCCTACATTACGGGGGATGAGAAGGGGGAGGCGCAGGTTTTCCTGGATCACTTTTTTCAGGCGTTTGGCCATGAGGGGGCGATGCAGGCGGGGGCGGTGTATGAGAAGCGGATTGAGAAGGGGAGCAAGAAGGGCAAGACGGGGTTTGCGGATTTGGTATGGAAGCCGCGTGTTTTGGTAGAGATGAAGCGGCGGGGGGCGGATCTCAGCAAGCATTATTCCCAGGCGTTTGAATATTGGCAGCGGGCGGTTCCGAATCGGCCGCGTTATGTGATGTTGTGCAATTTTGATCAGTTTTGGATTTACGATTTTGATATTCAAATTGATACGCCGATTGATCGGGTGATGTTGGCGGATTTGCCGAATCGGGCGGGGGTATTTGGGTTTATGTTGCCCCGTGAGCGGCCGTCGGTGTTTGGCAATAATCAGGTGGAAGTGACGGAGAAGGCGGCGCGGCGTTTGGGGGAGGGTTTATATCCCGATTTATGGCGGCGGTTACAGCGGGAGCAACGGTTATCGGAGGGGGAGGCGGCGCTGATGGCGCAGCGGTTTGTGTTGCAGTGTGTGTTGGCGATGTTTGCGGAGGATCGGGGGTTATTACCGGATAGTTTGTTTATTCGTTGTGTGCAGGATTGTATTGGGGGGAAGAGTTCATATAATGTGATTTCGCGGGGTTTATTTGAAGAAATGAATAGGCCAGGAGTTGAATCAATGGGACGGTTTAAGGGGGTGGATTATTTTAATGGGGGGTTGTTTGCGAAGATTGATAGTTTGGAGTTGACGACGCAGGAGTTAAGGATTTTGGAGGCTTCGGGGTTGGAGGATTGGAGTAAGGTGCGGCCGGCAATTTTTGGGAGTATTTTTGAGTCAGCGATTGATCAGGGGGAGCGTCATGCCCATGGGATTCATTACACATCGGAGGGGGATATTATGAAGATTATCCGGCCGACAATTTCGCGCTATTGGGAGGAGCGGATTGAGGGGGCGGGGACGTTGAAGGAGTTGGAGGATTTACGGCGGGAGTTGGCGGGTTATCGGGTGTTAGATCCGGCTTGTGGTTCGGGGAATTTTCTTTATTTGGCCTATCGGGAATTGAAGCGGTTGGAGCAGGATTTGTTGGAGAAGATTGGGGAGCGGCGGCGGTCGGGGGGTGATCAGGTGGAGTTGGGTTTTGTTACGCCGTTGCAGTTTTTTGGGTTGGATAGTAATGGGTTTGCGGTGGAGTTGGCGCGGGTGACGTTGATGATTGCGCGGAAGGTGGCGATTGATGAGTTGGGGTTGACGGAGCGGGCGTTGCCATTGGATACGTTGGATAACAATATTGTTTGTGCGGATGCGTTGTTTACGGAGTGGCCGCGGGCGGATGCGATTATTGGAAATCCGCCATTTTTGGGGGGGAATAGAATGCGTCAAGTATTAGGGGATGAATATATTGAAAGAGTATTCAGTAAGTTTCCAGAAGTGAAATCACAAGTCGATTTTTGCTGTTATTGGTTTAGGCTCGCTCACGAAAATTCACCCAAAGATCAAAGAGTAGGTTTAGTTGGAACCAACACAATCAGCCAAGGAAATAGTAGATCTGCTTCCTTAGAGTATGTAACCCAAAATGGAGGTTTTTTGCATGATGTTATTTCTACTCAAGAATGGTCAGGTGATGCGAAAGTTCATGTCAGTTTAGTTAATTGGTGTTATCAAGAAACACGCAATCTTTATTTAGACAACATATCAGTAAATACAATAAATTCATCACTAAATTCACAAATTTCTGTTTCTAAAGCGTCAAGCTTAAGGGCAAACAAAAATTTTTGCTTTGAGGGAGCCAAACCGAATGCAAAAAATTTCTTTATTTCTAAAGAAATAGTTGATGAGTGGCTCAAAATTAATCCAAAAAATCAAGCAGTACTCAAGCTTTTTTTAGATGCAAATGATTTAACCAAAGAACTTAATGGGCAACCGAGCAGATGGATTATCGACTTTGAAAATCGAACAGTAGAAGATGCTTCGATGTTTAGTCATCCTTTTAATTATGTAAGGGAATATGTAAAGCCAGAACGAGATAATTGCAGAGAAAAGGTATTAAGAGAAAAGTGGTGGCGTTTCAAGCGTACTCATGCTGCCATGAGAAATGCAATAGCTCCACTTGATGTATATTTTGCAGTTCCAGCACATTCAAAATGGTTTATTTTTCTGCCTTCGCAACCAGATTGGCTACCTGGAAACTCCACTAAGGTTGTTGCATCAAATGACTATTATGTTCTTGGGATTTTAACTTCAAAAACTCATCGAACATGGGTAAAAGCGCAAAGCTCAACACTTAAAGGCGATACGCGCTACACCCATAACACCTGCTTTGAAACCTTCCCCTTTCCCCAAACCCCCACCCCAAAAATCATCGAAAAAATTCGCCAAACGACCCTAGCCCTCCATCAATACCGCAGCCAACAAATGGAACAAAAACAATGGGGCATCACCAAACTTTATAACGCCTACTTTGATGAACCCGCCAGCCAACTCTATAAACTCCACCAACAACTCGACAGCCTCACCCTCCAAGCCTACGGATTCACCCCCCAAGACGACATCCTCGAAAAACTGTTAACCCTCAACCACCAACTCGCCGCCCAAGAACAAGCCGGACAACCCATCATCGGCCCCCACGCCCCATAACCAATTCCCACCACCCCTTAACATCATGAAACGCCCCATCGCCATCGACCTGTTTGCAGGATGTGGCGGCATGTCCCTCGGCCTAGAAGCCGCCGGATTTGATATCGCCGCCGCCGTCGAACTTGATCCAATTCATACATTAGTTCACCACTTTAACTTCCCCTACGGAGCAAGCATTTGTAAAAATATTTCTGAATTAAATCCTCAAGATTTGCTACAGGCTTTAAAAAACAAAAAAATTGATCGTGAAATAGACCTCATTGCAGGCGGGCCACCCTGCCAAGGCTTTTCCCACATGGGCAAACGACAACTAGACGACCCCAGAAACACCCTCATCTTTGAATACCTGCGCATCATCAAAACCATCAAACCTAAATATTTTCTCTTTGAAAACGTCCCCGGCATCGCCTCCGGCCAACATCAAAAATTCTTAACAGAATTAATCATTGAATTTGAAAACATCGGCTACTCAATTCAAAAACCCATCGCAATCCTAAACGCATCCCATTACGGTGCGCCCCAAAATCGGAAAAGACTAATCCTCATCGGCTCCAGACTCGACGTTAATCCAGCCGCCTACCCCCCACAAACCCATTTAGACATCAACACCAGGGCAACCTGTGAACAAGCCATTGGCGATCTAAGCACACACCCCCCCTATCACAAAAATGATCCAGGCATTCCAGCCTCACAATTAAACTATGCCGGCCTAAGAACCCACTTTGCCCTCCAACCCAGCGGCGAATTTAACCTCTGCCATCAGCGACAAATTGGCCCCCTCGTTTATGGCCACATCGGATCAAACCATACCCAAAAATCAAGCGATCGCTTTCAAACAACCCCCCTCGGAACCGTCGAAACAATCAGTCGATTCTTTAAACTGTCCCCCCATGGCCAATGTAATACCCTCAGAGCCGGAACCACCAGCGACAAAGGAGCCTATACCGCCCCTAGACCCATTCATTATGGCGCTCCTCGCTGTATTACCGTTAGAGAAGCAGCAAGATTGCACACCTTCCCCGATTGGTTTCGGTTTCATAATACTATTTGGCACGGCTTTCGAGAAATTGGTAACGCCGTAGTTCCCTTGCTCGCCAAAGCCTTAGGGTGTGAAATCATCAAAGCCATGGGCCTGAATCCCCAAGAATTTAAAACCTATACCCTCAGCCCACAGGATGAAACACTGTTAGGCTATAACATGGCCCAAGCCTCAAAATATTGGAATATTCCAGATAACGTCATTCCCAAACGGAAAAGATCGATCTCAACGCCCTAACCCTAAAGATTTTTCCCCTCAGTGGCGAGCAACTTCGGGATTAATTGCGCCAGTTCCCTTAGGCGAACAGGCTTACTCAGGTATTCATTGGCTCCGGCGGCAAGACAGCGATCGCGATCGCTCTCCATGGCCAAAGCCGTTAACGCAATGATCGGCGTTGAGGCCAACGGGGGAATCTTCCGAATTCGCTGCATTGCCTCCAAACCATCCATCCCCGGCATTTGAACATCCATCAAAATTAAATCCGGCCCCAACGCCTCAGCCTGCTCAATGGCTTCATAACCGTTTTTGGCCACCTCAATCCGGTAGCCCTTAGCCTTTAAATAGCTGGAAATTGTACTAATATTGGCTTCATTGTCCTCCACCAACAACAGCAAAGGGCCAACAACAGCATTTTCAGCCATTGCCCCAAAGGATTTGGACTCAACCTCACTCTGCTGCGGTTGAGGCGAAACCTGAGTCGCTTGATAGGGCAAATCGATCATAAAACAACTGCCTACCCCCTCCTCACTGGTTAAACTGACCCGCCCACCATGGAGTTCAACAATCTGCTTCGTCAGGGCTAACCCTAACCCCGTGCCTTGATATTGGCGATTGAGAGCACTATCAATCTGCATAAATGGCTGAAACAACTTGCCACGATTTTGCTCACTAATCCCAATCCCTGTATCGATCACCGAAAACCGCAAATAATGCTTTTCGGCCTCTAACTCCGCCTCTAAATCCTCAAGGGGCGTAACCTCTAAAATGACCTGTCCCCCCTCAGATGTAAACTTCACCGCATTATTAAGGAGATTAATCAACACTTGACGGATACGCCGCTCATCTAGCAAAATATCCGGCAAATTTAAGGGTAGATTAATAGAAACTTGAATCCGTTTTTTCAGGGCTTGCTGTTTGATGAATGTGATGCTGGATTGACAGAGTGAGGCAACGGCCGTGGGGGCAGAATCTAACTCCATTTGCCCCGATTCAATCTTCGCTACATCCAAAATATCATTAATTAACTCTAACAGGTGAAAAGCGCTTTTTTCCACCGTTTGCAGCGCCTTTAATTGTTGATCATTCAAAGGGCCAAAGATTTGTTCCTGTAGCCCCTCTGTCATCCCTAAAATGGCATTGAGGGGCGTGCGCAGTTCATGGCTCATATTGGCCAAAAACTCATCCTTGAGGCGAGTGGCGCGGAGCAATTCTCGATTCGTCATTTCCAGTTGTGCCTGAGCTATTTTGCGATCGGTAATGTCTTGAAAAGTGCCCACCACACCAATCACATTGCCATACAAATCCCGCAGCGCCAACTTGTTAATCTCTAACCAGTGCAATTGCCCATCGGGAAATAGGACTTCTTCGATCACACCCAGCATGGGCAAGCCCGACTCGATCACCTGGCGATCAATAGCCCGATAGGCCAGTGCCTCTGGATAATCATACAACTCAAAATCATTTTTTCCAATCACATCTTCGGGCACATCCAACCCTAAACTTTTGACAAACTGAGAATTGCAGCCCACATAGTCAAGGCAACAATCTTTCCAAAAAACTGCGAGGGGAAACGTATCCAGCACCGTTTGTAAAAACTGTTGAGAAGCCCGAAGATTTTCTTCTGCTTGCTGCCGTTGAAGCAGGGCCGCTTGCTGGTCGCTAATATCTACATTTACCCCCGTGATTGCTAGAGGATTACCCGCCTCATTGCGGACTAATACGCCATAGGTTTTAAGGTGGCGAATTTTACCATCGGGAAGGATAATCCGAAATTCAGCAGTACACTCTCCCTCATCATTAAGCAACTTGCCAATCACCTCAGCCAAGCGCGGCAAATCCTCCGGGTAGATATATTCCTGCCATTCTGCATAGGTGATGTTGCGATCGGGTGGGAGATCATAAAATTCTCGCATCCGTTCATCCCAGATCAGCGTATTATCCTGTAATTGCCATGTCCAACAGCCCATGGATGCCGATTTTAAGGCGAGGGTGAGGCGTTCCGAGAGTTTTTGTAATTCGGCTTCCCGTTTTTGGAGTTCAGCGGTGCGTCGGGCTACCTTGGTTTCTAATTCTTGGTTGAGGTGATGGAGTTTCTGTAAGGCTTGCCTCCGTTCACGCAGGGCTGATTGGCGCTGGGTAATATCCCGCACCATAAATAACACCTCATCCTCACCATTTTTCACCACCCGCACCTCTTCATCCTGACGGCGATCGTTAATCCAGATCGTCTGCTCATAGATTTGTAATTCCCCCGTTTCTAGGGCTTGGTGGAGGTGGTAAAGCTGGCGTTCCGCTAACTCTGGGGGCAGTACGGCGGTCATTGGTTGTCCCGTCGGGTCAATACCGCCGCGAACAATATCGCCACAACGGGAGGGAGTCACAAAACCGCGATAGACCCCATCGGCTCCGACGCGAAACATTAAATCAGGAATCGCCATCAATACCGCATGGTTGCGACGCTCACTTTCCGCTAAAGCTGCCTCGGCTTGGTGACGTTCACGGCGGATCTGGCCTTCGCGCACTTCCCGACGCACGGCCTCCGGCAACCGAGCTAAATTGCCCTTCATAATGTAGTCGCTGGCTCCGGCTTTCATCATTTCTACCGCCAATTTTTCCCCAATGGTTCCCGACACCACCAGAAAGGGAATGTCCTGTTGGCTTTCCTTGAGGATGGCTAGGGCGGTGGGGGCATCAAAACCAGGGAGGCTATAGTCGGAGACAATCACATCCCAAGGCTGATGGGGTAGGGCATCCCGCAGCCCCTCAGCGGTTTGCACCCGTTCCCAGGTTAGATCAAATCCATCCCGCCGCATGGCCCGGAGCAACAACTGAGCATCATCATCTGAGTCTTCGATTAATAATAGATGCAGTGGTTCAGACATAATTATCCCCTAGTTTCATCTCCAGGCATTTGCTCGTTGACTAAGGCCCAATACAAACCGAGTTGAGTGACGGCCTGGGCAAACTCTTCAAAATCGACGGGTTTACGAACGTAACTATTCGCTCCTAAATTATAGCTTTCAATAATATCCGGTTCCTCACTGGAGGAGGTTAACACCACTACCGGCAAGGTTTTAAACTTGGGTTCGGCGCGAATTCTGCGCAAAACATCTAAGCCATTTAGCTTGGGTAGTTTGAGATCCAATAACACCACGCTGGGTGAAGGATGGGTGTTAAAAACTAAATTTAACGCCTCTTCGCCGTTGCGGGCAATCAGAATCGGGTTGGTGATTTTACTACGACGGAGCGATCGCAATGTCAAGCGTTCATCGTCGGGATTATCTTCAACTAAAATGATCGGGCGAGGGGAGGCCATGGGGATCTTGACTGAAGGGTTAACTGGGGTGATTAAGGAATCGTAAAGTAAAACGTTGCCCCCTGTTCGATGGCTCCCTGGGCCCAAATTTCGCCGCCATGACGACGGATGATCCGCTGCACGGTGGCTAAACCGATGCCTGTACCGGGAAATTCGACGGTATTGTGGAGGCGCTGGAACACACCAAAGAGCATCTTGGCATATTGCATATCAAACCCTGCCCCATCATCGCGGACAAAATAAACCGGCGTTGTCTCTCCGGCCATCACCCCCAACTCAATGCGGGCGCTGGGGTGGTGGCTGGTGAACTTCCAGGCATTTTCCAGCAAATTGGTTAAGACAATCCCGATTAAGGTCGGATCTGCTGTGACGTTAAGCTCCGGTGCAATCACGAATTCTACGGGCCTTTGGGGATCTTGAATTTGCAAATCCTGGATCAGGTTTGCTGCTAAGAGGCTGAGGTTCACCCATTGCGGTTTGAGTTCAGAACGGGATACCCGCGACAGAGACAGCAGATCGTCAATGAGGTGACTCATGCGACCAATGTTGTAGCGGATACGCTCAAAATAATCCTGGGCCATGTCGTCAAATAGCTCGCCATAGTCCTCCAGGAGGGCTTGGCTAAAGCCGTTAATGGCTCGCAGGGGAGCGCGGAGATCATGGGAGACGGAATAGGCAAAGGCTTCCAGTTCTGCGTTGGAGGCGGCTAGTTGTTGGCTGATTCTCAACAGATCGGCTTCGTGGGTTTTGCGCTCGGTAATGTCTAAGACCGTACCCACTAAGGCGGTGACTTTCCCTTGGGCATCAAAAACGGCTTCTCCCCGCGCTTGGATGTAGGTGTAGGGGCGATCTGCGTGGCAGACGCGACATTCTAGATCGTAGGGTTTGCCGGTGGCGATCGCCTCCCCCACTACCTGATCATGATAAGCCTGATCATCCGGATGATAGATTTGCAAGAGTTCCTCATAACTGGGCATCCCCAGGGCAATATCGCGGCCTAGGAGCCGAAAAACCTCATCAGACCAAGTAATGGCTCCGGTGGCCACATCAAACTCCCAACTGCCGAGATGGGCGATCCGTTGGGCGGCTTGGAGGTGGGCTTCCCGTTTTTTTAATGCCTTTTCAATCTCCAGTTGGTGGGTCAGATCCCGGGCGGCAGCATAGAGGAAAGAGCCGCCGGGTTGGGTGTACCATTCGAGGTGAAGATAACGACCATCGGCACAGCGATAACGATTCACAAAACCTTCCACCTTTTCTTGTTCCTTCAAGCGCCCAAGGGCGGCGAGGGTGGGGGCGCGATCTTCAGGATGGACGAAATCTAAGAGGATTTGCCCTTCTAGATCCTTAGCCGGATAACCCAAGGTGGTTTCCCAGGCGCGATTGACGCGGACAAATCGCCCTTCGACATCGGCAATACAGAGCAGATTTAGAGTTAGTTCAAAGAAGGGTTCAAGATTGGGTTGCATCATGTTGGGGAGCACTGGGCGTTAATAATGCTTGGATGGTCATGGTTAGCTGTTTTAACTTTACCGGCTTACTCAAGTATT
>JAABSU010000032.1 GCA_011390265.1 Spirulina sp.
CCTAAATCAACGGCAAACTGACGATCATCAGGGGGGATTTCTCCCAGATCTTCCCCTGCTAACATCGGCTCTAAAATGCGGCGGATGCGTTTTTCCTTCAGTCTTTCTGCTAAACTATCTAAATGGGTATCGTTACGTTGAATCAAATTTTCTTTGGCTTGAAATAAATTAGCAACGGTGATAGCTTGATTAGGATTTTTCACCAACTTTTCAGTCATTTCCCGCGCTAAAGTATTGACTAACCAAGGTTGACCATTTGTTAATTCAAATACACCCATTAAAACATTCGACTCAAAGATCTGCCCTGTTAAATCTGTGTGTTGTTGATAAAGTTCTGCTACTTCTTCATTGGTGAAATTCCGCATCGTAAAGGATTCGACCTTGATATTAAAAGGGCTAGAAGTTCCCAGTCTTTCACTGCCCCCTGAAGCCACTTTATAATCCCGGACATCGCGCAAACCGATCAGGGCGATGGATTGGGGAAAACTCTGGGGGCGACTGGGATAGCCATCCCGCAATTGTCGTAAAACGCCGATTAAAACCTCATTTTGGAGGGCATCAATTTCATCGATAAATACCACAAGGGGGCGGGGGGATGCTTTGGCCCAAGCACTGAGGGCATTACCTAGACGGCGACCGGCATCGGCTTCGGGCCAGGGAGGAGGCTGAAGTGCTGGAGGGAGGAATGCCTCAGCAGAACCCCGCCAAGCATTAAGAATTGCTTTCTCGGCTTTGCCCAAATCATCGGGGAAGGCGGCCCCGACTTCGGCGGAAACCATGACGGCGGTATAGGCTCCGCTGGCGGTGAGTTCCTGGGCGAGGGCGAGCATGGCGGTGGTTTTGCCGACTTGGCGGGGGGCGTGGATGACGAAGTAACCCTGCTGGGCAATTAGCCGCTTTAGCTCTGGGAGGCGGACGGTGGGGGAGAGCATATAGTGGATGTCAGCTTTGCAGGGGCCGGCGGTGTTGAACCATTTGGGCATGGGGAGAGGGGGAGTGAGGTTAAATGTATTATAAAAGGAATTTTATCGTACAGACTTTAGTTTGCTCTCTTCGTCGCGTTACCCTCGCACGACGGTGATTTTTCGGCCTGTGGCGGTGACGGCCTCTTCGCGGGTGGTGCGCTCCTCAATATCTGGCAAACCGGAGCGGCGATCGAAAATCACCAACCATCCCCAATCTAAGCCCAACCCCGCGAGATAACCCTCGATCTGCTCTAACCCCTCCGGTAAGGGATCGCGCCGTCCATCCCGCCATACTTTGAGTTCAATGGCGATCGCCACTTCCCCATAACGCAGATATAAATCCATGCGGCGGGAGGCAATGGCATATTCCCGTTCCAACGTTCCGCCTCCATTCACAACCCGATGTAAAAACGCCATCATCACCAAATGGGGGGCAATTTCATGGTAAGGGGTACTTTTCAGCAACGGCTGACCGTGTTGCCGCCAAAATTTTAAAAATGCTGTTAATAATGCTTCTGGAATTAACTTGCCCTGTTCATCTAACCAAGTGGGGGCAATTCTGGGTAAACCGGCACGGGGTACATAGGCTAACATCCGAGGCATCACTTCCCGATAGATGGGATTGGCAATGATTAACCCGCCCATGGGGTCAATCCGACATAACCCTAAATCCACAATAAACTGCAAATCTTCATAGGGAATATTGCCCAAATCTTCCCCGGCTAACATCGGCTCTAGAATGCGGCGAATTCGATTCTCTTTGAGTCGTTCGGCTAAACTGTCGAGGTGGGTATCGTTGCGTTCAATGAGGATTTCTTTGGCTCGATGAAAATGTTCAACGGTAATGGTTTCAACAATTTTCATATCTTCAATAATCACCTTAACTAAGGCATTTACAAGCCAAGGCTGGCCATTGGTTAATTCATAGGCATAATTAAATGCTTCTGGTGTAAATTGTTGTCCCGTTTTTTGGGTATGTTGTTGATAGAGTTCTACCATTTCTTGAATGGTAAAATTTCGCATTGTGATCGAGCGCACTTTGATATTAAAGGGGCTGGAGGTTCCCAATTTTTCACTCCCTCCTGAGGCCACTTTATAATCCCGGACATCGCGCAAACCAATCAGGGCAATGGATTGGGGAAACTCTTGGGGACGCTTGGGATAGCCGTCGCGGATTTGCCGTAATACGCCAATTAAAACTTCGTTTTGCAGCGCATCAATTTCATCAATGAACAAGACGACGGGGCGGGGGGATGCTGCGGCCCATGCTTCTAGGGCTGCACCAATTTGTGACCCAGGTTGGGCGGTGGGCCAAGGGGGAGGTTGAAGATCCGCCGGGAGCCAGGCGCGACAGGAACGCCGCCAGGCTTCGAGCATTGCCCGTTCTGCCATACCGATATCATGGGGGAAGGCTGCGCCGACTTCAGCGGATACCATGACGGCGGTATAGATGCCGCTGGCGGTGAGTTCGTGGCTGAGGGCAATCATGGCGGTGGTTTTGCCGACTTGTCGCGGGGCGTGGAGGACGAAGTAACTTTCTTGGGCGATGAGTTGCTCTACCTCTGGGAGGCGGACGGTGGGAGGGAGCATATAGTGGATGTTAGCTTTGCAGGGGCCGGCGGTGTTGAACCATTTGGGCATGGGAAAGATGAGGCGGTGGGGACAATTCTTAGGATAGAGGGTTTATGAGAAACAGATGAACGGCTGGGTACACAGAAACCGGGTTTCTGTGAGGATGCTAGGGCAGAATGAGCAGATGCAAGAAACCCGGTTTCTAGGCTTGCGCTGAGTGAGGACGAAAAAGTTGTAGGGGCGAAAAATCTTTCGCCCCCACAGATCTTTCGCCCCTACGGTGTGGTTGGGTTTATCGGTTGGTTTGAGGGTTATTGGTAGAGGGAGAGGGTGGGGAAGATGCGGGAGACGATGCCGTTACGGCGGAGGTTGGAGTTGGGGGAAGGGGTGGGGGCGAAGGTGGTGCGTTCTTCCCAGTCTTCGGTGGTGAAGGTGGTGGTGGTGATGCCGGTGGTGTTGGGTTCGAGGTTGAACACGGGGGCGGCTGCGGGAGCAGGGGTAGGGGTGGCTGCGGGGGCAGGGGTAGCTGCGGAAGCAGGGGCAGCTGTGGGAGCGGGGGTAGCTGTGGGAGCGGGGAAGGGGTCGGTGAAGTGGAAACTTCCCGGTGCGAGGCTCACGGTTTGGGATACACCGCCAATCATGCCGCTGATGCTGCCACTGGTTCCAAATGAACCGCCGGTGACGGTTCGGCGAGTAACCCGATCGAAAGTAAAACCAGCCACATTTTGATTCCCAACGCTGCTGGTATTAAACAAAGTTCCTAAGGTTACAGAAACCGGAATATTCGTGAATAAAACAGGCCCATTGGGGGTAAAGGCGGAGCCTGTAGCCAGTAGATTTTTTGTTGTGCTGGCGGCTAAGGTGGGTGATGAATTTCCATTGATCCGCAAAAGCACCGGCGCAGTCACCGTTGTGATATTGCCAAATAAAGCGGGGCCATTGTTGGCAACATTCCTCAGTTGGTCGTAGGTATAATTCCCGGATTGAATCCGTCCTTGGGCTGTTTCCAGATAGCCTGCCACTGGAAAACCATTGGGAACAATAATAGTAAAAGCACTAACAGTCACAGCTCCAAAAATAATTTCGCCGCCGGTGATGGCAATTTGGGCGTGGGCGGTGGTGGTGAGGAGGGTTGCGCCCAAGGTGAGGGCGAGGGTTGCTGTGAGGTTGGGTTTCATTGTGTTGTTTAGGTTGTGTAAAGGTAAGGTGAACGAATCGGGGGAACACAGGCCCCCCAGAAGGTTTAAAACGTCAGCGTTGTCCGCAGCGCACCGATCCAAATCGTGTCACTGCTGGCGGTGTGGTTGGGGTTGAAGATGCTGATGATCCCTGGGGTGAGGCTAATGTTGGGGGTGAGTTGCCAACGGTAGAAGGCTTCGAGGTGGAGGGAGCGATCGCCCCTCCCCTCATTCGTTGCCCCTAAACTGCCTGCAAATAAACTCGGCACATTCCCCGTCAGCACGCCATTTTGCCGGAGATTACTTCCCGTAATCCGGGGGGGTTGACCAAAGAAGATCGCCCCTAAATTCCCCTCCTTAAAAAGATCCGGGAACTGGGCGGAGAACATCCAGTTCACCGTTTCCACGCCCCCAGAGGTTCCCGTCGCCACCGCATTCGATCGCGTCCAGCCCCCCCAAGTACCTAACGTCACCTTTGGCGAAACCTGCCAATTCAGCGTCGCCCCGACCCCATGGGTGGTAAAACGACCATCGGCGATCGCCCCAATCTGGTCATCCCCCGACCCCGTGGCCAGGAAACCCCCCAACGCACCCCCGTAGGAATGGAGATAATACAACGCCGTATCAACGGTTTCTGTGGGCGTTAACAACACCTGAACCCCAGCGGTGTAGGCATTGCCCACCAAACCCAGAGCCGGATTGCCACTGTCAAAGGCACTATAAACCGCCTGCACACTCGCCCGGCGGCCCACCTGCCAATCCAACCCCGCCCCACCACTGGGAGAACCCAGTTGGATCACGGGGTTGCGTTGGGCAAAGCGGGAAATCGGCCCAAACCCGGCACTTTCCACCCGGCTCGGCCCCCGGAACACATTCACCGGATTCACCCCCCGCGGCCCCGCAATCACCGCGAGGCGATCGGTCAACAAATGGCGCACGTTAACATCCGTGAGGATCAAACTACTACCACTGTTGAACTCATAGCCTAACGTCGTGAAACTATTGTTAAAGCCGAAAAGCGTCAGATCGCGGGTGCTCAGGTTGCCCCCAGCCAACCCCGTCAACAACCGCGTCCGAGGGGAAAAGGTCGTCATTAGGGAAAGCTGGGCATTGTAACCAAAATTAAGTTCATTGGCGCGATCGCTCGTTTCCGCAATGCCATCCCGACCGATGAACGGGAGGTTATTGAGGAGGGGCAGGGGTGCGAGTAAATCCGACTGAGAATCAAGACGACCCTGCAAGCCTGCTACTACTTGACCAAATAGCTTTGTTGTTGTGGAGAATTGATTATCTTCAAGGAAGCTAACCCGACTTTCCAAACCATCCACCCGCTGGCCCAAGTTGGCTAATTCGGTTGTGAACTCCGCCATTAATTGCTCCATCACCGCCAAGGTTTCGGTGGGGACACCATCCACCTCAGCAATTAACCGCTCCATCGCCTGTAAACAGGCATTCAGACCAGCGGCAAACTCATAGCGACTGAGGGAGCGATTACCCCGAAACGTGCCATCGGGATAGCCCGCGATGCAGTTATAACGACTGATCAAATCGCTCAACGCCTGATAGGCCCAATCACTGGGGGCCACATCCCGCAACTGATTCACCCCCGTCACTTGCGCCATGGGGGCAGCGTTAAGGGTGGTTGAGCTATGGAATAGGGGGCTAGATTGACCAAAGCCCCCAGCGTTAAAAGTCGGTGTACTGTTGGCGGAACCCGATGCAAACTGTGATGGGTGGTTGAGATCAGAAGTTTCTGTGGTTAGGTCTGAAGCAGAAGTAGAAAGGCGATGAACTTCCTGAGCGTGAGCAGGAAGATTCGCCAGCAAATGCAGACCAGTAGCTGTGACTAAGGGTATGAAAAAATGCCGCATTAAAGCTATATAGTTTTAGAGTGAAGATACCCGCAAGCGAGAAAAACGAGGTGTATTTGCACTGACATCGAGCAAAACTACTGACTCAACTTAAGGTCAGACGTTTGAGATTAGAAGACTGCAATAAATAGTATCTACATGGATATATTCTTTAACAATAATTCTTTCAGTGAAAATTGTCAATAATTCTCTCGGTGAAAAATAATGTGGAGATGCAAGCTTTCTCACCCCTAGGGTTTTGAGCATTTCAACCCCGGATGACGGTGATTCTGCGTCCTGTGGCCGTCACAGCCTCCTCACAGGTGGTGCGCTCCTCAATATCCGGCAACCCAGAGCGGCGATCAAAGATCACCAACCATCCCCAATCTAAGCCCAACCCCGCGAGATACCCCTCGATCTGCTCTAACCCCTCCGGTAAAGGATCGCGCCGTCCATCTCGCCATACTTTGAGTTCAATGGCAATGGTGACTTCCCCATACCGCAAATATAAATCCATGCGACGGGAGGCAATGGCATATTCCCGCTCCAACGTCCCCCCACCATTCACAACCCGATGCAAAAACGCCATCATCACCAAATGGGGGGCAATTTCATGATAAGGCGCACTTTTGAGCAAGGGCTGACCATGTTGCCGCCAAAACTTTAAAAATGCCGTTAACAATGCTTCTGGGATTAACTTGCCCTGTTCATCTAACCAAGTGGGAGCAATCAGGGGCAAACTATCCCTTGGGCCGCCTGCTAACATTCGGGGCATGACTTCCCGATAAATCGGATTCGCAATCACCAACCCCCCCGCCGGATGGCGACGCACCAACCCTAAATCAACGGCAAACTGACGATCATCAGGGGGGATTTCTCCCAGATCTTCCCCCGCTAACATCGGCTCTAAAATTTGACGAATGCGGGGTTCTCTCAATCGTTCTGCTAAACTATCGAGGTGGGTATCATTGCGTTGAATGAGGATTTCTTTTGCCTGATGAAAATGTTCAACGGTAATGGTTTCAACGATTTTCATATCTTCAATAATTACCTTAACCAAGGCATTCACCAGCCAAGGCTGGCCATTGGTTAATTCATAGGCATAATCAAAGGCTTCCGGCGTAAATTCTTGCCCGGTTGTTTCAGTATGCTGTTGATAGAGTTCTACCATTTCTGCAATGGTAAAATTTCGCATGGTGATCGAACGAACTTTGATATTAAAGGGGCTAGAGGTTCCCAATCTTTCACTCCCTCCCGAAGCCACTTTATAATCCCGGACATCGCGCAAACCGATCAAGGCGATGGATTGGGGGAATTCTTGAGAGCGATTGGGATAGCCGTCGCGGATTTGGCGCAGGACGCTAATTAACACCTCATTTTGTAGAGCATCAATTTCATCAATGAAGAGAACCACAGGGCGAGGGGATGCAGCAGCCCATGCTTTTAATGCTGCACTAATCCGTTCCCCAGGTTTAGCGTCGGGCCAGGGGGGCGGTAATAATTCCTGTGGTAAGCGGGCTTGACAGGCGGATCGCCACACACCCAACATGGCATCTTCTGCCATGCCGATATTGTTGGGAAAGGCAGCACCGACTTCAGCGGATACCATGACGGCGGTATAGATGCCGCTGGCGGTAAGTTCTTGACCGAGGGCGATCATGGCGGTGGTTTTACCCACTTGCCGAGGGGCATGGAGGATGAAGTAACCCCGCTGATCAATCATTTGCAGGACTTCGGGGAGTCGTGCGGTGGGGGAGAGCATATAGTGAATATCTGCTTGGCAGGGGCCAGCAGTGTTGAACCATTTGGCCATAGTGCTGATAGGCGGTGAGGACATTTCTACTATAGAGGGTTTCTCTACTCCAGTAGGGGCGTTGGCGTAAGCCTGCCGGAGGCACAAAAATCTTTCGCCCTCCCCCCTAGAACAGTGGCGCGATCGCCCGCCTTGCCGCTACAATAGACCCTACCCCATCTCACCGGTGGGTGTTTTAGCTTGCTCTGGTAGCTCAAAGGATAGAGCAAACGCCTTCTAAGCGTTCGGTTACAGGTTCGACCCCTGTCCAGAGCGTTGTTGTAGTTGGATGCGGTCGGGGGAAAATGTCCCTGGGCTAAAATGTGCCTGTAATTCCCTGCGCACTTCCCCCGTTAAACTATAGAGGCCGCACAGATTGGGAACCGCCATCAGCAAGAGGGCGAGATCGCTGATCTCCACCACCAACTCCGGGCGAATCACCGTACCCATAAACACGAGGCTCAGTTGCAAACTGTGGTAAATGCCCCGATGGCGTTGGCCGAACAGATAGCCCCAAGCCTGTTGGCCGTAATAACCCCAGGCCAGGATCGTCGAAAAGGCAAAACAGAAAGTAGCGATCGCCAATAACCAGGGGAACCAAGCGATCGCCTGGCCAAAGGCCGCACTGGTTAACTCTGCCCCCGCAAATTGGGCATATTGGGGGGCCTGATAGGCTCCCGTGAGAATAATCACCAAAGCGGTGAGATTACAAATCACCACCGTATCCACCAACGGCTCCAACGTTGAAATAATCCCCTCCTGTACCGGCGTGGTTCCTTCCGTCGCGGCATGGGCGATCGCCGCCGTGCCAATATTACCCTCATTGGAAAAAGCCGCCCGCTGGAACCCCAACACCATCATCCCCATTGCCCCCCCAAGACCCGCTTTAGGATGCCAAGCATCCTGCCAAATCAGGGCGATCGCCCCCGGCACAGCCTGGCCATGGCTCACCACAATCACCAACGCCGCCCCCACATAGAGGCCACACATCACCGGCACGAGCCAAGCCGTCACCTGGCCAATGCGGTGAATTCCCCCCCAAGTCACCAAACCCACGCCCAAAGCCAAGGCCAGGCCATAATGGGCAGGCTCAAGGGTCGGGAACACATGGGCAAGGGCGCGGTAGGATTGCCCCGCCTGAAACATCCCACTGGAACCCAAGGATGCCCCCACACAACAGAGGGCAAAACCAGCGGCCAAAACCTTGCCCCAGCGGTGTTTGCCTTGGGCCGCTAAACCATGGCGCAGGTAATACATCGGGCCGCCGGATACCGTGCCATCGCTGCGGGTTTCGCGATAGATCCGCCCTAAGGTGCATTCAATCAGCCGCGTATTCATCGTTAACAGCCCCGCCACCGTCATCCACAAACAGGCCCCCGGCCCGCCCACACTGATGGCGATCGCCACCCCGGCAATATTCCCCAACCCCACCGTCCCCGATAGCGCCGTCGTAAAGGCTTGGAACGAACTCACCCCTTGGGGGGATTGGTTATGCACCCGTAACAGCGTCACCGCTTCAGCGAAACAACGCAGATTGACAAACCGCAGGCGGAGGCTGAGGATCACGGTTCCGGCGATCGACCAGAGGACAATGGCCGGCAGGCCGAAAATGGGGAAAAAGAGCCAAGCGGTAAGGTGATGGAGCAACTCAGTCAGGGCGGTTTCGAGGGCATTGAACCAATGGCTCACGGTTTTTCAGGGGGAAAGGGCTTAATTCTCGCCATTGTAGAGGATGGGGCGAGAGGGGGCGCAAACGTTACGCCCCTACAGGGTTACGTGGGTAGGGGCGGATCGCATCCGCCCTTCGCCCCCCTCATTGTAAAATTCAACCCTTGGAGCTATCCCCACCGCAATCGCCATGGACGAACAACAGCAAAACCAAGCATTCGCCGACCTGATCCAAACCTTTTACCACCAAGGCAGAGCACCCGCCACCTCAACCAATTATTCTTGGCGCAATCCGGCGGGGGAAATTATCATTTCCCGCAGTGGCGTAGATAAAGCGAAATTTATCCCGGAAGATTGGATAAAGGTGGATTTAAACGGGTTGCCTTTACCCGAATTTTCCCATTGCAAACCTTCAGCGGAAACGCTGATCCATTGCTTTTTATACGCCCAATTTCCTGATACAAAATGTATTTTGCATAGTCATTCGGTGGCGGCGACAGTATTGTCAGGGTTGTATTGCCGGGAGGGAACAAATCGAGAGCGGGGGGAAATAGTCTTTCAAGACTATGAAGTTATTAAAGGAATTCGCGGCTACCATACCCATGATTGCCAGCTTAGACTCCCCATTGTGGCGAATAGTCAAGATATGGGGGAACTGTGCGATCGCCTCTCCATTGCATCCTTGCAAAACTTTGGTTTTCTCATTGCCCGCCATGGCCTCTATGCCTGGGGGGATAGCCTTGGGGAAGCGAAACGCCATTTAGAGGTGTGGGAGTTTTTGCTAGAATGTGAACTCGCACTCCTCCAAATCCAGCATCCATGACCACTGTTTTTAAAACCGCCAGCCAAGAAACCCTCACCGACCCCGCCCACATCCAAGCCTTCCTCAACAGCCACGGGATCATTTTTGAACGGTGGCCAACCCCCGCCCATTTAGCCCCCGATGCTGAACCGGCGGAAATCCTGGCCGCCTATGCCGAGCCGGTCAACGCCTACATGGCCACCCACGGCTATCAATCGGCGGATGTGGTCAATATTCACCCCAACATCGCCAACTACCCCGCCATTCGGGCCAAATTCCTGGCGGAACATACCCACGCCGAAGATGAAATCCGCTTTTTTGTGGAGGGGGAGGGTTTATTTTGGTTCAATCTTGAGGATGAGCCGGTGTTTAATATCCGCTGTTGTGCGGGGGATTTTATTTCCGTTCCCCAAGGAACAAAGCATTGGTTTGATGCGGGGGAAGTTCCCAACGTCAAAGCGATCCGCATCTTTTCCACCACCGAAGGCTGGACTCCCCTCTATACCGGCTCCGGCATCAGCGAACAATACGCACATTGAGGAGAATAATAATGATGACCCTTGATGAACTCATTCCCACCATCAAGAAACTCAACCACAACGACAAAATTTACTTGCTCCAGGTTATTGCTAACGAACTTGCCAAAGAAGAAAAACAAAAAAGCCCTCTGTCTCAGTTTCTACTCTTCCCTGAACTTGGTACTGATGAAGACATCTTCAATCGAGTACAAGATATTGGCCGAGCAATTGCTCTATGAAAAACTACCTGCTGGATACTTGTGTTCTTTCCGAATACGTCAAAAAGCAGCCCAATATCCAAGTCATTCAATGGCTTGATCAACAAGCAGAAAATTATCTATTTTTGAGTATTTTAACCATTGCCGAACTCAAAAAAGGGATTATTCGGATTGAAAAACAACAACCCACCCGAAGCCAAAAACTTAACCAATGGCTTGATAAAGTTAAACAACGATTTACGGGTCGAATTTTGCCAATAACATCAGAGATCTTAGATACTTGGGCGGCCCTTTGTGGTCAGTCTGAATCCGAAGGTCAACCCCTGCCCATTATTGATAGTTTGCTCGTTGCCACAGCAATCGAGCATGAACAAGCTCTTGTCACCCGTAATATCAAAGATTTTCAATTTGCCCCCATCGAAATCATTAATCCCTGGGAATCAAGGTACGACGGAATAACTCTTCAGTAAGCGCATTCGCTTAAGCCCGGATTGGGGGCGAAAAATTTTTGTGCGGCTTACGCCAACGCCCCTACCCGGGTTTATAGGGAGGCTAAAAGGGCTTGACGCATGGCCTCGACGGGGGCCGGTTCCCCTAGCCAGCGGGTGAGGGCGATCGCCCCCTGTTGGACTAACATTTCTGTGCCATCGATGGTTAACACCCCCTGGCTTTGGGCCAGTTGGAGGAAGCGACTGGGGCGGGGCGTGTAGATCAGATCGTAGGCGATCGCCCCTGGGGGCAACGTTGCCAATAATTCCACCGGAACCGGGGAATCATCGGTGTGGGGTTCCATACCGATGGGGGTTGTGTTGATCAGTAACCGGGTTTGGGGGATCAGGTGGGGCAGGGCATCCCAGGTATAGACTTGGAGGCGCTCACCCAAGGCCGTCGTCTGCCAACCGGCATGGAACCGAGCCACCCGCTCCGCATCCCGTCCCACCACATGAATCTCCGGACAGCCCAACTCCGCACAGCCCGCCACCACCGCCCGACAGGCCCCCCCATTGCCCAAGACCACCGGAGCCACGCCCGACCAATCCCAATCGAGGGCCTGCAAGGGAGCGATAAACCCAGCGGCATCGGTATTTGTGCCATGCCAAGCCTGATCGACGCGCCACACCGTATTCACCGCGCCAATTTGTTGCGCAATGGGGGTAATTTCCTGGAGTAAGGGGATAATCGTCTGCTTATGGGGAATTGTGACGCTCAACCCCACCACCCCCAAGGCCGCTAGACCGTCTAGACCCGTCGCCAAATCTTCAGGGGCGAGGGGAAAGGGGAGATAGACGCAGTTTTGATGGAGTTGGGCGATCGCCGCATTGTGCATCGCCGGAGAGCGGGAATGCTCCACCGGATGACCAATGACACCGAGTAGCTTCGTTTTACCGTTGATCTTGGCCATGGGAAGGGACAGGAACTGTGTCATAATTTAACCAGTATTCACTGTACATTGTACCCATCTTCATGACTTCCACCCCTTCATCCCCACAGGTGCGTGGGCCGCGTCGTCTTCTGGTTACGGGAGGGGCGGGCTTTATCGGCAGCAACTTCGTTCACCATTGGGCCAAAACCTACCCTCAGGATCGGATCGTGGTGCTCGATGCCCTCACCTATGCGGGAAACCGGAATAGTTTAGCGGCCTTGGAGGGGGGTGAGAATTTTCGCTTTGTCCAAGGGAATATTGGCGATCGCCCCCTCCTTGATGAACTGCTCGCCACAGAGGCGATCAACACCGTGGCCCATTTCGCCGCAGAATCCCACGTTGACCGCTCCATTCTCGCCCCCGATGCCTTCATTCAAACCAATATTGTCGGCACATTCACGCTTTTAGAAGCCTTCCGCCACTATTGGCAACAGGCGGATTTTAGCGTGCTTCCCCCGGAAAAATGGACGTTTTTACACATTTCCACCGATGAAGTCTACGGGAGTTTAGGCGATCGCGACCCCGCCTTTGCCGAAACCACCCCCTACGCCCCCAATAGCCCCTATTCTGCTTCCAAGGCCGCCAGTGATCATTTAGTACGGGCTTACCATCACACCTATGGTATCCCCATCCTGATCAGCCATTGCTCCAATAACTACGGCCCCTATCAATTCCCCGAAAAGCTGATCCCCCTCACCTGCATCAATATCCTCATGGGCAAACCCATCCCCGTCTATGGGGATGGCAAGCACGTCCGGGATTGGCTCTATGTGGAGGATCATTGCCGCGCCCTCGATGTCCTCATCCATAAAGGCAACCGTGGGCAACGCTACAACATCGGCGGCAACAACGAAGTCCGCAATATTGAGCTGGTGCATATTATTTGCCAATTGATGGATGATATGGCGGTGGATCTGCCCACCCGGCCCGCACGAGATTTAATCACCTATGTTGATGATCGTCTCGGCCACGATCGCCGCTATGCCATCAATGCCCGCAAAATGTCGATCCAATTGGGTTGGAGTCCTTCGACGGGGATTGAGGAAGGTCTTCGGGAAACGGTGCGTTGGTATCTGGATCACCGCGATTGGTGGGATTCCCTACTCACGGCGGATTATCAGCAGTTTTATCAAAAAATGTACGGCGCGGTCTAACCCATCGGCAATTCCGTAGGGGCGTTGGCGTAACCCTGCCGGAGGCACAAAAATTTTTCGCCCTCCCATCCCAAGAGAAAACCCCCATTGATGACAATGGGGGTTTTCTCTCAATGCGGAACGCGAGACTTGAACTCGCACAGGAAAACTCCCACTAGAACCTGAATCTAGCGCGTCTACCAATTCCGCCAGTTCCGCAACTGAACTTGAACGCAGTTACTTAATTTACTGAATGTTTAGGCCTTTGTCAAGGGGTTAGCGGAAATTCTGGCTCAATCTCCATTGGGACTTCCCTGCTCAACGGCCCCCATTGCTCACCCATGTTGGGGAGCCGTTGGAGGAGTTTGCCGGTGGGGGCCATTAAACTACAGCAAAAACAGCATTTTAAAAACAAGCTAAAATTGTCCGTAAAATTACGGATTTTCAGGCAAAAAACTTGATATTCCATAACCTCAATTAAAGAACAGATTAAGAACACATTAAAAGTATTTAGATGTTCAGTAAACTTGCAAAAAAACTGTATTAATTCTGACGGATGAGAAAAAATTCAGGATAAAGTAGAAGCATTCCATTTTGCGCCGAGCCATGATTCAGCTTGATTGCCCTAACCCTGTCATTCCTATGCCCTTGTTTTCTGAACCGAGCTATTCCCCGATGGCGGTGATTGAAACGAAAACCTTAGCCTTGGATTCAACCCTAGGAGATCTGTCCCTTTATCAGGTAGAGGTGGAAGCCCATCAATTGGTGATGGATGTGGCGAAATTATTTGATCAAAATCCCCTCTTTCCGGGGGTCGTCTTAATGGCGAACTCGGAATTCGTGGGGATGATTTCCCGCCGCCGGTTTTTAGAGCGGATGAGCCGCCCCTATGCTTTGGAGTTGTTTTTAAAGCGGCCGGTGCGATCGCTCTATGAATTCACCCAAGTTCCCTGTGATATTTTTAGTGAGACGACGCTGATTGTTGAGGCGGCTAGACGATCCTTGGAGCGATCGCCGGAATTGCTCTATGAACCGATCCTGGTTCATGCCGAAGAGCGGGGAGCCTACTACCTCGTGGATGTCCATCAACTCCTCCTCGCCCAATCTCGCATCCACCAAATCACAAGCCAACTCCTAGACCAAAGCAGTTACGCCGAGCGGATGCAGACGGAAAAAATGGTCAGCTTAGGGCGGATGGTGGCCGGGGTTGCCCATGAGATTAAAAACCCCGTGAACTCGATTAATGGCAATGTTGAATTCCTCACCGATTACTATACCAATCTGCTCGAACTGATTACCTACTTTGAGGAAGAGGTCAAAAATCCCAGCGAAAAAATCCAAGATTTAAAAGATGAAATCGATTTAGAGTTTATCCTCGAAGATGCTCCGAAAATCCTTAAAAGCATTCAACTGGGGTCTGAACGCCTGGTGCATATCGTCACGAGCTTAAGGAACTTTTCCCGCATTGATGATCAGAAAAAACAGTTAATTAATGTCCATGAATGCGTTGATGGCACATTATTAATTCTCGAAAATAAAACCAAGCATGAGATTGTCATCCGTAAGGATTATGATAACCTGCCTGAAATTGCCTGTTATTCCGGGCAACTCAGCCAAGTTTTTATGAATTTACTCGCCAATGCCATTGATGCCTTAATGGAAAAGAAAGAGCAAAATTCTGATCCCCATTGGCAACCCGAAATTAAAATTGTCAGCCGCTATCTAGAGCAGTACCAAAACGGTCAAGGCATTAGTATTAAAATCATCGACAATGGCCCAGGGATTCCCCCAGAAAATCAACAAAAAATCTTTAATGATTTTTTCACCACGAAGCCGGTGGGCAAAGGCACGGGTTTAGGGTTGGCGATTAGTTATCAAGTGGTGGTGGAAAAGCATCAAGGGGAATTGAAATTGGTTTCTACCCTGGGAGAGGGGACGGCTTTTGAGGTGTTGTTGCCGTTTTAGGGGAGGGGGAACAGGGAACGGGGAATGGGGAACAGAGAAAGGGAATGATTGAAGAATCTTGCCCATTATCTATAGCAATCTGCCATGATTTGTGAAAATTCTGACTCCCCTCCCCCACGTAGGGGCTGGGTCTCCCTGCCCTAGCTGCTCCCTGCTATATTGCGCATTGCCTATCGCCTATTCTCTATTGCCCATTGCCTATTGCCCGCTGGAGGGTTTGGGTGAAGCGTCGCCAGAGGGCTTTGACGACTTTCTGTTGTTCGATGGTATGGAGGAGGATCAGGGCGAGGAAGCTGTAGGCAAACCAAAAATGGAGTTGGCCCGCGACGGGAAGGGCGGCTTGTTTTTGGGGAAAGAAGTCGGGCAGGACAAGACCGAAAAATTTAACGTTGTTGGCGAGGAAGGAGTTGGAGAGGTAGAAGCCGGTGATCGGGACGGCCCACATGAACAGGTAAAGGAGCGTGTGGAGGATGACTTTACGCCACCAGAGGGGGGTGAGGCGGGGCGATCGCCTCGTGTATTTTTGCCACCACACCCGCAGCAACACAAACACCCGCCAGGTTACCAAAGCCATCACCAACACCCCCATACTTTTATGGAAATCGTAGCCCGGAGCTAGGAGGGCGCTTTGATTGGGGATGATGTGCATAATCCCGTAGCCGCTGATGAACAGGAGCAAATAACACCAAGCCATCAGCCAATGAATGGACATCAGATGCTGAAAGGCAGAGGTGAGACGGGGCTTTTTGGGGGTGGGGGGGGTTTGCGTCTTCGGTTCCATGGCGATCCATCGTAGAGGAGAGCAATGCTTATTATAATGGGGTCACTCTTGCCCCCTTCTTTTGCGCTAATGTCCTCCCAGCCCTTTCAAGCCGCCTACGACAGTTTGCATAATCTGGGCACACTCTTGGTGCAGTTTTTACAAAACCTGCGGGCCAAACAGGTGGCTCCGGAGGAGGATCGCTCTAGCCTCCAGGATTTAGAACTGGAAATTCAAGAGGCCTTAGCTGCCCTCAAGGAGCAACGCTATCAAGTGGCGGTGATTGCGGCGATGAAGGCCGGGAAAAGTACATTTCTCAACGCCCTGATTGGTGCGGATGTCCTCGCTTCCGAGACGGAATCCTGCACCGTCTGCCGCACGGAAATTAAGGCGATCGCCCCCGGCGAAATCCCCTACCTCCTCGAATACCGCGAAAACGAACGCCACCCCGTCACCCTTGCCCAGGGAGATTCCCACCTGATTCGTCAACAATTTTTGCAACGTACCCATTGGATCCGGACAACGGGCAACCGCGATCGCACCACCCGCTTTGAACTCTATCACCCCATCGTCGCCCTCACCCCCTACACCGCCCTCAACGGCTTCACCCTCGTTGATACCCCCGGCCCCAACGAATGGCGCGATGCCGCCCTCGACACCCTCTATCTGCGGGAAACCACCTTTGAAGCCCTGCGTAACTGTGATGTGATCCTATTCATTTTGGATTACTCTTCCTTCAAAGAAAGCACCAACTCCGAACTGCTGCGGCAACTCACCCAAGAGCGGGGGGAATTCCTCAACCGTAGCCAACGGGCGATTTATTTCATCCTCAATAAAATTGATCGAAAAACGGAAGAAGACCGCCCCATTGCCCATGTGATCGACGATTTGCGGCGTAGTTTACAGGAGTTTGGCATTGATGATCCGATTGTTTACCCCGCCAGTGCTTGGCAGGGATTGCTGGCAAAATTGATTCAAAATAACACCGCCACCGATATTCATTTAAAAGACTTTAAACGGTTTTTCAGTGGTCGCTATGCCCAAGAAACCCCCAACGGTGATTTAATCCTTCCCTCCCCCCAAAAACTCGCCCATCAAGCCCTCAAAGATAGCCTCATCCCCAATATTGAGCGGTCAATTTTATCGGATATTGTGCGTAATTCCGGTTGGAACCTGTTGCGGGATATTACCGCCCGCCTGGATCGCTCCGCCCATGCCGTCGAAGACATCCTTAACACCAGAATTAAAGGCTGGAGCATGGAGATCAAGCCGCTGCGGCAAAAAATGGAAGAATATAAACGATTGGCGAAAAATGCCATTGTCCAAATTCGTGGCGTTAAGCGCTTAGTGGAAGATCAAGAACAGAAGCTAGTGGAGCAATTTCGCTGGCAAATTACTGATTTTGCCACCCGTGCAAAGCTGGCCATTCAGCAGGAATTTGAATTGTTTGTACAATACCGCTTTTCGGACTTCAACCCCTACGCCAGTCCAGAACCCCAGGATCAAAATGGCGATGATCCAGTCTTAGAGCCGATTAATTTTTCCGTTCCCCAAAAACTTGCCGATTCTTTTAAAAAAGTGGTGCGTAACTTTGTTGTCGAAGATGCAGAAAACCCCTATGTGATTCAATGCCAAAGTGAAGCAGAGGTGGAGCAGGTTAAGGCTGATATTAATCGGTTTTGCTCGCTGCTCATTAAAGATTGGTGGACAAACACCCAAGATCACCTTTCCCGCTATGGTACGCAAATTCGTCGGGAGTTGGTAGATGAGATGCAGCGCAATATTCAGCATATTTCCGATGAGCTTTCGGAGTATTTGGGGGATGCACTGCAAATTTCAATGAATATTAACCCGATTCAAATGCTAATTTTTGATTTCCAGGGCATTGATACCCAGGTACAACGCCAGACGGAAAATTATAGTCGCTGGACTCGGGAAAAAAAAACCGCCCTCTGTCGCGATTATGAGGTGGATATTCAAGTGGATGATCACCGCTCTTACTATGAAATTGATCTGCGCCAAACCATTGAGGCCATTCAGCGGGAAATTGATGCCCAGACGCGGGGGAGCTTGATTGTGGTGGAGCGGGTGATTAAGCAGCAGGTGGGGGAAGATTTTGCCGTGGTGGAAAAACAAATTAATGACTATATCAACCGTTTTTTATTGGAGTTTGAGCGGTTGGTGAAGGAGCGGGAAACTCGGGAAGCCCAAGTCGATCAAATTTTGGCATTTCTCGAACTGCAAAAACAGGGGCTAGACCGCTATTTGGTCAAGCTCACTGAGTTACAGCGATTACTCGACAGTTGGCGATCGCCTTCGGTATAATCACCGTTGATCCGCCTATGACGATTCGGTGCAATCGGGATAAAACACTGTGACATTTCAAGACATCATTGATAAAGGTGGGGTAGCCATCTGGCCCCTTCTGTTCCTCTCGATTCTGGCCATGGGGGCTATCTTCGATCGCCTCTGGTTTTGGTCACGGGTGCTGCTGCAAGAGCGGCAGATCCTCATGAGCATTATGGATACCGCCTATCGCAACTGGGATGCAGCGGTGGAAGTGGCGCGGGACTATCGAGATCACCCCATGGGGCGCTTTTTTTTCACGCCCCTTAACCTCCAAGAGCCGGAGCCGGAAGTCTTTCACCTGGCCCTGGAGGCCGCCGCTGATGATGAACTGGCGATGATGCGGCGGGGGGATAAGGTGCTGGAAGCAGTGATTGCCCTTTCGCCGTTGCTGGGGCTATTGGGGACGGTGTTGGGCCTGATCAACTCCTTGGGTTCAATTAGTATTAGTGATCTAGGCACGGCTTCAACGGCCGGTGTCACGTTGGGGATCGGGGAATCGCTGATCTCGACGGCGGCGGGTTTGGTGGTGGCAATTATCAGCCTCGCTTTTTACCGCCTGTTTCAAGCCTTTCTCTTTGGGCAAATCCGTGTTTTTCGCAAGGCCGGCAGCGATTTAGAGCTACTCTATCGCCAACGTTGGGCGGATGTGGAACTGTCCAAAAATCCCACCCCTAAGAAAATTTTAGAGATTTAGCCCCATGACCCCATCTACACCGCCAAAAACCCGCAAACGCGCCCCCACCCCCGCCACCCATCCCCTCACCCTCTGGCAAGATACCCACAAACAGGAGGAGGTGCGCATTGAGATCATCCCTCTGATTGATGTGATTTTCTGCATTCTGACGTTCTTTATCTTGGCGGCGGTGGGGGTTTCCCGGCAACAGGCGATTAGCTTGAACCTGCCCAAGGCCTCCACCGGATCGGCTCAAATGCAGGATATGCTGATCATCAGTTTGGATGATTTTGGCCAGGTCTATGTGGAGCAAAGCCCCGTCTCCACCCGCAATCAACTCTCCCAAGCGGTGAGCAACTATATGCGCACCAGCCCCAATGGTTTGATGGTGCTCTATGCCTCCAAGGAGGCCCGTTATGATGAGGTGATTCAGGTCTTGGATGTTTTGCGGGAGGTGGGGGGCGATCGCATTGCCCTCGCCACGTTACCCAGCGGCCAAGATAGCTCAGACCTGCAACCCAACCCCCTCGATCCGGGCCAATTGGCCCCCCTCGAACCCAACCCCCTCGACCCAGGCTTAGATCCCCTCGCTCCCTATGGTATGCCCGCCTTTCCTGACCTCGAAACCCCCAATGGAGCAGAAACCCCCAACGAGCTAGAAACCCCCAACGAGTTAGAAACCCCTGGGGGCGTTGAGTTACCCATCGACCCCTAGAGGCGAGTATCCCGGCGAGCGCGGCTAATGGAGCGAGCCGCCAACGCGCCGCCAACAAAGCCAAATAGATGCCCCTGCCAAGAAATGCCCGGTTGGCCGGGCAGAACGCCCCAAATGACGCTGCCATAGAGAAAGAAGACGAGGAGGGAGAGGGCAATGGAGGGAATATTGCGCTCAAAGTAGCCCCGCAGCAGGAGAAAGCCGAAATAGCCGTAGATTAAACTGCTGGCCCCGATGTGGACGGAGCCGGGATAGCCAAAAAACCAGGTTCCTAAACCGGCCACGGCGATCGTCCAAGCGGTGACGGTGAAAAAATCTTCCGTGCGCTGTACCATCACCAGCCAACCGAGGATCAGAAAAGGCACAGTATTGGCGATTAAATGGCCCCAACCCCCATGGAGGAAGGGGGCAAAGAGAATTCCTCTCAACCCAATCAGGTTATGGGGGATAATCCCGAAGCGATCGAGGCCACCCCGCATCAGGTGTTGAAAAATAAATTGGTCGAGGATTTCAGAAACCCAGAATGTACTGACAAAAAAGCCAAGAATCTGAATCTGGGTTCGGAGTTCTTCGCTAACAGACTCTTTATCCTGATGGCGCATAATCTTTGAGAAGTGCGAACTCCTCTAGTATGGCATTCTCGTTCTGAGGGTTAATCCAGTGGGGGGGAGAGTATAGTGGACATGAAGACAATGATTGGGGGGAAAGATGGCAAAACGTGGCTGGATCGGGATGATCACGGGATTGATCCTGGGGATTAGCTTACCCCTAGGGGCAACGGTGCAAGACCCCGCTTTAATTCGAGAATTAGATACGAATATTCAAGAATTGCTGATAACCCGACGGTGCGATCGCTGCAACCTCACCACCGCCAACCTCAGCCGCCGCGCCCTAGAGCGGGTTTCCCTGCGCACCAGCGTCCTCAATGGGGCGAACCTCAGTTTTGCCAACCTCAGTTTTGCCAATGTGCGCGGCTCTAGCCTCAACGGGGCCAACCTCACCGCCGCCCATTTGCGCCACACCTACCTCACGGGCAGTTCCCTCCACCGCGCCATTCTCGACAACGCCACCCTCTTTGCCGCCCAACTCCAAGGCACGGATTTGAGCCACGCTCAACTCCAACGAACGGATTTAATCAACGCTGACCTCACCGCTGCGGATCTCAACCGTGCCACCGTCACCCAAGGCCATGCCCAAGGAGCAATTTTTACCGGAGTAGATTTCACCTGGGCTAATCTCCAAGGCACAGATTTCCAGGGGGCCAACTTCACCGCTGCCACATTTGATCACACCGATCTACGGGGGGCCAATCTCACCAACGCAGATTTAACCGATGCTAATTTTCGCAATGCTCTACTCAGTGGGGCGGATTTTAGCAACGCGATTCTCTGTAGAACCGTGATGCCCGATGGCAATATTGTCGGCGCAGATTGTCAGGATGCCCCGGAAGATCCGGGGTGATCCCCTGTAGGGGCGTTGGCGTAAGCCTGCCGGAGGCACAAAAATTTTTCGCCCCTTCTCAAACCAACACCCCCAACGTCGCCACCACCGCCGCCCCCAAGGCCGGCAGATCATACCCGCCTTCCAACCCGAAAAAGAGGCGGGGGGCAAGGGGGCGGATTTGCTGGGTTAGTTTGGCGAAATCGGTGGGTTGCAGACACATGGAGGCAAGGGGATCGGCGTGGAGGGCATCGTAGCCCGCGCTGATGATCAGCAGATCGGGCCGAAATTGGCGGAAAAACGGGATCACCTGCTCTGTAAAGGCGGCTTGGTAGGTGGGAAATAGGCTGTTGGGGGGGACGGGAATATTGAGAACGTTGTCATAGTTGCCCCGATCGCTGGCGTGGCCCGTGCCAGGGTAGGCGGGGGATTGATGGAGGGAGCAATAGCAAATTGCCTCGTTATTTTCGATCAGATCCTGAGTGCCGTTGCCGTGGTGGACATCCCAATCGAGAATGGCAACGCGGTTAATTTCTGGCTGACTCAGGGCATAGTGGGCGGCGATCGCCCCATTGCTCAATAAACAAAACCCCATTCCCATGCGAGCGGTGGCATGGTGGCCGGGGGGACGAGCCACAACAAAGGCGGGCTGATCCCTCAGGGCAAAATCCACCCCATCCAGCCAAGCGTTAACCGCCAACAGGGCCACATCATAACTCTGCGGCGAAACCGGCGTATCGAGATCCAACGCCCCACCCCCCGGCCGTTGGGCTAAATGTTGGAGCAGTTCGAGGTATTGGGGGTCGTGGAGTTGGGCGATCCAGGGGAGAGGGTCGCGCTCCGTGAGGGGGGTGGGGAAATGCCAGGTGAGGCGATCGCCCCAAGGAGCCGCCCGGAGCGCATCAACAATGGCCGTCAGCCGTTGGGGGCATTCGGGATGGCCCAAGCCGGTGAGGTGGTCGAGGAAGCGATCGCTATAGATAATGGCAACCATGGGGTTAGGACTTTAAAAGTGGGAAGTGGGAAGTTAACAGGAAAAGGTGGGAGATTTAATTAACCGCCCTGCTCAATGGGAAGGGTAATTTTAAACTCTGTTCCCATGGTCGGGGTGGAGTGGCAAGCTAATTCGCCATGGTGTTTTTCTGTGATGATTTGATAACTAATGGCCAGGCCCAATCCTGTGCCTTTGCCCACGGGTTTAGTGGTGAAAAACGGATCAAAAAGGCGGCGCTGAATACCGGGGGGAATGCCGGGGCCATTATCGACAAAGCTGATTTGAATCGCCTTTGTTTGGGGGAGAACCTGGGTTGTGATCGTAATTTGGCTCGGTTTTTGCTTCTGTTCCGGTTGACCTTCCCGTTCTTCAAGGGCATCAATGGCATTGCTGAGAATATTCATAAAAACCTGATTTAACTGCCCCCCATAGCCTTCAATCTTTGGCAGTTCAGCATAGTTTTTGATAATCAAAATTCCCACCGAATCCGCTCGGGGCTTGAGCCGATTTTGCAAAATCATCAACGTACTTTCTAGCCCTTCGTAAATATCCACGGGCTTCATTTCCGCTTCATCCATCCGCGAAAAATGGCGCAGGGAAACGACAATTTCCTTAATCCGATCCGCCCCCACCTGGAGCGAGGCAAACAGTTGGGGCAAATCTTCGATCAGAAATTCCAGATCAATGGCTTCAATTTCCTCTTGGATGACGGTGGCGGGTTGGGGGTAGGTGGTTTGGTAGAGGGCAACGAGATTGAGAAGGTCTTGGATATAGTTGTCGGCGTGGCTGAGGTTGCCGTAGATGAAGTTAACCGGGTTGTTGATTTCGTGGGCTACCCCGGCGAGAAGTTGGCCCAAACTGGCCATTTTTTCCTGCTCTAACAGTTGGTTTTGGCTGCGTTGGAGTTGAAATTCTAATTGTTTGCGATCGGTGATGTCGAGGAGAATGCCAAATAAATGGGATACTTCTCCCTGGTCGATGCGGCGGGGTTGCCCCTGGGCATGGATATAGCGCAAACTTTGATCAGAGCGGATGATCCGAAACTCCAAATCATAGGGTTCTTCGTGGTAAATCGTGTTGTAGAGGGTGGTATAAAATCGTTGGCGATCGCCTTCATAAATCAAATCCACCTGTTGATCTAAACTGGGGGGAGCCTGCTCCAAATTCAAACCATAGATCCGAAACACCCCCTCACTCCACATCACTTCCCCGGTGAGAATATCCCATTCCCAAATTCCCACCTGGGCGAATTTTTGAGCGGTGTTCCAATTGGTTTCTTGCTGAATAATCGCCTGTTCAGCACTTTTTCGCTCCGTGATATCCTGGCCCTCCGGCAGCAGATAACACACCTCCCCCCGTTCATCGGTGATCGGTGTAATGGAAAAATTGAGCACCGTGATCTGTTCACCCCGATAGACGGTAATTTCCCGCTGCACCCATTCCCCATTAGCGGCTTTGGCGATCGCCCCTTTCAACTTCGCCTGATTAGAAACCGACATTTCCCACCAAGGCACATCCCAAAACAGCAGCCCCAGCACCGATTCCCGCTGCAATCGCGCCCAAGCCAAGGTCGTACTATTCACCTCTAAAATCCGCCCCTCCGGCGTGAGCAGAGCCATCAACTGCACCGAATGATCAATGATCGTGCGGATATGCTCTTCCTGTTGTTGGCGGCGTAGGGCCTGCTTGCGCTGTTTGGTGAGCAACGTACTCGACCACATCACCCCGGCAATTTTCCCCTGGGCATCCCGCCAAGGGGTCGCTTCCCACCGCACCCATTCCTGTTTGCT
>JAABSU010000308.1 GCA_011390265.1 Spirulina sp.
CCCATCGGTAGCATGGGAGATGGAATGTGGCGAATATTAGGGCTAACATTAGCCATGGTTAATGCTCGAAATGGCGTTCTATTGGTAGATGAAATTGATACTGGATTGCACTATAGTACAATGTCGGATATGTGGCGATTAATGAGCGAAACTGCTAAACGCCTCAATGTTCAAGTTTTCGCTACAACCCATAACAATGATTGCTGGCGAAGCCTTGCCACCATTGCTGATCATGAAAAATCCACTGAGTCTAACATTATCATTCACCGCATTGAAAAGGAAAAAAATCACAGCGTTGTCTTTACCGAAAAACAGATCATTATTGCTACTGAACATAATATTGAGGTGCGCTAAATGATTAACAAAAACCACTCTAAAATCTTGCTTGTCGAGGGAGTAGAAGATCTTCGCGTTATTCCCGAATTGATCGAAGCCAATGGTGTGCCGTGGGTAAGTGCAAAACAACCCGTCGTTTTCATTGATCCCTGCAACGGTTATGATAACTTAGTGAATCCAGACCTGATCGCTACCTGGTTACAGGCTTCTGGACTTTTGGCATTAGGGATCATCATTGATGCTGATGAGAACCCCGAAGAACGTTGGCAAAGTATTAGAAATGCAAGCTTAAATAATATTCCAGATTTACCCGAATCTTTACCAGAAGAAGGCTTGATTCACATAACTGCTCAAGGCATTCGTTTTGGAATTTGGATGATGCCCAATAACAAAATGTGCGGGATGCTAGAAACCTTCATCGCCTACATGATTCCCACCACAGCCGAAGAACTGTGGCAATTTTCCCAAACCGTAACCCGTGAAGCCCAAGCAAAAGGAGCAGCATTTAAAGCAGTTCATGAGGATAAAGCCAAAATTTATACTTGGCTTGCTTGGCAAAATCCCCCAGGGCGGCAACTCCATCAAGCTATCAAGCAAAAAATCCTCGCGCCACAACATCCCGATGCTGAAAAATTTGTCACTTGGTTTAAAACACTTTATGAATTGGAGAATAGCTCAGGATAAATTATCATAGCCGATGATTTCGATCAGCCACTAAAAGATTTAGCAGCAGCGTCCATCAGCAAGATCCATCCATCCTAAAAACAGATATCCTCACACCTGAAGCACCCCATCCACCGATTTTAAGACTCAACTTCCCCAGCCGGTAGCCCTTGGGTATCATGGGAGAATCCCAAAATCATTAATGCTGCCATGCCTTGGTTTGCCAAAATTGAGCAAGGAATCGTCGATCGCCCCACCTTCAATCAATACGTTCCCGCCCATCGCGCCTATGTCGAGCAATTAATCGCCCAAGGACATCAGGCCAAAACCGGCTACTGGGGGGACTATGGCGGCGGGATGCTCCTGTTTTGGGCCAAATCTCGCAGCGAAGCAGAGGCGATCGTTGCCCAAGACCCCCTGATTATCCATCAATGCGTTCGCTACGAACTCCACGAATGGCGGCTCGTCGTCGCCTGAGCCGTTTAAACTTTAATCAGAATTCAGCAACTTGCACAAAAAGCCATGACCACACCCCTTTTCCACCTCGCCATCCCCATCAACGACCTAGCCAAAGCCAAACAATTTTATGTCGAAGGCCTGGGCTGTACCGTTGGCCGGGAATCCCCCCAGGCGATGATTTTGAACTTTTGGGATCATCAAGTCGTCGCCCATGTCAGCCACGACCCCCTCACCCCCCAACGGGGCATCTATCCCCGCCATTTTGGCCTGATCTTCCCCGTCGAAACCGATTGGGAAGCCACCCTCACCCGCGCCCAAGACCATAACCTCCTCTTTCGAGAACCCGAAAAACGCCGCTTTCCCGGCCAACTCACCGAACACCGCACCTTCTTCCTCGAAGATCCCTTCTATAACCTCCTGGAGTTTAAATACTACTGCCACGCCGAGGCGATTTTTAGCCCCCAAGCAGGGGCCGCAGTGGGCGATCGCTAGACGCGAATCCCTAGGGTGGTGAAACCAGCGTTTTTTCCCTCTAAATCGCCAAACGTTGATAGATTTCGTCCAAATAACGGAGATGATGCTGGGGATCAAAACAATCCGCGATCTCATCCGGGCTGAGGTGTTGACCAATTTCGCTGTTGGCCTCCACTTGGGCGCGGAAATCGCCCCCCGGCACATTCCATTCACTATGGGCGCAACCCTGAACGAGGCCATAGGCTTCCTCACGATTCATCCCCTTTTCCACCAACGCCAACAGCACCCGCTGACTGAAAATCACACCGCCGTAAACGTTCATATTGCGCTGCATATTTTCCGGGTAAACCAACAGCCTTTGAATCAGATTTGTGGTTTCATTGAGCATGAAATGGGTGAGAATGCAGCTATCAGGCATCACGACCCGCTCCACAGAACTGTGGGAAATATCCCGCTCATGCCAGAGGGCAACATTTTCTAACCCCGCCATCGCGTTACCCCGGACAATGCGGGCCATGCCCGTGAGCCGTTCAGAGCGGATCGGGTTGCGTTTGTGGGGCATCGCAGAAGAACCCTTTTGCCCCTTCGAGAAAAATTCCTCAACTTCTAAAACATCGGTGCGTTGGAGGTTGCGAATTTCCACCGCGAACCGCTCCAGGGAGGCAGCCAAGAGGGCCAGTTGTTGGAGAAATTGGGCGTGGCGATCGCGGGAAATCACCTGAGTCGAAGCCGTATCCGGCGTTAACCCCAGCTTTTGGCAGGCCAAAGCCTCCACCTGGGGATCAAGATTGGCATAGGTTCCCACCGCCCCGGAAATTTTACCCACGGCGATTTCTTCCCGGAGATGAACGAGGCGATCGCGCCCCCGCAACACCTCCGCCAACCAGCCCGCCAACTT
>JAABSU010000309.1 GCA_011390265.1 Spirulina sp.
GTGATGACCGTTTCACAATTCCTCGTTAAACTTGCGGCCGTGATACTAAGAAGGTGAGCCATGGAACGTCGTGCTTTAGTCGTGGGGATTAATGCCTATCCCTTCCCCATAGATCCCAGCGGTCAAAATAGTGACCTCAAAACCGCTGCCGCCGATGCCGAAGCCGTGGCACAAATCCTCAGACAGTATGGCGGGTTTAATGATGTGCGCAGTTTGCCCATGGATTTAACGACGCGGGGGGCAGGAGGGGCGATCGCCCTTGCCGGCCAGGTCAACCGAGAAGACTTGTCCCATGAATTAGAGTTGCTCTTTTGCCCAGAAAAACACAACCGCCCCCCCGCCGATCTCGCCTTATTTTTCTTTGCAGGCCATGGTCTACCCGTAGGAACAGAAACCTATTTAGTCACATCCGATGCGTTCCATGGGGCAGCCCCCGAAAAAATGGGCATTTCCCTAACGGCATTGCGGCAACTATTAAAGGACAGCACCGTAAAACAGCAAGTGGTGTGGTTGGATTGTTGCCACAGTGGGGAGTTTTTGCAGTTTTCCGAAGCAGAGTTTCAAGCCTTTAGCCGGGAGGGCGATCGCTGTCTGATTGCCGCCAGCCAAAGTTATCAAGCGGCGATCGAGAACACTGATCACAGCTTCTTCACCGAAGTTTTGCTCCAATGCCTCACCCCCCAAAAGGAGCAGAGCGTCCTCTTCGCCGATGATTTTGTGCAGCAGTTGCGGGCCGACATGAAAAACACACCGCAAACCCCCCAAACCTATGCCACCAGCAACGACATCATTCTCACCGCCCATAATATTGATCGCCTCTTTACCAAATCCATCTGTCCCTATAAAGGGTTAGCCGCCTTTGAGGAAAAGGATCAAGATCATTTCTTTGGACGGGAGAAATTAGTTGCGGCATTGCTCACCAAAGTTCAAGAAACCCAGATTTTAGCGGTGTTAGGCCCCTCAGGTAGTGGTAAATCTAGCGTCGTTAAGGCGGGGATGTTGCCTCGTTTTCGGCAGCAATACCCCGATTGGCAATGTCTTCAGTTTCGACCGGGAGATCAGCCCCTAGAAACCTTAGATTTTGTTTTAGATCCCACCGCAAAGCGTTTAACCGAACCAGAGAAAGGCTTTGGCTTCATTGTTGAGGAAAAATATCCCCAGGGCTTACTGCTGTTAATTGACCAATTTGAGGAAATTTTCACGCTGACGGACAATGAGCCGGCCCGCAGTGCATTCCTCCAATGTCTGTTTAAAACCGTGGCAGAACCGGATTTACCCTTGAAGGTGATCTTGACGATGCGGGCCGATTTTCTCGGTAAGTGCCTGGAACCGGAGGCGGGGGAACTGGCTAAGGTGATCAAGGTGGAAAAAAATACGTTGATGATTGAGGCCCTACAACCGAGTAATGCCGAAGATGCAGCGGGTTTACGGGAAGCGATTATCAACCCTGCCCGGCGGTTAGGGACGGCGGTGGAGCCGGAGTTGGTTGAGCGCATTTTGAAGGATGTTCAGGGTTTGGGATCGTTGCCTTTGCTGCAATATGCGTTGACGGAGTTGTGGCAGGCGACGGAGATCAATGTTTTGACGCTCAAGGCCTATGAGGCGATCGGGGGGGTGCAGGGGGCATTACCCAAACGGGCGGATGAGGTCTATAACGAGGGGCTACTGGCGGATCCCCAGGGGGAAAAGCTGATCAGTTTAGAGGAACAGGAGGCGGCCCAGCGGATTTTCTTGGAGTTGATCCATTTGGGGGAGGGGACGGAGGATACCCGCCGCCAAGTGGAGAAGGCGCGGCTGTTGGCGTTGCCCTTTGGGCCGGGGGTGGTGGGTCGGGTTTTAAATAAGTTGGTGGGGGCGCGGTTGTTGGTTACGTCGCGGGGCGATCGCCGTCAGCAGGGTGAGGGGGCGATCGCTCAGGATGAGCAGGAGGTGGTGGATATTGCCCATGAGGCGTTGATCCGCCATTGGCTACGGTTGCGGGGTTGGATCACGGCAAACCGGGCGGCGTTGCAGAAGGCGCGGCGGTTGGAGGAGGCGGCCCAGGAGTGGCAACGGCGGGGCAGTCAGCGGGCGGCGCAGGATTTTTTATTGCAGGGGTTTCGGTTGGGGGAGGCGGCGGAGTTTGTGGGTGCGGCGGGGGAGATGGTGACGACGGAGGTACGGGTGTTTGTGGGGGCCAGTGTACAACGGGCGCGGCGGCAGAAGTATGGCCGGTGGGGGTTGGGAGCAACAGCGGTGACGGTGTTGTTGGCGTTTTCAGGGTTTTCTTGGCTGCAAATGCAAGAGGCTGAACGACAGTTAGTCTATGCCCAATCGGTCACAGCGGCTAATTTAGCAACAACGCGCCAAGCCACAGAGGGCTTAGTCCGGGGCATTTACGCCCTGGATCGCAGTTCAAGGTATCGCAATCAACGACAACTTCAAAATGCAGCCCAATCCGGTTTACTGACGGTTCTGACCCACAGCCGCGAGCGTAATCAATGGCAGGGTCATGAGGGCTATATGTGGTCAGTAGCCTGGAGTCCCGATGGGCAGCGGGTGGTGACAGGGGGTGAGGATGGCATGGTGCGGCTGTGGGATGGGGAAGGCAATTCTATTGGGGAACCTTGGCGGGGTCATGAGGGCAGTGTGAGGTCAGTAGCCTGGAGTCCTGATGGGCAGCGAGTCGTGACGGGAGGTTTGGATGGCACGGTGCGACTGTGGGATGGGGAGGGTAATCCTATTGGGGAACCCTGGCGGGGTCATCAGGGCAGGGTGAGGTCAGTAGCCTGGAGTCCCGATAGGCAGCGAGTGGTGACGGGGGGTGAGGATGGCACAGTGCGGC
>JAABSU010000310.1 GCA_011390265.1 Spirulina sp.
ACAACTGTATAAACTCTGCAATTAGTGATTAAACTTCCTGAATCAATATGAATTTTTGTGAGATCATGAGATTGAATTTTTAGGGTATTTGTTTTCAATAGCTTATCAAACCAAGATTCATCTTTTAACCCTTTTTTTCGAGTTATAAGCGAAAGTCCGCCTAAGATAATTTCTCCAAGAACTTTGACCAAATTAGATGTTTCTGATTTCCAGCAATTTAAAATTCCCTCAGGACTGAGCGCAATGATTGCTTTAGATTGAGGATCGATTGCGATCGCGATTACTGGCTTCCCAATCTCTTTGAGCGTCTTAAAATTTTTCCCTTCTCGCCAGAGCCATAATTGTACTGTTTGATCATTGCTACCACTTAACAAGATCTCACCGGATGGACTCAACGCAAGGCAATTAACAGCTTGAGTATGCTTTTTAAGAGTTTTGTCTAGTTTCCCTGTCCGCAGTTGCCAGATCCGAATCGTTTTGTCACCACTCGCACTAATTAACGTGTCATTATCTGGCGTGACAATTGCTGTAACCTCAGATTGATGCTGCTTAAATGTCTTGTCCTTTTTCCCAGTGCGTACATTCCATGAATGAATCTCGCCGCTGGCTTCTCCCGTAATCAAAAGCTCTCCATTTGGAGAGAAGACTAAACAAGTGACCTTGCTTTGATGGGATATGTTTTTGAGCAAACAAGCAGATGGTATAGCCCAAACCAAAACCCGATCATCACAGATTCCAGCGATGTGGTTTCCCTGTGGGCTTAGGGTTATTGCACTGATTGTGTTACTGGGAATACAGTCCTGCGGAGATTGATACGCCATTATCAACCGGCTCCAGTGATTAAATGTTTTTACTCAGGATATTATGAGTTCGATGATCGTGCCTCTAAAGTTAACATAAATTAGGGAAGCTCAACATTAATGTCATAGGTTGTGTACATCTCAACTTGGAAAGCTTGAAACCACCCCGCCCTTCGGGCACTCCTCCGGGGAAGGGAATTTTTCTGAAATCTCCTCCTGGTCAGGGTAGGTTTTCCTTCGGTAGCTAGCAAAAGATTAAAGGAGGCGATCGCCCAAGCCCGGTTGGAGGCCATTGCCTCTCCCCCTTTTGCCACAACGAAGACTAAACTAACGATTAATTCTCTTGAGACTTCCTGAGGCACTATGGCAACAGTTGTGGAACCGACGGATAGGTGCATGATTCCGGTGGTCAAAGGCCCCCAAGATTATCAAGCCTACCGCATCAGTCCCCAGGATACGAATCGGCTGGCGATCGTCTTCGATCCCGAAATGGCCTCCACCTCCCTCACCTTTTGCGTCGAAATCTTCGACCCCGGCGGCAAAACGCCCCCCAATCGTCACAATATCGCCCTCGAAATGTTTTTCGTCCTCAAAGGCGAAGGCATTGCGATTTGTGATGGTAAGGCTGTACCTATCCACGCCGGAGATAGTCTCCTTGTGCCCCCCACCGGCATCCACGAAATCCACAATACCGGCCCCGGCCGCCTCTATGCCCTTTGTTTTATGGTTCCTAATGAGGATTTTGCCGAACTGATCCGCAGTGGTTTACCCGTAGAACTCGATGCAGAGGATCTCGCCGTGCTCCGTCGTTTTGATCGCTAATCCCAGCTAGCACTCCGCTGTCGGTGATCAGTGAAGGCAAGAATCCTGGAACCATGGGGGTGAAAATCGCATCGGTTCGGCTTAAGATTTGGAAAGCATGGGATTTTCCCAAACACAACTACGACCCCAATTTCTTTTTAAAACATTGCCACGATGGACAATCAACAGAATCTTTGGAAACTGGTACTCTCTTTGGGGATGGTCGTGGCGTTGCCCGTGGGAATCGTCATGACGGCGATTATTGGTGTGATTGCCGTGGGCGATCTCACCAGTGCAGCGATTCTGTTTGTGATGTCTGTGGTTTGTACGTTCGGGATGAGTTTGGTGATTTGGCTTCCCCTGGCTTGGCTGGTGGGGATTTTGACCCTCTCGCTGTTGATGGCGATTTATTTGGCGGGGAAAAAATGGATCGGTTGGCAGTGGCCCGCCTTAGAAGCGCGGTTACAACGACAGTCCCAGGATACCGCTAGCCAGTCCCCCACCACCCAGGCCCTCCATCGCTATATCAGCCAAGCCACCGCCAAAGGCTATAGCGATGACCAAATCCAACGTCGCCTCCTCAAACAAGGCTGGACAACGGCGGAAATTGAAGCGGCCCAAACCCTCGCCCCCGCTTCAGCAGATTCATGAGCATCGCATTGCAGGCGCAACGGTGGTGGATCTACCAAAAAGAGCGGTTTCCTTTGGTGGCCAATGGTCTGTTAATTGGCCTGTTTGCTGTGGCAATGGTGGGCTATCCGGCGGTGCTGGCGGGGGCAGGTTGGCAGGGGCGATCGCACCTTGTCGCCTTCCTGAGTTTTTTCTGCACATTCCTCCAGTTACGCATTGCTGATGAATTTAAAGATTACGGGGAAGATTGCCGCTACCGCCCAGAGCGGCCCGTTCCCCGTGGCTTGGTGCAATTGAGCGAGTTGAAGATTCTCGATGGGGTGACTCGCGGGCTACAGGTGATCTTGGCACTGCTGATCAGCCCCTATCTACTGGTGGTGTTAGCTCTCCTCTGGGGTTATCAGGCTTTGATGGGCGTGGAATTTTTTTGCCCCCAATGGTTGAAAAAGCAGACGGTGCTTTACCTGCTCAGTCATAATCTGATTTTGCCGATTTTGGGGGGCTATGGTTTGGCCATTGCCGCCCTCACCCTCAATCAACCCATCCCCCTCGCCGCCCTCTGGCTCCT
>JAABSU010000311.1 GCA_011390265.1 Spirulina sp.
CATTTTAGAGAGCTAGGCTTGAGCGGGGGGCAGGATGGCGGATGGAATTATGTATCAAGAGGATGCCTATGTGGTGTTGGCTTCGGATCAGCCGGAGGAGGTGATCCTGATGGCGGGGGAGTTACAGGCCAAGCTGGAGGGGATTCTGGCGGATCTTGATCCCTTGCCCCGTGAGCTTGAAAAGTTCACATCCCGAGCCGACCAAGCCCGCCATTTGATGGAAACGGGTTGTGAGTTGGATTTGGGGCCGGGGGCTTATTTGCAGTGGTATGTGGTGCGGTTGGAGAAGTAGGGAGTGGGAAGTGTAGGGGCGTTGGCGTAAGCCTGCCGGAGGCACAAAAATTTTTCGCTCCTCAGTCTTTGCTGCTCAATTTTTTGCCTTGTTTAGTCGGTGGGCATTGCCCACCCTACATCTGGGTGGCAGCGGCGATCGCCTCCCCTAATCCCTCCAATGTGTACGATCGCGCCTCAATATCCACCCGACCAAAGCAGTCCCGACAAGCTTGGGAGGTTTGGGGGCCAATGGAGGCGATTTTGACCGGAGCCAATAACCTTGGCCAGTGGGGGATTTCCTGGAGGAGGTGATGGGCGTTGGTGACGGTTTTAGAACTGGCAAACGTGATGATCTCAATCGTTCCCGCTTCCAAGGCAGCGCGGGCAGCGGGGGCCAACGTGGTAGGGCAACCGGATTCATAGGCCGGCACTTCCCACACCGTCGCCCCCTGTTCCCGAAAGGCTTTCACTAGGACATCCCGGCCGCCGGTTTCGACGCGGGGAAAGAGGAAGGTTTGACCCGCGATCGCCTCTGAGAAATGCTCAATCAGGGCATCGGCGATGAAATCCGGGGGGATGAAATCCGGTTGCAGATGGTAGCTGGCCAGGGTTTGGGCGGTTTTGCGGCCGACGACGGCAATTTTACAATTCCCCAAAGCGCGACTGTCTAAACCCTGATGTTTGAGGCGTTCAAAGAAACCTTGCACCCCATTGGCGGAGGTGAGGAGGAGCCAATGGACTTGATCGAGGTGGGCGATCGCCTCATCCAAGGCCGCCCAAGACCGGGGGGGCTGAATCTCCAAGGCGGGCATTTCCACCACCTGCGCCCCTAAATTCACCAAGAGATCGCGAAAATGGCTCGCCTGCTCCGCCGCCCGGGTCACTAAAATGCGTTTTCCCGCCAACGGGCCGCCACTGGTTTGCTGCAATTCCACCACATCCCCCACGACAATCACACAGGGCGACAGAGACACCCCCGCCACCTGTTCTAGAATATCAGCGGTTGTTCCCCGCCAAACCCGTTGCGCCGGGGAGCCAGCGGCCTGGATGATGGCGATCGCCCTTTCTCCCGGAACCCCCGCCCCCTGTAACCGCGCCACAATCCCCCCTAAATTCCGCCCCCCCATTAAAAACACAAGGGTTTCCAACTGGGCCAAGGCCGGCCAAGGGAGGCGATCCAAATCATGGGCGGTCATCACCGCAAAACCGGAACTATAGGCCTGATCCGTGAGGGGAATCCCCGCCAACAGGGGGGCCGCTAAGGCGGTGGACACCCCCGGAACCCATTCCCAGGCACAGCCTGCGGCCTGGAGAGCATGAATTTCAGGGAGCGATCGCCCAAACACCCCCGGATCTCCCCCCTTGAGCCGCACCACCTGCTGACCCGCTTGGCAATATTGCACCAACAACTGATTAATTTCCGCCTGGGGCGTACTCACTCCACCGCCCCTTTTCCCCACCGGGATCAGCCGACAATCAGCGCGAGCCGTTGCCAGCAATGCCGGATCGAGGAGGGCATCATAGAGAATCACATCAGCGGCTTGGATCAGGGCCAAACCCCGCTGGGTGAGGGTGGCGGCATTAAGGCCCGCCCCAACAAGATAAACTTTGCCGAAGGAAAGGGTCATGGCAGAGCAGCAAATTTGGCAATTTTTCGCGCCCAAGGGTAGCCCAGGGCCAAAATGTATGTTATCGTAGTTAATCGCTAAGGACGCATAGCTCAGTTGGTTAGAGTACTACGTTGACATCGTAGGGGTCACTGGTTCGAACCCAGTTGCGTCCATTTCATCCATAATCAAACCCAGTAGGGGCGAATAATCTTTCGCCCCTACACCGTTAAAAAGGGATCTGCTTTTCTTCCCCCTTTTTAAGGGGGATTGAGGGGGATCGGCGTTCGTTAACCTGGCCTTTACCCAGTCCTGAAAAACCCATGCTATTAATGGCCGCAGTTAGCCCTTTCGCTCCCCAATTCAGCCATGGGTATCCCCCTTTTAAATCCGCCTCACCTCACCCATCCCCTCACAGATTTTCCCTACGAACAGCGTCGCCTCCATCCCTTCCGCCGTTGTGACTTGATTCCCCTGGATGAGCAGGGGGTGTGGTTGTTGCGCTGTGGTTTTATTCAGTTGACCACGAGCCAATTGAGTGGGGATGAGGTGATTTTAGGGTGGGTGCGGCCCTACGAATTTGTTGGCTCCTGGTTTACGCGCCTGACGGTTTATGATGCGATCGCCCTCGGGGATGTGTATTTGCAATGGTTTAGCCTCGAGGAGATTGAGGCTTCGGCGGTGTTGATGCGGTCGGTGTTGCACGGTACGCGGCGACGGTTGCAACAGACGGAGGCGATTTTGGCGATCGCCGGTCAACGGCGAGTAGAAGATCGCTTAATCCAACTTTTGATCCTGTTGCGGGAGGAATTGGGGGAAAGCCAGCCGGGGCAACCTTGGGTGAAACTGCCGATCCGCTTCACCCACCAAACCCTCGCCAGCACCATCGGCACCACCCGCGTCACGATTACGCG
>JAABSU010000312.1 GCA_011390265.1 Spirulina sp.
TGATCACTCCGGTAATGGCCCCCAGTCCAGGACTGCTCAATAAACTGAGTTTAACCGCGAGAAAACAGGCGGCAAAGAGGGCAATACTAATGCTGATCAGTAGACCCAATCCAACCTTAGTTTCAATGCCACGAACGGTATCGCCGAGGCTTTCAGCATCACTATGATTCGATGAACTTGATGGACTATCCGGGCCGGCAATAACGGCGATCGCCAGGTTGGCAAAGAGCAGTTGAAAGGCAAAGGCCATTACCACCCCTGCCACTAAAGCCAGCAAAAAATTTGCGCCTGAAAACAAAGCGACAGGCGCACCTGTGGCGAGTTGTCCAAGCATCTGATTGGGCGCTAATGTAGCGGCCCAGCTTCCAGAATTACCAAAATCAAAGGCTAAGGTCGTTGCCATCATAATTGCTACACCCATTGCTAGAAAAAACTTACGCATTTGACGCTTTGAAAACATCCTTTTTAACTCCAAAATAGAACTTTTAACCTTGACCTAAGTTGTGCCGTTCAGGGGTACAGCGAACTGCCCTGAATTGTCAGTCAGATCACCCACCGTTTCCTGAACATCACCTTCAATATTCTTAGCTGCGGCTTTGGTTTTATCTTGTCAACCCATGACAATGACCTCAAGTTGAGCCTATTGAATTTGAGCAACTCTGATCGAGGTTGGGTTTAAGCACTTTGCTCATAGGCTCATCGTGATCAACAAGCTGTTGATTTGATGAATGATTTGATGAAGCGCTGCATGAATTGCTTGAACACGATACAAAACGCAAGAAAAAAACGTAAATTTCAGTGAAGCGATGGGTCTATGACGTTGCGCTGGTGCCCGATATCATTGAAAATGTAGGTGCCCCGTCATGACCCTTTCCCCGGCCAGTGAACGGCACCCCTAGGGATTGGGGCATGAACTAACCAAAAATATCCAACTGCTCGACCCCGCGATCGCGCTCTGGGGTAGGCTCTGATGGCTCTGACCAGTTTTTGACGGTACGTTTGGGGTTGCTTTTACGGAGGCCGACGGCAATTTTACTGTGCTTTTCAATTTGACCCATCACCTGATGTGCTCGCTGAATCACCACATCCGGCAACCCCGCGAGGCGACCGGCTTCAATGCCATAGGAACGATCTGCGCCGCCGGGATGGACTTCATGGAGAAAAACGATTTTATCCGGCAATTCTTTAACGGTAACTTGATAGTTAGCCACATTGGGACAGAGGGTTTCTAACTCATTCAGTTCGTGGTAGTGGGTGGCGAAAATCGTGCGGGCTTGGATGGCTTGGGCGAGATATTCCGCCACCGCCCAGGCAATGGAAAGGCCGTCAAAGGTAGCCGTTCCCCGGCCAATTTCATCCAGTAAGACTAAAGATTTGGCCGTGGCATGGTTGAGAATGTTGGCGGTTTCGTTCATTTCCACCATAAACGTCGATTGCCCCGTGGCCAGATCATCCACAGCCCCCACACGGGTAAAAACGCGATCGCATATTCCCAACGTCGCCCCCTGCGCCGGTACATAACTCCCGGTTTGGGCCATGATCTGGATCAGCCCCACCTGGCGCAGGTAGCAGCTTTTGCCGCTGGCATTGGGGCCAGTGAGAATGATTAAATCGGGGGTATCTTGCCTTTGGGCATCGTAGCCCATTTGTGTCGAGTTGGGGACAAAAAACTGCTGTTTTAAACGTTGTTCAACGACGGGATGGCGACCTTGATTAATTTCAATTTCTCGCCCTGAAGTGATTGTGGGGCGGCAATAGTTGTAGGCGATCGCCACCTCTGCCAACCCCACCAACACATCCACCGCCGCCACCGCCCGCGCCACATCCCGAATCCCTTGGGCCTGTTCCCCCACCATGCCCCGCAATTCCTGAAAAATCTCATATTCAATCTCATTCAAATCATCCTGAGCCGTGAGAATGCGGGTTTCTCGCTCCTTCAGTTCGGGGGTGATGTAGCGTTCCTCATTGGCGAGGGTTTGCTTGCGGGTGTAGTCAGCGGGGGCGGCGGCGGCTTGGGCGCGGGGCAGGGTGAGGTAATAGCCAAAGGTTTTGTTATAGCCCACTTTGAGCTTACTCACCCCCGTCCGTTCCCGTTCGCGAATTTCCAACTCCGCCAACCACACCTGATCCGCCGCCAATTGCGATCGCCGCTGATCCAACCGAGGATCAACACCATCGCGGATCACGCCCCCCTCTTTAATGTGCAACGGGGGAGCTTCGGCAATGCGATCGAGGACGTATTGCCCCACCTGCTCCAAGGCTGGGGGGATCTGGTGGAGGGCTTTGAGGTAGGGGGATTGGCCCTGTTGGGCAAGGCTGGCCAATTGCACCGATCGCACCAAGGAATCCGCTAAATTCACCAATTCCCGCGCATTAGCCCGGCCCGAGGCGGCCCGACCGCTAAGGCGTTCGAGGTCGTAGAACTGGCGCAATAGGGTTTTGAGATCTTCCCGGAGGCTATTGTGGGCAATCAGTTCGGCGATCGTCTCTTGGCGGGCGAGAATGCCACGGGGTTCTAACAGCGGTTCGAGGAACCAACGTTTCAGGGCGCGGCTCCCCATGGCGGTATTGGTGCGATCTAAAGCCCAAAGTAAGGAGCCAGTGGTTTGGCGATCGCGCACCGTCTGCGTTAATTCCAAATTGCGCCGGGTTTGGGGATCGAGGATCAGGTAATCGGTAATCGCATAGGTTTTCAGGGGTTGCAGGGGGGCGCGGTTGTCCTTTTGGGTGTCTTCGATGTATTCCAACAGCCCCCCCGCCGCCCGCATCGCTAGGGTTTTATCAGCACA